>SVNI01000010.1 GCA_015066975.1 Ruminococcus sp. | reverse complement strand
CGCACTGCCCTGTGAATCTGCTTCCGGAACGGAATCGGCTTTCAAGGCACTGTGCATGGGGGCTTCTTTCTGTAGCCATGCGATATTTCTCTCGACGATTTCGAGAATGACAACATCAAAACGGCTGATTTCCAGATTGTAGAGGGGATTCGGTCTTGAACGGGAATATCTTGCTGTCTGGAAATTCTGTGAAAAATAGGGAATTACCGCTGCGCCGAAGGAATCACGGAACATCAGGAGCGAACCTGTTCCGGAAGGATTTACAGTATTGATAGTAATATCATCAGAATTGTTATATCTTCCCTGATAAGTATAATTAAAATCAATATCATAAACAGAATTTTCATCCAGAACGCCGGAATCCGGAAAGAGCATATTCTGCAAATCGCCTTTCCAGTTCTGTTCGATATGATATTCTGCATCAGAATAGGAGTTATATTCCAGTCCGGTGGCATCCATTATGGCACGATAGCCAATTAATGCGCCGGTATTGTTCCAGTGGGTATCCTGTTTATGATAGAACGGTTCAGATATCATATTATATTTCGCATAGTCATAAAAATATGACAACAGATAAACATCATTCACCGGACTTGTTTCCAGCGCAGAATGCAGATTCCAATCATTATTACAGCAATCATTATGATAATAATTATCCGGCATATATTCAGCATAGACAGAATTCTTATTCGGCACAACTGCCAGAACGAACTGACTTCCCTGCTGTTCGGTGAATTCCTGCATCATTTCGAGATTATGTCTGATATTCTGAATGCCAAGTTCTGAAACAGTCGCCCGTCCAATAAAGTCATTGACAGTCGGTGTATAGAATAACCAGCCGTCTTTGCCGATAATGACTTTTTCTTCTGCCGAAACATGAAGCAAATCCGCTTTCAGATGACTGTCTATGCTGACAAGATTCTTTCTGAATCCGAAATGGTCAGATACATATGACTGAAATTCAGAATTCCAGTTCTGATTGAAGTTTCCCTCCTCGTCCCTGAAAGACGGCATTTCGGCAAGCTGACGTTTTTCAGAAGTGCTTTCTTCGGAAGGGGTCAGAAGAAGCATCGCTCCCGGCACGGCACAGACTGCCAGAAACAGAATGCTATAAATCAGACAGGCTATTTTTTTCATGTCTGCACCTCCTCAGAAATTCAGATAGATAAACGGGCTGTACGTTCCGGCCGACAAGTACAGCAGACACAGAAACAGCAGTCCCAGCGAGCCAAGATAAGAAATCATCTGCAAGCCAGATTTGGCTTTCTCTGATTTGAAACATCCCGAAATCCAGTCTTTCACCGGCATGGACAATATCACGGCAAATATAACAGTGATAATGAACAGATAATTGAATTCTTTCAGAAACAAACTCATGCCGATTTTCTGATGATATTCATCTGCGATTCCGAATCCGAACATTGTCTGCCAGAAATGCACTCCCTGACTTAAATCAGAAGCCCTGAAAATCGTAAAGCAGAGCACCACTGCCAGCATGGTATAAACATGGCTTAGAATTTTCAGAAAACTATTTTTCTGCATTTTCTTCACCGGAATGATTTCATAGCTTTCTAACATCAGGAATCCGCCGTTGAGCAGTCCCCAGATGACAAATGTCCAGTTTGCACCGTGCCATAATCCGGTAAAGAAAAACACTATCCATTTGTTCATGACCGTTCTGGTTTTGCCTTTCCGGTTGCCTCCCAGCGGAAAATATAAGTATTCTTTGAACCATGTTGAAACGGAAATATGCCATCTTCTCCAGAAATCCGTCATACTGGATGAAATATACGGATAATTGAAATTTTCTTTAAATTCAAAACCGAACATCTGCCCCAGTCCGATTGCCATATCACTATAGCCACTGAAATCAAAATAAATCTGGAGTGTATAGCAGACCGCCCCCAGCCATGCCAGCGGACAAATCAGCTCTGATTTTTCCAGACTGAAAATATTATCTGCCACAATGCTGACGGTATCTGCAATCAGTAATTTCTTGGACAAACCGCAGATAAAACGTCTGATGCCGTGTGCTGTCTGTCCGGGATTGAATTTTCTTTCTGCAAGCTGATTTTCGATATCTTTATATTTGACAATAGGCCCTGCTATCAACTGCGGAAAGAACGTGATATATAATAGCAATCTGAAAAAATTCTTCTGAATTTTGATATCTCCCCGATAGACATCAATCACATAGGACATTGCCTGAAACGTGAAAAATGAAATGCCTATTGGCAGAGGAATTTCCGGAACAGGCAAATTCACAAACGGAATACTGTTCAGGATGCTGACGAAAAATCCTGCATATTTATACACACCCAACAAGCCCAGATTCCAGATAACAGATACTATCAGGCTTGTTTTTCTGAGCGTTTCTTTCTGCATCATCAGCCCCAGTCCATAATTGCACAGAATTGAAATCAGCATCAGAAAAACCACAAACGGCTCACCGAACGCATAAAACACAATACTTGCCAGAATCAGCAAGGCATTTTTCACATGCCGTTCCGGAATCAGATAGTATAATATCAGGACAGACGGAAGAAACATAAACAGAAATACTGTACTGCTGAAAACCATGTCAAGCCCCCTTACCGCAAAGACAGGAGCACTGTTCTGCACAGCACTCCTGCATGATAAATTGCAGATTAATGATTATAAATCCATATTATAGCTGATGAGGCTGACTGTTCCGCCGACTGCAGATACAGTAATACTATATCCGTCGCCTAAATCGAAACGCTTTTCGCCGTCGAATGTCACAGCCGAGCCGATATCCATGCCACTGACAGAAACAATTCCGGGCGCATTGATATCCACGCTGTAAACCTGATAATTTTCATTCTGATTCCATACATAGACAGTCATATCATCATAGATATAATTAATATTTTCGCCGTCGCCGTAACAGCTCGGAGCAGGGCCGTCAATCATGCCCGGCTTGACAGCATCAACAAAGCTTTTGGCACTTTCGCCGACTGTCAGGGAATTTCCCTGATAGCTGATTGTCATAGAAAGTTCGGAAGTCTGTACTTCTGCTTCTGTGGCTGTGATGCCGGCATCCGGGTCAGGAGCATCAATTTGTACTTCTGCTTCTGTCACGAGATTGACTTCTGCCGGAACATCCGGAGGATTATCATCTATCTGGACATCTGCCTGTGTTTCGGCCTGCTGTACCTGTGTTTCCGCACTGACTGCGACAGTAGTTGTGACAGAAGCATTTCCGGAAGCTGTCACTGCTGTAGAAACTGCGGTTTCAGAAGCATTCTGATTCGTTTCGGATTCTGATACTGTATCAGAAGTTTCCTCAGCAGAAGATTCTGTTTCGGCAGTATTGACTTCTGTAGAAGCTTCTTTTTTGGATTTTGCTGATGTTTCTGCTTCGGAAGAAATTTCTGCTGTTTCGGTTTCAGAAGAAACAACAGGAACATTTTCTTCTGCGGTCGGAACGGATTCTTCCTGTTTTCCGCATCCGGACAGAATTCCCAGACAGCCGGCGAATGCGAGCACTGCAAGCAAATATTTTTTCATAATACATCTTACTCCTTACTTTTTTTGAAATCTTACTGATAAACGGGTGTGACGTATCCTAAGAACGTATAATTTCCGGCAGCGATAATACTGCTCCAGCTATATGCATTATAGCCGTTTGTGCAGTCATAGTTGAGCCAGCTTCCATTGAGATATACCTGATTCCAGTAATGGTCACCGCTTCCGTGAGTTGCATGAACAATACGGCACTGATAACCGGCTTCCTGAAGAATGAAATCCATCTTAGCGGCCATATAATAGCAAACGCCGTAATAATGCGTAAAGGCGTAATCTACATAATACAGCCAGCCGTTCGCCTGAATCTGTTCCAGAGTACGGGTAGATTCTATATATTTATATCTGTTTGTCGAGCGCATATAATTATAAATCGCACTGACAGAAGACCCATATTCTCCAAGGGCATCCTGTGCTCGCTGACGGTTAAGTGCAAGTTTTCCTTCGGAAGCAATGCCATCCGAACCGAGATAGACACCATCAATCGTGGTATTGACAGCCATTGTGCCGTTATCCGGATAGAAATAATATTTATTTCCGCCGATAGTCGCCCATCCGGTTGTCATAATGCCGTTGATATTGAAATAATACTTATATCCGCTTAGAGTACACCAGCCTGTCTGACGGACACCGGAACTATTCAGATAATAGGTCAGGCCGTCGAGCACCAGCCAGCCTGTCTGCATTGTGCCGTTATTGACATCAAAATAGTAAGTATTATCTTCAACAGTTGTCCAGCCGACAGACATTGCGCCGTCCGGCTGAAAATAATAGATATAGCCTGTGAGATTCTGCCAGCCTGTGAGACAGTCGCCTTTCAGTCCGAGATAGTATGTTTTTCCGTCGACAACAAGCCATTTTCTTTTCTGCAAGATGCCGTTTGTGCCCATATAGTAGCGCAGACCGTCTACTGTGACGAATCCGGTTGCCATAGTACCATCAGGATTGAGATAATATTGATTCTCATCCAGTGTGAGCCAGCCTGTCTGCATTTGGCCGGATTCGCTGAAATAATAGCTGTTGTCTCCGACAATTTTCCAGCCCGTTGCAAACAGACCGTTTTCATCCAGATAATAGCGGTTTTTCTCATCATAGAACCAGCCGGAATATCTTGCTCCGGTTTCTTCATCCAGATAATAGGTCTGATTTTCGATTTCCTGCCAGCCTTTCAGGCAGATACCGTTTTCATCCAGATAGTAGAAATTTTCATCCGGATGTATCCAGCCTGTCAGCATTTCGCCGGATTCGCTGAAATAATAGCTGTTGTTTCCGATAATTTTCCAGCCCGTTGTGAGAAGGCCGTTTTCATCCAGATAGTAATTATTTTCTTGTTTCTGCATCCAGCCGGAATATCTTGCTCCGGTTTCTTCATCCAGATAATAAGTCTGACCTTCGATTTCCTGCCAGTCTTTCAGGCAGATACCGTTTTCATCCAGATAGTAGAAATTTTCATCCGGATGTATCCAGCCTGTCTGCATTTCGCCGGATTCGCTGAAATAATAGCTGTTGTTTCCGATAATTTTCCAGCCCGTTGTGAGAAGGCCGTTTTCATCCAGATAGTAATTATTTTCTTGTTTCTGCATCCAGCCGGAATATCTTGCTCCGGTTTCTTCATCCAGATAATAAGTCTGACCTTCGATTTCCTGCCAGTCTTTCAGGCAGATACCGTTTTCATCCAGATAGTAGAAATTTTCATCCGGATGTATCCAGCCTGTCTGCATTTCGCCGGATTCGCTGAAATAATAACTCCGTCCCTGAATATCCTGCCAGCCTGTCAGAGGTGAAAAGGTCTGCTTGTCCAGATAATAGCGATTTCCATCAGAAGAAAACCATCCGGAAATCAGTGCATAATTCTCATCCGCATAATAGACTTCACCTGTACCGGCATCCTGAATTCTGCCTTTTTGCAGAAAGCCGTTTTCATCTGCATAATAACAGGCATACCCCAGAGGATGCTGATTTTCTCCCGAACCGGAAACTGCTGCATAATTCAGAATTAAAGCAGCATCTTCGGCATTGATGACAGCATCTGCATTAATATCGGCATACAACACGGCATTTTCTGCATCTTCATAAACCGGAAACTGTTCCAGAAGCAGTTCTTCTACAGAAGCAGTCCCCGCGCCTGATTCCGCAGAAGCTTTCAGAAGTCTGGCGGCATCAAATGCATCAATGACAGTATCTTGACTGATATCGCCAAGCGCATAATCCGGCGCGAGACTGAATTTTCCGGTGACTGTTTCTCCGCCATTCTGATACCAGCAGTTTCCCTGTTCATCCTGCTGAAACACGTTTCTGTCTGAAAAAGTAAATGCCGGAACTTCTTCTGCCTGCACCGCTGACGGAACAGTCAGGCAGAAAGCAAGGATTCCGCCGAAAAAACAGGCAATTTTTCTTGATTGGTTCATGATTTCTTCTCCTATTCCGAGTCTGATAATCTGACAGAATACATTATATCATATTTTGTCATAACTTACAAGATATTCGGGCTTTTTTCGTCAGTTCATACAAAAACAGGCCGAAAAAAGCCCTTCTGCACTGAATATCTATCATAAATAACGGCATTTTCTGCCGGATGTGACAGCATTCCATAAAAATCCTGCGGAAATTCCGCAGGATTCTGAAATTATGTTTCTGCATCAGCAGAATAGAGCGGAGCTTTGAAGCCGTCATCTGTATCTGTCACTGCCGGAGGATTCTGGACAGGAATCATCATACTGATGGGAATCGCAAATGTAACAAGCATAGTCACTGCCAGAACAAAAGCAAGAATTCTCTTGCGCTGTTTTCTTCTTCTGACGAGTTCGGCAAGTGCTTCATGAGATTCAAAAATTTCTTCTTTCATTCTGAACACATCCTTCCTGAAAATTTAAAACTTACAGATTTTTCTTGATAAAATACAATATCAGCATATGCACCGGATAAAACGCATAAAATGCATATTTCCAGAATTTTCCACGGATAAAGCCACGTTCCTGATTATACAGACTTATCGGGATAAAAGCTCCCATTGCCCCAAAAGTATAGAAAACATTTCCGGACAGAAACGCCGATGACACAAACATCTGCGGAATTTTCTTTTCCCGGAGCAGATACATTGCAAAGATGAAGCCGACTCCTTTCAGACCGTAATCGGCATTCAGGAACATGGCAATAACGGCTATTGCGATAAGAAATATCCATTGTTTTTTCCGGTTCTCCTGATAGGCTTCATAAACTATCATGCAGAGCAGTCCCAGAAACAGCGTGAAAAACACGTTCTGACTCCTGCCAAGCAGCTTTCCGCCGTGAAGCAGATTCCACGGAATTTCGGAAATCAAGGCAAACAGCAGAAGATTTCCTGCATATTTCTTCCGGTCATGGGTATGCTGAAAGCCTTCTGTCAGCAGAAAGGCATATAAAGGAAACGCGATTCTGCCGACCGTCCGGCAGAGCAGATACAATGATACCTGATAATTGGTGCTGATATTCCAGAACACTTGCCTGAATATCGGAAATTTATCCAGCACATGATAAGAATGGTCAATCAGCATGGTCATGACTGCGATTAATTTCAGGGCACTGCCGGAAAGCGGTTTCTTCTTCTCCTGCACTTCTATCATAAAACAGACAGGGCTTTGAACTGTTCTTTCAGTGCTGGATAAATATTTCTGTAAAGCTGATAATATTTTTCATATTCCGGAATATTTTCAGCAATTGGTTCTTGTGAATTTGCTGTATGAATAATTGCATCACAGGCTTCCGGAACACTGGAATACATGCCAGCACCGACAGCCGCCAGAATTGCTACACCTAAAGCAGGGCCTTCTTTGGAATCCACTGTCTTGACAGGACAGGTATACAGGTCAGCAAGCATCTGTCTCCATACAGGAGATGAACCGCCTCCGCCACAGGCCATCATATCATTGACAGAAACACCCATTTCCCGAAGCACTTCCATGCAGTCCCTCAATGAATAAGTAACACCTTCCATGACAGCCCGAAGCGTATCCCTCTTGGTATGCATTGCCGATAATCCGAAGAATACTCCTCTTGCATCCGGGTCAAGATGCGGTGTGCGTTCGCCCATCAGATACGGCAGATATAATAATCTGTTCGCACCAATAGGAGACTCCAGAGCCGCTTTATCCATCAGATAATAAGGGTCAACCCCCATCATCAAAGCCGTTTCCTTTTCGGCATTGCAGAAGTTATCCCTGAACCATTTCAGCGATAAGCCTGCACCCTGCGTTACACCCATGACATGCCAGCATCCCGGCACGGCACAGCAGAAAGTATGCACTCTGCCTTTCGGGTCGATAGTGATTCCGGAGGTATGTGCAAATACGACTCCGCTTGTTCCGATAGTCGTAAACGCTCTGCCGTCTCTGACAACGCCTGTTCCGACTGCGGCCGCGGCATTATCCCCTGCACCGCCGACAACAATTGTATTCTGATTCAGACCAGTTTTTTCAGCGGCTTCGGCCGTAAGCGTTCCGGTCACTTCCGGACTTTCATAGACTTTCGCCAGTAAGGACTTATCAATCTCTAATTTTTCCAGAACCTCATCAGACCATTGTCTTTTCGGGATATCTAACAACTGCATACCGGAAGCATCTGAAACTTCGGTAGCGAATTCACCTGTCAGGCAAAATCTGACATAATCCTTAGGGAGCAGAATATGACGGCATTTTGCATAATTTTCAGGTTCATTGTTTCTGACCCAGAGTATTTTAGAAGCTGTAAAGCCCGTCATAGCCGGATTGGCAGTAATTTCAATCATACGTTCCGCGCCGATTTTCTGTGTCATTTCTTCACATTCCTTAGCGGTTCGCTGGTCACACCAGATAATGGAACGGCGGATGACCTGATTTTTCTCATCTAGCATGACAAGGCCGTGCATTTGTCCTGATAAGCCGATACCTTTGACATCATCCTTAGAGACACCGCTTTTCTGCATCACTGCTTTGATAGTTGTGAAAGCGGCTTCGCGCCAGTCGGCGGGGTCTTGTTCGGCATAGCCGTTTTTCGGCTGATACATGGGATATTCTACTGTATGGGAAGCGATAACTTTTCCGGATTCATCGAACAGAACCGTTTTTGTACCGCTTGTGCCCAAATCCACACCGATTACATAAGACATAAAAAATTTCCTCCATAGTGAATATTCTTGATATTTTTATTTTATCATAAATCACTAAAAAAAGCAAGAAAAATTTTTATTTTTTCTGTTCCTCTTCCGAAATCACTTTTTCTTCGGCATCACGCATAAAGGACTGAATTTCGAGTACAATTTTTTTAAGTTTTTCTTCCAGATTGGCAAGTTCTGCTTGTGATTCATAGAACAATTCTTTATAGTCCGGCATATATATCACCTCTTATATCCATAATTAAGTATATACTATATTAGGGAAATTGTCAAGTAAAAATATATCGGCTATAGTATATATATCAAATAAATACTATACTTATAGGAGGATATATGCTTAGATTAAGATTAGAAAAATTACTGGAAGAAAAGCAGGTTACTCGATATTGGCTTTCCCAAAAAACAAAAATTAAATATCAAACGATTGACAAATATTATAAAAATAAAATTGTCCGCTATGATAGCTATATTTTAAATGCTATCTGCAATGCTCTGGACTGTACACCAGCCGACCTATTTTATTATGAAAAAGACGAAAAATAAAGAAGCAAGGGCTTTTCGCCCTTGCTTTTGGCATTCTCACCAACCGTAGATATAATAGCATAATACCAAAGCCGTCAGGCCGTGATAACTTGCCTTTCCTTCCGGAATGCCGTTAGCTTTCAGATTGGCATCCATCACAGTATCTGCAACATCGGAAACAATGGCTGTCGGGATGACTTCTTCATGTCTATGTGTCTGATAGTAATCTTCCGGCACAAAGCTGTATAAATCTTTCAGCACTTCCGGGGAAAGCTTGTCCGTGATTTCCTGATAGCGTTCCCATGCAGATACATCATCACCGAAATCAAAATCCAGCCAGCTCAGCATGTTGATATAACCGCTGTAGACAAAATCCGGATTTTCGCTTGTCAGGCAGGCGCGAAAAGCCAGATATCCGGCTTCATCTTCAAAGATATTGCCTTTCAGATGCGTGAATTCATGACAGATAGTATCCGGCAGATTGATTTCATAGACAACGGGATTATAATTCGCTTCCATAGAGAACGGAAAATAAATGCCTAGCAGGTTCTGCTGAGTAAAAAAATAAGAATGTGCAATCGGCTTTGCATCAGGATAAACGCCTTTATACTGGGGAAATTCCTGAGAAAGTCTTCTCATGCAGTTTTTGGCTTCCAGCATCAGATTTGTATCTTCTGCAAGAATAAAATGTCCCGTATTATCCCGGCTGACTTTTTCGGATGCCTGATTTGTTTCGTCTACCAGAAGTTCATAAATCTCCAGAACGTCTTTATTCTTGAATGACATATTTTCGAGTTTTGCGCTCATCTGTGTGCCCTGATACAGAATAAAAAAGCGGAATGTCAGGACAAAAAACAGCCATGTCAGAATCCAGCCGTAGAAATGCCCATAGAACCGGGCAATTTTTCCGCGTCTTCTCTTTGCAAATATCATAAACAGGAGAAAGCTCAGAAGGCCGATAATCGCCAGTGCGATACCGATAACTATCATGTATTCCCCAACGGAAAAATCAGCCAGGCCGGACACACTGCACCAGAAATCCGATACCGACGGAAAAATATACTGAATATAGAAATCTACTGCGGAAGTCATAAATCTGGATAAAATATTAATCATTATCAGAAATATCCAGATGCCGAACATGATTTTCGTAGAAAGAGCAAGGTCAAGTTTTTGATTTTTATGCATCTTCATCACTCTCCCTTTCAGAATCCGTATAGTCTTTAAAGCACACATTCACATCTACATGACCGTTCACGCCGGGAACAGTTCCGTCAGAGGCATACTGCCACATCTGATAATTATAATAATATGTTGCTTTGTCATTATATTCTGCGAGCCAGAAATCATAATCCGTCAGCTCCGGCAAATCCAGCTTCAGGAGAGAAGTTCTTTTATTCTGATATATCATAGGCAGATAGCCTGCCTGTCTGATTTTCTCACAGAAAGCAATACTGCACTGCGTAAGTGTTCTGACAGAAACATCATCTGTGCGGGCAATATCATTTGTGACAAGTTCCCAGTCATAGACGACAGGATATGTAATTTCCTTGTCAGCAATCAGAGAAAGCACAAGTTCAGCTTCTTCAATCGCTTCTTCCGGTGTAATGGCCTGAGAATAGAAATAGACTCCGACAGCAATTCCGGCATCCTGTGCGCCCTGCACATTCTGTTCAAAATAGTCATCTATGACGAGACTGCCTCCTGTATAACCGCGGTATCCGGCGCGAATCATAGCGAATTCGACTCCGGCTTTTTTGACTGTCGGCCAGTCGATTTCTTCCTGATGTGCTGAAACATCAATCCCGAATCTGGAAATAATTTTATTATTTTCAGTATAATACATCAGTCCGTTGCGTGTGACATACTGGTCTGCCTGATACTCACAGGCCGGAACATCTGCAAGCACTGGAATCCAGATTTCACCGACTTCGGCATCCCGAAGAAAAATCTTCTGTCCGGTAGTTTCATAAATCGCTTCTGATTCCATAGTATATTCATAAGATTTTGTTTCTTCCACATCCAGCGAAGCCGGGACTGTTTCTTTTTTCTCATGATTCCGGAACAGAAGCAGTCCGGAAATTAGCAGCACCAGACCTGTAATCAGTACAGACTGCATAATTGTAACAAGTTTGAGTCGATTCATAGGCACAGCCTTTCCCAAAAAGATTTCTTATCTACATAATACCACAAAATACGGCATCTGTAAAGCATTTTCATAAATTTTTAACATTACAAATATATGACAGGGCAGAAAAAAATATCCCGGCTCTGGAAACCAGAACCGGAATATCTGACTTTCGGGATTTAATAATTGATAACGCTCAGAAGAACACCGGCAGCAACCGCAGAACCAATAACACCGGCTACGTTAGGTCCCATAGCGTGCATGAGCAGGAAGTTCGTCGGGTCAGCCTTTGCACCTTCCTGCTGAGAGATACGAGCTGCCATCGGAACGGCAGAAACTCCGGCAGAACCAATCAGCGGATTGACCTTTCCGCCGCTGAGCCAGTTCATCAGCTTGGCAAGTCCCAGACCGCAGCATGTACCCAGACTGAATGCAACTACACCCAGAAGCAGAACCTTGATGAAGTCCCAGTTTGCTACATTGGATGCCGTACATGTCGCACCTACGGAAACGCCTAAGAAGATAGTCACAATATTCATCAGGGCATTCTGTGCAGTATCTACCAGACGGCCAGCCACACCGGATTCTTTCAGGATGTTGCCGAACATCAGCATACCAACCAGAGAAGCCGCAGAAGGTACTAACAGTGCTACAATCAAAGTAACAACAACAGGGAAGATAATCTTTTCTGTCTTGGACGGCGTACGGAGCTGAGGCATCTTGATTTTGCGTTCTTTTTCGGTTGTGAGCAGTTTCATCCAGAACGGCTGGATAACCGGAACTAATGCCATGTAAGTATAAGCCGCCAGTGCGATTGTACCTGTATTCAGATTAGAATCCGCACCGTCAAGCAGTTTGCTTGATACATAAATAGATGTAGGACCGTCTGCACCGCCGATAATCGCAATCGAACCGCATTCTGCTGCGCTCATGCCCATATAACCAGCGGCTAAGAATGTGAAGAAGATACCGCCCTGTGCAGCCGCACCCAGCAGAAAGCTTTTCGGATTTGCAATCAGAGGGCCAAAGTCCGTCATTGTACCAATGCCCAAGAATATCAGACAGGGATATATCTGCAATTTGACACCCAGATATAATTTATCCAGCAACCCGCCGTCATGCAGAACCTTCCAGAGCCATTCGACGCTCTGCGGTTCATTCCAGTAGGCCGCATGGAAAATCATATCTTCCGGCAGGACAGCAGGCAGGTTTGACAGAAACATACCGAACGAAATCGGCAGAAGCAGAAGAGGTTCAAAACCCTTGACGATTGCCAAATACATGAATAAAAATGACACACACATCATCAGCAGTTTAAGAGGCTCGGCCGCCAGTCCGGCAAGACCGCTTGTCTCAAACAGACCGCTGAGAATATCCTGTAAAATTTGCAGCATTGCTTAAAATCTCCTTTTCTTTTAAAATCAGAACGGGCTGACGTTCTGTCTGCGTCCGTCCATTGCCCATGCGGAACGGCCGCTGAAGCCATTATTTCTCTGCGATTTAGCAACGGACTTGATTCTGTAAGCTTTTCCGTCCTGTTCGCTCATCATTGCCACAACTGCCGAGATAACAGCAATGACTTCTTCATCATCTTCCGCCGAGACAGTCGGCACGGGAGATACAGTCGCAGCCGGAACAGGTGCGGACTTTGCAGCCGGAGCAGGCGCAGGCTCTTTCTTTGCCGGAGCAGGTGCAGGCTTCGGCTTTTTCTTTTCTGCGGCAGCAGAAGCTTTTGCCTTCTGGTTCTTGTCAATCTGGTCGAAAATCTTGCCGAAGAGCAGGATAACCACAACCAGAATGGCCAGTGCCGCGATAACAACACCTAATCCGACGAGGGTAACGCCCCACTTTTCGGAATCGTCCAGAGGACGCTTGTTGCCGTCGATACCGCCAGCGAGCATGATGAGTTGATTTGCCAATAATAAGGGATGCATAATGTTGGTTCACTCTCCATTTCTTAAAATTTCAGCATATGTAATTATTATACTATACTTTTACATGTTTTGCAAGCGTTTTTTCAAAAAATTTCTCTATTGACAGAAACTGCTGTTCTGTTATATAATAAAATAAGAAAAAAATGTCAGAAAGGGTTGAAATTCACAATGGAAACTACAGAATTATTAACAGAAACTTCTGCGGAACTGGGCGAAGTGATTTCCGGAGAAGCAGAACATGTCGGGTCGGTCTTTACCGGCATGTGGGATTATGTGAGGGGAATTCTGCCGTCTTTAGGGTCGGCAGTGCTGGTATTTGCACTGGGAATGCTGTTATCAAAATTTTTTCTGAAATTTCTGAAAAAAACACTTGATAAAAGCAGACTGGACAAAACAGCTTCCGGTTTTCTGCATTCTCTGATACGGGTTATTTTATATATTCTGGTGACGGTGATTGTTTTATCTGTCCTGAATGTCCCTATGACTTCCATCATCACAGTTATCGGCACTGTGGGGCTGACAGTCGGACTCGCTTTGCAGGACAGCTTATCGAACGTGGCAGGCGGATTCCTGATTCTGTTCTCAAAGCCACTGAAAGTCGGTGATTTTGTCGAGTATGCCGGCATTACCGGAACGGTTGAAGTTATCGGCATTCTGCAAACAAAAATCAAGAAAGCTGACGGCACTATCGTCTATATTCCGAACAATCAGATTTCTAATGCCGTGATTCAGAACTATACCGAAGACCCGAAGCGCAGATTAGATATTAATTTCGGCATCGGATACAATTCAGATTCCGAACTTGCCAAAAAATTAATTGCTGATATTCTGGAACAACATCCGGCTGTTCTGCATCAGGAAAACTATACTGTCCGTATCGGAGAGCTTGCCGACAGTGCGGTGATGATTTATGTCCGTGTCTGGACAACCCACACCGAATACTGGAATCTCTACTATGATTTACATGAACGAGTCAAGAAAGCATTCGATGAACATCAGATTGCGATTCCCTATCCGCAGAGAGATATTCATATTATCAATCAATAAGGAGGTTTTATCATGAGCAAATTCAGTGATATGTCAGATGCCTATCTGATAAAAACTTACGTTCCGGATATTTATCAGAAAAGTATTCACGGGATTGATTATCAGCGTCTTAAAAAAGCCGGAATTCAGGTCATTTCATTTGATATTGATGATACCGTCGCCGGACTGGAAGATTTCAATCCTCCGAAATCCACTGTCACCCTTTTTGAACATCTCAAACTTATGGGCTTTCAGTTGATATTATTATCCAATACAAAATTTGATTCCCGTGCGGAACGTTTCGGAAACCGTCTCGGTGTGGATTATATTTCTCATGCCCATAAACCACGCATTACAGGCTTGGAAGAAGTGCAGAACAGATATGGTGTCCAGAAATCGCAGATGGCGCATATTGGCAACAGCATCATGAGCGATGTTGGAAGCGGAAATTCCTTCGGCATCATAACCGGACTTGTCCGGAATGAGGGCAATCTTATCAAGTTCAGCAAACTGGTTATCACGGAAGGAAAAGAACTCCGGCACGAACTCAAAAAGCGTGACATCTGGCGGAAACATCACAAATATGTACATCATGACCAGTATTATCAGCTTGGAGAGATTCCGCCTTACAAGAAATAAAAAATTATTGACCAATTCAATATTATAATGTATAATAGTAATCAGAAAAGAAAAACCGTCCGCATAAAAACGGACGGTTTTGATTTTTAAGCTGAAATTATGCCATACCAGCAGTGATAATAGCCATCTTGTAAACTTCGTCAGCGTCACAGCCTCTGGAAAGGTCGTTGATAGGTGCATTCAAGCCCTGAAGAATCGGGCCGTATGCCGCAAAGCCACCCAGTCTCTGTGCAATTTTGTAACCAATGTTTCCGGCTTCGATAAGCGGGAAAATAAAGGTGTTAGCCTGTCCGGCAACCTTGGAATCCGGACACTTTACAGATGCTACTTCCTTGGATACAGCTGCATCAAACTGGAATTCGCCGTCAATGGTCAGTTCAGGGTCAATTTTTCTTGCTTCGATAACAGCATCATGACTGAGCTGAACTGTACCGCCCTTGCCTGAACCGTATGTGGAAAAGCTCAGAACGGCAACTTTCGGGTCAATGCCGAAATATGCGGCAGTCTTGGCGGTTTCGACAGCGACTTCTGCTAACTGCTGTGCGGCAGTCAGAACAACATTGCCTTCCTTGTCGAGTCTGTCAGAATAGCCCAGATTGATAGCACAGTCACCCATAGCGATTTTTTCTTCTTCGCCGTTGACTTCTCTGAACAGAATAAAGGAAGAACTTACCAGATTAGAGCCTTTCTTTGTCTTGACAAGCTGGAGTGCTGGTCTTACAGTATCGGCTGTGGAGTAAGTCGCACCGCCGAGAAGTGCGTCTGCCTTGCCGATTTTTACCAGCATTGTGCCGAAATAATTGGATTTCTGGAGAGCAGTTCTGCATTCTTCTTCGGACATTTTGCCTTTGCGGAGTTCTACCATTGTGGAAACCATAGAATCCATTTCGGGATAAGTCAGCGGGTCGAGTATTTCGGCCTTGTCGATATTGAAACCGTTATCAGCAGCGGCTTTCTTGACATCGTTCACATTTCCACAGAGGATAACATCCATAAGGTCTTCTGCTAACAGCTTGGAAGCTGCGGAGAGGATTCTTGCATCAGTGCCCTCTGTAAATACAATTTTTTTTCTGCCTGCTTTGAGATTGGCAAGCAGTTTGTCAAACATTGCCATGGGAAAAACTTCCTTTCAAATCAAAATTTCAGATAATATATCTCTGAATTAATTTCAGTATAGCATATTTTGGAGAATTTGTCAAGAATATATGTTAAGATTTGTATAAAATTTCCTGTTTTATGATAGATTTTTGAAATTCAGAAAAAAATTATTGTTTTTCGATAAAAAAGTCTTGACAAATGATAATTCCTGTGCTATAATATAGAAAAATCCGGAAAGGGTGTATCTGTATCATGTGGAATCAGGATAAATCCCTGAATTTATCAATTTTATTAGTAAGAGTCTTATTTGTATTGATTATCGTCCTTGCCTTATGCGTTCCCATCATGGTTCGCTGGTATGATATTGTTTCTCCTGACAGAACAGGAATTATCGAAGGTTCTGTTTTTTGGCCTTTGAGCATCTGTCTGTATCTGTCAGCAGTATGCGGAGAGGTTTGTTTATATCATCTGCATAAGCTTTTGAAAAATATCAAGAATGATATAGTTTTCAAGCCGGAGAACTGCAAGCATCTGCGATATATTTCATGGTGCTGTCTGCTTGTGGCGATTCCGTTCGGAATTTTTGGTTTCTGGAGATTTCTGGGTTTCTTTGTTGCCTTTGCGGCGGCATTCTTCGGACTGGTTCTGCGTGTGCTGAAAAATGTCTTTGTCCGTGCGGTGGAAATTCAGGAAGAAAATGACTATACTATCTGATTGGAGGAGATGCTTTATTATGCCCATTATTGTAAATCTGGATGTCATGATGGCAAAAAGAAAAATTTCCTCCGGGGATTTGGCCAAAAAAATAGAAATCACTCCGGCGAATCTTTCCATTCTGAAAACTGGAAAAGCCAAAGCTATCCGGTTTTCGACACTCGAAAAACTCTGTGAAGTCCTTGACTGTCAGCCGGCAGATATTCTGGAATTCCGGAAGGAGGATTCTCATGCAGACGAAATCTGAAAGAAAGTATTATCTTATCTTGTCAGCGATTTTATTTATTATAGAATTCATGATTGCTGTCTTTGTGCCGTCTCCCTCATGGCTGAGGGATTCCGGCGGAGATATGCTGATTATCCCTTTGATATACTGTTTAGTCCGGATTTTTCTGAAAGTCCTCCCCCGGCTGATGCCGTTTCTGATGTGCTGTGTCGGATTTGCGTTTGAAATCGCCCAGTATTTTCATATCTGTGATTTGCTTGGATTTGAAAAAGGCAGTGTGATGAGAATTATCATCGGCACAAGTTTCAACTGGATGGATATTCTATGCTATATCGCTGGAATGATAATCATCTATCTGGGAATTTGTATCAGAAAAAAGAGAATTTCTAAAAATTGAAAATGCTAAACCTATTTTGCATATCTGAAAAATATATTTTAAAAGGAGTTTTTTATCATGAACAAAGCAATCTTTTCCGCGATGATGTTTGCGCTCTTATGCACCGGAAACCTTTCCCCCGAAAATATTACCAGTTCCGGACACCTAAAAGAATTCAATTCTCGTACTGTCGCACAGTATCAGGTACTGAGCCAGAACGTCAGCGCGGATTTGCAGGACGATTTCGATGACGATGACGAAGAAGAACAGGGAACATTATCATGAAAACAGTACAGCCCGATACTGCTGAACAGAATGCCCCCAAAAAGAAGCTTTCTCTGTTTGAAAAATTTATGCTCGGTCTGCTGACAGGCTCTATCATTTTCCTGCTGTTCGGGACATGTATGTTAATTTCTCCTACACTCCGCTGGCTCTCCGCCAACAAGAAAGAGGCTGTCAATCATAAAGCCCGAAACCTCTATGATGTATGCTGTTCTTATCAGATGCTTGCGGACGGCAATCCGGAACTACCTCCCCTGAAAACGCAAATCCGGAAAATCGGTTCTGCCGATGATGCACTGGATATGCTCATAGAGGAAAAATATCCCGAATTTTCCGGCAAATGGTGCGCCGTTGCCATAGCAGACGAAACAAACTATCTCCCTCCGGAATACGTCCTTTATTCCGAAAAGGAAATCACCAGCTATCAGCCCATGTCCGATGAGGAAATCAGGGACTATTACTCCAAACTGTTCCGGTTCAGCGGAAGTGCGGTCGGACATTATCCGCCTTCTGAAACATCATAAATCAAATTCTATCTGAAAGGGGTTATCCGTTATGAACGAACAGAATCAGACAAATCAGAATGAGTATCAGAATCTTTACGACCCGAACTATCAGGGAATCCTGAACGCACCTCCGCAAGCCGTTCCCGTCCAGCCAAAACCCGAAGTTCACTACTCCAAAACAGAGCAGATTTGCGCTTTTCTGGCGATGCTCGCCGGTTTCCTGTTTATCCGTTTCACACTCTATCATGAAACAGGCATTTTCACGACACTCTTTTTCTGGTTTCTGATTACGGTCGAAGTTATCTTTGTAAAAAGCTCTGGAAAAACATTCACAAAATCCGAAAAATTCGTAATTATCACAATGTATCTTTTTTCCTGTGCGTATTTCATCACCGCAAACGAAACAATGAAAATATTAACGACTCTGTTCCTGATTCTCGACAGTGGAATTTTTCTGCTCGGCGTAAGCAGTTCCCTGAATACCGTTCTCCGGTTTCTGCCGGAAGCACTGCCACTTTCTGCACTGGCAATGCCTCTGTCAGAATTCGGAAAATGTTTTGATGCTGTCAAGCAGTCCAAAGGCAACACCGCATGGAAAAATGCCGGATACATTCTCGGCGGTCTGCTGATTGCTCTGCCCTTAACCTGCATTGTCGCTTCCCTGCTCTGTCAGGCAGATGACAATATGTCCTCTCTGCTCGGCAACTTCCTGAAAATTCCTCCCGAAGATTTACTGATTCTTGTCCCTCAGTTATTATTCGGCGTTTTAATCGGATGCGGAATCTTCAGTGCTATGTTCAGCGCAACGCATAAGACCATTCTGCTGGATGAGGAAACCTGCGAGAAAAAAGCCGAAGGATGCCGATTCATCCCTAATGTGATGCTGTACACTGCTGTAACTCCTATCTGCGTGCTGTATGTGCTCTACTTCATTTCGCAGATGCAGTACTTTACAGGCGGATTTACCGGAACACTCGCTGAAGGCTTCACTTATGCCGAATATGCCAGAAAAGGCTTCTTTGAATTATGCTGGATATGCGTTATCAATCTGGCTGTTATCGGCGCAATCGGATTTTTCGCAAGAATGACAGGTTCTGTCAAGCCCCTGATGCTGAAAATCTACAGTGCATTCCTGTGTTTCTGTTCACTATTCTTAGCCGGAACGGCTATCGCGAAAATGTTCCTGTATATCAGATACTACGGCATGACCAGATTAAGAGTCTACACTACATGGTTCATGTTCCTGCTGGTTATCGGCTTTATGGTACTGATTGTCAGACAATTCAGATATTCGCTGAATATCGGAAAAATTGCTTATATCACCTTTACTGTGATGTTCGGAATTCTGGTCTTCTCCCGTCCTGATGAATGGATTACCCGTTACAATGCAAATCAGTATCTTGCTGGAAATCTCAAAGAATTCGATACTTCCGTTATTCATAAAATGTCCGATGATGCATGGGCCGGACTGTCTTTCTATTCTACAGACGAATTAACCAGACTATACAATGCCGACTCTATGGACATCACCGAAGTCATGAAAAATACAAAACAAGGCATTCAGAATGATTTCTATGATACTCTGAACCTTTCCGCATGGGAGCTGATTTGCAATGTCAAATAAATTTCCCTATTCTGATGATAATAAACGCTACCACACTCTCTTCTATCATAATCGTCACAGATTCGGGCACAGAATCTATAAAGCCGTCCTGAACGGCGGATTCACCTGTCCGAATCTGGACGGCACAAAAGGAACTCTTGGCTGTGCCTTCTGTGATGGCGGAAGCGGTGCTTTCACAAAAGCCTTGCCGTTACAGGAACAATTAACCCTCGAACTTGCCAGAATCCGGAAACAGAATCCTGATGCTGAAGCTATTGCCTATTTTCAGGTACATACTAATACTTATGCGCCTGTTGATTATCTCCGGAATCTCTTTGAACAGGCGATTGCTTTTAACGGAATTATCGGCCTTTCGATAGGTACAAGACCCGACTGCCTTCCGGATGCTGTTCTTGATTATCTTTCTGATTTGAATCAGAGAACTTATCTGACTGTGGAACTCGGCTTGCAGACCGTTCACGACCGGACAGCAGAAGCTTTCGGACGGGGATATTTATTTTCTGAATTTCTGGAAAGCTATCAGAAACTGCAAAAATTAAATATCCGGACTTGTCTGCATATCATCAACGGACTGCATCAGGAGAATCTTTCTGATATGCTCCGGACTGCCGAAACACTCGGAAAGTTAAAACCGCAGGCGGTGAAAATTCAGCTTCTGCACGTTCTGAAAGATACCAGATATGCGGATTTATATCAGTCAGGCGAATATTCGCCTATGAAGCAGGAAGATTATATCTTCACAGTCGTGAAACAGCTGGAATTATTTCCTCCGGAAACGGTTATCGAACGAGTAACCGGAGACGGCGAAAAGGCAAAACTTCTCGCTCCGCTGTGGAGTATGGACAAAATCAGAACGCTCGGCGGTATTGATAAATTACAAGTTCAGCTTGATTCATGGCAGGGAAAGGCTTTTAAAGGGGAATTCTGATGTTTTTATTGCTTGCTGTTCTGCTTTCTCTGGGCGGTGCTCTGCTATGGTACGGGATATATTGGCTTTCTTACACATCACGAAAAAAACAGACCGAACAAAAAGGCCAGCCATTCAATCCGTTATGGGTGAAAATTTTCTATCTGTTTCACGGCATTGTCGGACAGGTGATGTATTGGGTTCTGATATTGGCAGTACATCAAAGTGCCGGACTCAATCAGTATTATGCTTTGAATGGTACTGCATATACCATTTTTCAGACAGTGCAGAACTATCAGATAATCTGCGATAAGGAAGAAAAAGAATGTAACATCAACGGAATTTATCAGTTTTCGGAAAAACCTCCGGAAGATGATTTTCAGGCATATATGCAGAAAACACTTCACGACTATTCCGGCTTGTATGCCGTCGTATGTGATGAAAATCATCATCTTGAATATGTGCTCTATTCCAAGCATGAACTCACACCGGAGGAAATTCATCTGCCGGACAGCACAGAACAGAAGAAAATTACAACAAGTATCTTCCGCAATACTGCCGATGCTATCGGTTATTATTTCACTGATGATAGTCTGAAATAATCTCTCAACGATGAAAATAAAAATTTTTTATATCTCTTACTGAAAGGAATCATCATGAAATTTGATACTTCTGATAAAAATATTCTCTGCGGTCTGACAGCCGGAATGCTTCCGGTAATTTGCAGTATTATCGGATTTGTTACCGGGCATCTGATGACAATTTCTGCCTATCTGATTTCTTTTTTCCTGCTGTTTTTTCTGCTGAACGCGCCGGAAGCCTCCGACCGGAAAGAAAAATCAAAAATCGCCTGTTGGAGTTTTCCGGTATTTCTGATACTGACATACTTGTTTCAGGTATATGAAAAGCTGTTTGCATTGTTCAATGCGGAGTATACAGCATCTTACGGCTTTCCGAACATTGATTTCTGGTTTGGACTGTGGTTTGTATGGATTCCGCTTTCTGCCGTTATACTGGTAAGTGCTGTCGTAATTTCCGGAGTGTTTTCAAAATATCTGCATAAAGATTAACCGGAATTGTGCTTGACAAATCCTTTTAAATGTGTTAAGATAATAAAGTCACAAAAAATTACGAAAGAAAGGGATTATTCATGGCAAGAAAAAAAGCAGTTCCGTCCGCTAGACCAAAGCCCATGCTCGATGCATGGTTTGAGAATGCCGGCATCACGCAGGAGGAGGAAATCACTGATACGCTCGAAAAGAATTATCTCCCCTATGCAATGAGCGTTATCATCTCCAGAGCGTTGCCGGAAATTGACGGTTTCAAGCCGTCACACAGAAAGTTATTATATACAATGTATAAAATGGGGCTTCTGAACGGCACAAGAACGAAATCCGCGAATGTCGTCGGTCAGACCATGCGCCTGAATCCGCACGGCGACCAGGCCATCTATGAAACAATGGTTCGCCTGACACGTGCGAATGAATGCCTTCTGCATCCGTATGTCGATTCCAAAGGCAACTTCGGAAAACATTATTCCAGAGATATGGCCTTTGCGGCATCCAGATATACAGAAGTCAAGCTGTCGCCCATCTGTGAGGCTTTGTTCAGCGAAATCGACAAGGAAACTGTCGATTTCATCCCCAATTATGATAACACTATGCTCGAACCCTCCTTGCTTCCGGCGACATTCCCGTCGATTCTGGTCAATGCGAATATGGGTATTGCTGTATCTATGGCAAGCAATATCTGTCCGTTCAATCTGGCGGAACTCTGTGAAACCTGTATCGAATTAATCAAGAATCCGGAACATGATATTTTATCTACTCTGAAAGGCCCTGACTTCCCCGGCGGAGGTTTTCTGCTCTATGATGAAGCGGAACTCCGGAAAGTCTATGAAACCGGCAGAGGAAGCCTGAAACTCCGTTCCAAATGGAGTTATGACAAATCTGCCGGATGTATCGAAGTAACGGAAATTCCTTACACTACCACTCTCGAAGCAATTAAGGATAAAATCACCGAACTCAGCAAAGCCGGAAAACTCCGGGAAGTCACCTATGCCCGTGATGAAATCGACGTGAACGGCTTCCGTCTGGCGATTGACATCAAGAGAAATACTGACCCCGAAAAACTCATGCAGAAATTATTCCGGCTGACTCCGCTTCAGGACAGTTTTGGCTGTAATTTCAATATCTTAATCGGCAATACACCGAAAGTCATGGGTATCCGAGAAATTCTGAAAGAATGGACAGCATTTCGTCATGAATGTGTGAAACGCCGTGTTTCATTCGACTTGGATAAGAAAAAAGAAAGACTGCATCTTCTGCTTGGTCTGAAAAAGATTCTGCTGGATATTGATAAAGCAATCGCGATTATCAGAGAAACCGCCAAAGAAACACAGGTGATTGAAAATCTGATAAAAGGTTTCGCGCTGGATGAAATTCAGGCGGAATATGTGGCTGAAATCAAGCTCCGCCATCTGAACAGAGAATATATCCTGAACAAGATTTCTGATGTGGATAAGCTGAAAGACGAAATCGCCGATATGGAAAATATTCTTGCCAATCCGGACAGAATCAGAAAAATTATCATCAAGGAGCTGAAGGATACAGCTAAGAAATACAGTCAGCCCAGAAAGACTATGTTCTGTTATGTGAACGAAGCGGATGAAGCACCTGTCGAAGAGGATACGCCCGATTATCCTGTACATCTGTTTCTCACGAAAGAGGGCTATTTCAAGAAGATTACGCCTCTTTCTCTGCGCATGAGCGGTGAACAGAAAGTAAAAGAGGGAGACTGCATCATTCAGCAGACCGAAGCCACCAATAAAACAGAATTATTATTCTTCACCAATAAAGCACAGGTTTACAAAGTCCGTGCAAGCGCATTTGATGATGGAAAAGCCAGCTTGCTAGGCGATTACATTCCGGTGAAGCTCGGATTTGAGGAAGATGAAAAAATTATCGGCATGACGGCTACAACAGATTATGCCGGAAAGCTATTATTCATCTTCGAGAACGGCAAAATCTCGAAAATTCCGCTTTCGGCCTACATGACCAAAACCAACCGCAAAAAGCTGACAGCGGCATTTTCGGACAAGTCCCCTGTTCTGACAATGCTGTATCTGACAGAAGATACTGATATTCTGCTCCGTTCGGATGCGAACAAAGCAATTCTTATCAATACGGAACTCATCACGGAAAAATCCACCAGAAGCTCACAGGGCATTCAGGTGATGACACTCCGCACCAGACAGCAGGTTATTTCTGCGGAAGTTCCGACATCGGAACGCATTCCGCATCTGGAAAAGTATCGTGTACAGAATATTCCGGCAATCGGAAAAGCCGGAAAAAATCTGGAAGAAGCCAATCAGATGTCATTGATTTAACAATGCATCCCGGAGGGAGAAGCTTATGTTTATGCTCATCATTCTGCTGGAAATTGTTTTGATTGGTTTCGCAATTGACAAGGCTTCTCCTGTAGGGCGTTCTCAGGAAGAAAAAAAGAAAACCCGAATTATCGGTATTTGTGTGCTGATAGTTCTGTTCACAGCCGGCGGATATATTTCATATCTGGTGTACCGTTTTCAGGCGAAAAGCTTCATTCCTGCAGCAGATTCCAATGCAAAGCAAATCTGCAATGCATTTCAGAACGGAGTCGTTCTGCTGAAGGGAAAAAAACTTCTGCCAGAAGAACAGCCTGAAATCATCATGGGAGATTTTTCGCATCAGCCGGAAGAAAATACCCCGGAATATTATATTCATCAGTTTATTTCTGCTGATGCCGGCTTTTATGTAATTGTCCTGAAAGAAAACTGGTCTGCTGACTATGTCCTCTGGTCAAAAACGGAAATCACGCCGGATGAAATTCATCCTGTCACCGAAAGCGAACAGAAAGAAATTATCAACAGTCTCCGGATTCCTGATGATACACTGATTGGCTGTTATCAGCCACGAAAATCATAAAAAACCGCCTGTCAGCCGACAGGCGGTAAATTTTTTTCAGATGTTCTGCATTCCGGAAATAATTCCCTGAAAGAATTATTCCTTAACACCGCCCAAAGCTACACCGCCAACGATGTACTTGGACAGAGCAAAGTATACAATAACGATAGGCAGAATAGACAGTGTAATACACAGATAGTTTACGCCGTAATCCACGTTCTTGTCGAATGCCAGTACGTTGGATACCATGATAGGAATTGTCTTCATGTTATCATTTTTCAGAATCATGTTCTGAGTATAGTAGTTGTTCCAGTTTGCAACGAATGCGAAAATAGCCTGTACAGCGATAGCCGGCTTCATCATCGGAATAGAAATGGTGATGAAAGTACGGAATTCACTGCATCCGTCAATTCTGGCAGCTTCTACGATAGCCAGCGGGAAACTGGATTTCATGTAGGAATGCATGTAGAAGATAACCGCAGGTGCGGCAATTGCCGGGATAATCAGCGGAATGAAGTTGTTGATTAATCCCAGAGAGTACATGAATCTTACAAAACCGGCAGAAGATACCTGTACAGGAATCATCATAACGCCGATAATGAAAGTATAAGCGGCACTTTTCAGCTTGAAATCATAAACAACAATACCATATGCGGTCATGGCAGAGAAGAATACTGTCAGACCAGTGGTGCAGCCTGCAATGATAAGGCTGTTCAGATAACCTTTTCCGATTGCAAATGTACCGGAATACTGACGTGCGACACGAGTCAGGGCCTTGCCTGCATCCGCAGGAAGCTTGTTCAGCAGGGTATTCAGATTAGAACCCAGTGCACCGCCAAAGAAGAAACGGGACGGATTTTCTGAAAGTGCTGTGTGTGTATGTGTAGAATTGACAATCAAGATGTAAATCGGCACAAGGCAAACCAATGTCAGCAGAATGCATACTGCCATAATAGCACCTGATTTAATCTTAATCTTTCTCTGGTAACCGGCATCACTTGAGCCAGCCTGTCCGGGCATACTCATATAGAAAGACCTCCTCCCTGCTTTGCCTTAGCCTTCTGCTGCTTTTCAGCTCTCTTGCGCTGTTTCTTCTTGGCGATTTCATCCTTGTCACGGTTAGTGTAGAACGTGATAGAACCAAGAATGGCAGTAATTGCAAAGATGATAATCGAGGCAGCACCGGCATAGCCATAGTTCGCCTGGTCAACAGTACCCTTATTGAAGTTGTAGTAGATGTAAACTGCAACGGTTTCCAGTTCTTTGGAGAAGTTTGCGCCCTGATGGTACAGGTAAGGCAGGTCAAACATCTGGAGACCACCAATCATGGAAGTAACGAGTGTGTAAACCATGATGGGTTGCAACAGAGGCAGTGTGATATTGAAGAACTGCTGTGTGGAGTTTGCACCATCGATATCAGCAGCTTCGTACAGGTCGGGAGCGATACCCAGAATACCGGACATCAGCATAATCATTGTATTACCAAACCACAGCCATGTCTGAATGAACATAACCATTACTTTGGAAATAGTCGGGTCAGTTACGAATTTAATCGGCTCTGCCATACCCATATTCATCAGGGTAGCATTGACGAAATAATATTTAGAGTCACCGAACAGGTTTACATACAGAGCAGCAACAGAAGCAGCCGTAATGATATTCGGCATGTACATTACTACTTTGAAGAAGCCCTTGCCCGGAAGTTTCAGCTTGGCATCAGTAAACCATACTGCCAGCAGAAGAGAAAGAAGAATCTGCGGAATAAAGTTACCGAACCAAAGAACGAAAGTGTTTCCCAGTGCCTTGACGAATTCTTCATGAGTTGCCATAGCACCGGCGGCAGAACCCTGTCCAAACAGAATAGTGGTATAGTTATCTATGCCTACCCATGCGGCATTGTTGGACTGGTTGCCCTTGAACGACAGAATAAATGTGTAAATTAACGGCCAAATCTGGAAAAAGCAATACACAAGGAAAAAAGGTGCAATAAACATATATCCGTATTTGGCATAGCTAATGGATTTAATGCGGCTTTGAGCTGCAGACGCCATTACTTTTCACCCTCTCAAAAATTAAATAATTAACAGATACGACATACTGCCTATGAGGGCATACTCTGCCCCCACAGGCTGTATATATTTTTTTAAACTTTTACAGTCACAATCTGCCTGTTACAGATTATGCATTCAGGTCAGAGTTAGATGCGATTGCATCATTTGTGAAGTTGGAAATGATAGTATCTGCATCAGTAGAGGGGTCGCTCTTCATAGCAGTCAGCAGAGCATTCAGGAATGCGTCCTTCAGACTCTGGTCATACTTTGTGATAGAATCGCTCATCTTGATGCCAGCAGCTACGTCAGCGAGAACAGCGAACTGGTCCTGACCGCCGAGCAGCGGATTGGAGTTAGAAGCATCAGCAACAATCTTGTCCATAGCAACCTTGTTGTTAGCAAAGTCACCGGAATACAGAGCATATTCTTCCATTGTATCAGCATTGCATGTGAATGTTCTTACAAAGTTAGCTGCTTCTGTAGCAGTGTTGCAGTTCGGGGATACGCAGAGCCAAGAACCGCCCCAGAAGTATTCCTGAGGACCGTTTACGAGAGCCCAGTTACCTTCGCTGCCACAGTTCTGTTCGAGCTGTGCACCTTCGCCGAGACACCATGTGGAGAAGAAGTAGCCGAGAGCCTTCTTGTCCTTACCATAGTTCTGCCATTCTGTGCCCCACTGTTCAACAGACGGGTCTACATAGCCGTTGTCAACATAGGTCTTAGCCATTTCGGTGAATTCCTTAGCAACATCAGTATTGATGGTTGTGCCGGATACCCATGCTGCGTTCTTGGCTGTGGAGAATGCCTGCCACAGACCGCCGAGAGAAGCAGTCATATAAACATCACCGTTTGTAGCATCATGCAGTTCCTGAGCTGTTGCTGCGAAAGAATCCCAGTCAGCTACCTTAGCCTGCATATCTTCGGGAGATTCTACGCCCAGATATTCCTTAGCGAGGTCTGTGTTATAAGCCCAGCCGCCTGCTGCAGCCTGCCAGGAAGCACCTTTCAGAACGCCGTTGTTGTCTGTACCGATTTCAACAGTGTACTGATAAGCGTCTGCATAGTCAGCAGTGGAAATGCCCAGGGATTCGAGCGGAGCGGAGAAAGCATCATCGTTGATGTAGTTGAGAATCCAGCCGGCTTCTGCAACGAACAGGTCAACGTCGTCGCCACTGTTCAGGTAGTTAGCGTATTCTGTAGAAGCTTCACCACCGTTACCGCCGCACTTCTGGAATACAGGAGTTGCACCGTTTACAGGTGTGTAGATGTCAAACATGTTAGCGAGGTCGGAGTCTGTCCAGCAAACGATAGTCAGAGTATCGTCAGTATCGGGCAGGGAAATTTCGCCGCCTGCTGTAGAAGCGTTGCCGCCTTCTTCTGCTGTGGAAGCATCGCCGCCTTCTGCTGTGGAAGCGTCGCCGCCTTCTGCTGTAGAAGCGTCGCCACCTTCTGCTGCATTGTCAGCAGTGCTTGCTGTGTTGTTAGCAGCCGGTGTGCTTGTTGTAGATTCTGTGCCGCCGCCGCAAGCTACAAATGCAGTAGATACAACTGCGATAGATGCCAGCAGTGCCAGTGTTCTTGTTAATTTGCTCATTGGTATTTTCCTCCTTAAGATATATCTATTATATTTCCCTTTTGAAATATAATAAGCGAGATGATTTTTTACAGCTCTTCAAGCTGTGCTACTGTTTCGCCCTCCAGAAGCTGTCCTTTACAGTAAGTGACCCGTTCTGTCGGCGCGATATGCTCTTTGCGGAGCAGTTTCAGCATCAGTTCTGCAGATTTCAGCCCCATTGCATCTGTATCCTGCCGGATAGTTGTCAGATTGGGACGGAGCATTCTCAATGTGGGATTGCCGTCATAACCAATCACGGAAATATCTTTTCCAGCTTCCAGATGATTATCTGTAATTGCCGCCATACCGGCAATCGCGCAGATGTCATCAGGATATAAAATACAGCTTGGCCTGCATTCGCCGTCTGTCAGGAGCTCCTGTGTCAGCCGATAGGCGACTTCAGGTGCTAAATACTTTCCCTGACGGATAAACTGATTTCTGACATTACAATGATGCTCGGCCAGGATATTCCGGAATGTCTCACAGCGGACTTCCGTCACCTGGGAATCATCACCGTAGATGTAAGCAATTTCTTTATGGCCTCTCTGGATGGCATAGGAAACAGCATCCCGGATACCCTGTGCATTATCCGACGCGACAGTATAACCGTCTTCGGAAACGTAATCAATTGAGACAACAGGCAAATCACTTGACAGGAGCGTCTGCATTTCCGGTGTGCGGAAATCCACGCAGGCTGCAAGAACCCCGTCCACATTCCGGTACTGACAATGCTCATAGTAAGAATACGTCTGATTGCCAATCTGATTACTGATAAATGTCAAATCATATCCGTTGCGTTCCATAACAACTTTGAAGCTGTCAAGAATTGAGGAGAAATAATGATGTTTCAGACCGCTTTGTGCCTTGTCCACCATAAGAACGCCGATATTATAAGATTTTTTCGTTTTGAGTGCTCTTGCCATAGCATTTGGCAGATAGCCGAGCAGTTTGGCAGTTTCCTGCACACGTTCTTTAGTAGCCGGATTCACATCATCACGGTCATTCAGTGCCTTGCTGACGGTTGCAGTAGAAACGCCGCAGGCCTCAGCAATATCTTTAATTGAAACCACTGTTACACCTTCATTTACATCTCTGGTAATTGCTTCACTAAGATAAATATACACCAAATCTTGCAGAATGTCAATACAAAAAACCATTCTTTCACTTTTCTTGAATATTCTGCACAAAATTAATGTCCAATTTTTGTGCAGAATGTCAGTAAAAATGTCTGAATTTCCTATTTGTTACAAAACGGTAACTAGTCTGTTTTTCAGACAAAGTGCACAGAAAGTTCTTGATTTCCTGCTCTGAAACGGCGCATTCATGTAGGGCATTCCGGCATATTGCACAAATCTGACAAAAAGCAGAAAATTTTGCTTGCAATTTCCGGAAAGATGTGCTATAATAAGAAGTACAGCACAAATCACATGTTTCTGTAGCTCAGATGGATAGAGCGACCGCCTCCTAAGCGGTAGGTCGGGTGTTCAAATCACCTCAGGAACACTGGACAGCTCTCGTATTTCTGAGAGCTGTCCTTATTTAGTATAACATATTTTCAGGAAAAAGTCAATTATTTTTTTAGATATTCTGCATAATTTTTAAAGCAAAAATCTGTCTGTAATCACTACAGACAGATTTTTTTGCTTTATGGAAGATTGGTATAGCCCATCAGATACAAATCGACATCTTTGGCGGCGGCACGGCCGTCAGCGATAGCCCGGACAACAAGAGACTGTCCTCTGTGCATATCTCCGGCGGTGAATACACCGGGTACGGCTGTCTGATGCGTTCCGGGAAGGGTTTCTGTCTGACTGCGGGCATTCAGGCTGACTCCGAATGCATCTGCAATATATGCTTCTGCGCCTAAAAAGCCGGCCGCAATAAGCACCAAATCGGCTTCAACAGTCCATGTTTCGCCCTCAATAAGCTCGCGTTTTCCAGTTTGGGAATTAACTTCAAAATGCACTTTGACTAATTCGACAGATGTCAGATTCTGATTTTCATCTGCCTGAAAACTCTTGACAGTTGTTTCATAAATTCTTGGGTCAGAACCGAAAACGGCGATTGCTTCCTGCTGACCGTAGTCTGTTTTGCAGATACGCGGATATTCCGGATAGGGATTATTTTCGGCTCTGGAATCGGGAAGTTTCGGCATCATTTCAAGCTGTGTAACCGAAACAGCCCCCTGACGGACGGCTGTTGCTACGCAGTCATTTCCCGTGTCACCGCCTCCGACAATTATCACTCTCTTATTTTTTGCAGAAATCGGGGCTTCTGCCGGGTCTTCGCCGTTCAGGAGCGTTTTTGTCGCAGATGTGAGATATTCCACAGCAAAGTGAATGCCCTTTGCTTCCCGGCCGGAAACCTGCAAATCTCTGGGCTTGGAAGCACCGCAGGCCAGAATGACAGCATCATAATTTTTCAGAAGTTCTTCTGCTTTCTTATCTGTTCCGATATTGATTCCGGTCTGGAATACAACGCCTTCATCCTGCATGAGCTTCACGCGCCTGTCGATAACGGATTTATCAAGCTTCATATTCGGGATGCCGTACATCAGCAGACCGCCGATTCTGTCGGAACGTTCAAAAACGGTCACAAGATGGCCTCTTTTGTTGAGCTGGTCAGCAACGGCCAGTCCGGCAGGCCCTGAACCGATGACAGCGACTTTCTTTCCGCTCCGGACAGCCGGGGCTTTTGCCTGCATCAGTCCGGAAGAAAATGCATGTTCAATCAGGAAATTTTCATTATCCCGATTTGTGACAGGCATATCATGCAGATTGCAGATACATGCTGACTCACACAGTGCCGGACATACTTTCGACGTAAATTCCGGAAAATTATTCGTCATCAGCAGACGCTTCACAGCGGTCTCGAATTCGCCCCGGTAGAGCAAATCATTCCACTCCGGAATTAAATTATGCAGCGGACATCCATAATCTGACTGACAGAACGGCACTCCGCAGTCCATGCATCTTGCGGCCTGTTCCTGCCGGACATGTTCCGGCAGGGGCTGATGCAGTTCTTCATAATTCCCGATTCGTTCCAGAACCGGAACATCCGTATTCTGACAGCGTGTATATTCTAAAAATCCAGTAGGTTTTCCCATAACTGACACTCTCCTTCTCTTATTTTATCATTATCTGACTGTCAGATAGAATGCTTCAATTTCGGCTTCTTCAGTTTTCATGCCTTTTTCCTCCATGCTCAGGATAGCCTGACGCATTCTTGCATAGTCATGCGGCATAATTCTCTTGAACTTCGGCAGATAGTCGGCGAAATTCTCCAGAATTCTCTTAGCTTTTTCCGAACCTGTTGCTTGTGCATGTTCTTCGATAAGATTTTTCAGTTCCAGAACGTCATATTTTTCAGTTACTTCTTCAAGTGAAACAAGTTCTTTATTCAGTCTCATATACAAATCTCTGTCTTCGTCGAGCACGTAAGCGATACCACCGCTCATACCTGCGGCGAAGTTCTTTCCGGTTCTGCCGAGGACAACCACGCGTCCGCCGGTCATGTATTCGCATCCGTGGTCGCCGACACCTTCGACAACTGCGAACGCGCCGGAATTCCGGACGGCAAAGCGTTCTCCGGCGATACCGTTGATAAATACCTTACCGCTTGTTGCGCCGTACAGGGCGACGTTTCCGATAATGATATTTTCTTCCGCCTTGAAAGCGGCATCCTCCGGCGGATACACAATCAACTGACCTCCGGAAAGTCCCTTTCCGAAATAGTCGTTGCTGTCACCGCAGAGTTCAAGTGTCAGGCCTTTCGGGATGAATGCGCCGAAGCTTTGTCCTCCGCTTCCGGTACACTGGATTCGATAAGTATCTTCTTCCAGAGAAGTACCGAATTTTCTTGTCAGGGCAGAACCGAACATTGTACCGAACGTTCTGTCTGTATTTGTAACATGAACTTTGATTTCTTTCTTATGGCCTGTAAGAGGCAGTTTTTTAAGCAGAACTTTTTCATCAAGTGTATTTTCAAGATGGAAATCATAAGCATCTTCCGGCTTGAAATGGGAATTTTCTTTCTTATGCATGAGTGCAGTCAAATCCATCAGATGTGCTCTGCTGTGTTCGGGTTCGTCCTTGATGCAGAGCAGGTCAGTCCGGCCGATAAGTTCGTCAACGGTTCTGATACCGAGTTTTGCCATATATTCACGAAGTTCTTCGGCAACGAATGTCAGGAAGTTGACAACATATTCCGGCTTGCCTGTGAAGCGTTTCCGGAGTTCAGGGTTCTGGGTAGCGATACCGACAGGGCAGGTATCCAGATTGCAGACACGCATCATCATACAGCCCATAGTCACGAGTGGAGCGGTTGCAAAACCGTATTCTTCCGCACCGAGCAGAGCCGCTACCAGAACATCACGGCCTGTCATCAGCTTGCCGTCTGTTTCGACAACAACTCTTGAACGGAGATTGTTTAATAATAACGTCTGATGTGTTTCGGCAACACCGAGTTCCCACGGCAGTCCGGCATGATGAATTGAAGTCGCCGGGGCTGCGCCTGTACCGCCGTCATAACCAGAAATCAGAACAACACCTGCACCGGCTTTTGCCACGCCTGCGGCAACTGTGCCGACACCTGCTTCGGAAACCAGCTTGACAGAAATTCTCGCATGAATATTTGACATCTTGAGGTCATAGATTAACTGTGCCAAATCCTCAATAGAATAAATATCATGATGCGGAGGAGGGGAAATCAGCCCCACACCGGGTGTAGAATGTCTGGTTTTTGCAATCCACGGATACACCTTCCCGGCCGGAAGATGACCTCCCTCGCCGGGCTTTGCGCCCTGAGCGCACTTAATCTGGAGTTCCTTTGCGCTGACAAGATATTCCGAAGTTACCCCGAACCGTCCGGATGCCACCTGCTTGATAGCTGAACTGCAATCATGGTCAGTTCCGGCCGTGGCGATTCTTTCAGGACTTTCACCGCCTTCACCGCTGTTGGATTTTCCGCCGATACGGTTCATAGCAACAGCAAGCGTTTCATGTGCTTCCTGCGAAATCGAACCGTAAGACATAGCCCCTGTTTTAAATCTTTTCAGAATGCTTTCAACAGGTTCGACTTCATCAAGAGAAATTCCGCCGTCTTCGGGATAGACAAAATCCAGCATATCACGCAGCTGCATGTTTCTGCCTTCCTGATGCACGGATTCGGCATATTTTTTATAAGTTTCATAATCGCCTGTTCTGCTGGCTTTCTGCAATAAGTGAATTGTTTCCGGACGATAGAGATGTTCTTCATGCGGATTTCTCAGCTTATGCGTACCAATACTGGAAACTTCAGTTTCCGTGCCAAGTTCGAGCGGGTCGAAAGCAGAAGAATGCAAATCATCCACACGCTTTTCAATTTCTTTGAGGGTGATGCCTCCTACACGGCTGACCGTTCCGGTGAAGTATTCGTCAATGACTTCCTGACTGACACCGACAGCTTCAAATAATTTAGAGCCCTGATAAGACTGAATTGTAGAAATACCCATTTTAGAAGCAATCTTGACGATACCATGCAGAACACAGGAATCATAATCAGCTTCGGCGGCATAGTAATCTTTATCGAGTGCGCCGGATTCTGTCAGTTCTCTGATAGTCTCATGCGCCAGATACGGATTGATAGCACTTGCACCGTATCCCAGAAGCGTTGCAAAATGATGGACTTCGCGTGGTTCAGCAGTTTCGAGAATCAGTGCCATAGCCGTTCTTTTTCTGGTCGTAACAAGATGCTGCTGAAGTGCCGCAACTGCCAGCAGTGACGGAATCGCTACATGATATTCATCTACATCACGGTCGGACAGAATCAGGAAGTTTGCACCGTCCCGGAATGCTTTATCTGCACGGATAAACAAATGACGGATTGCATTTTTCAGGGAAGTGTTTTTATAGTAAGTAATCGGGATGATTTCGGTCTTCATGCCGGGGACGTTCATGTATTTGATTTTGAGCATATCAGTATCTGTCAGAATAGGGTTATCTACCCGGAGTACATGACAGTTGGAGGCTTTCTCCTCCAGCAGATTACCGTCAGAGCCGATATACATGCTGGTATCGGTGACGATTTCTTCTCTGATGGCATCAAACGGCGGATTTGTCACCTGTGCGAACAATTGCCGGAAATAATCAAACAGAGGAGGATTCTGTTCAGACAGCGACGGCAGAGGATTATCCGCACCCATAGAAGCAATTGGTTCAGAGCCGTTTTCTGCCATAGGAAGAATCGAATTCCGGATTTCTTCGTAAGTATAGCCGAATGCTTTCTGCATCTGGCAGAGCTTTTCATGATTATAATAATCAATATGATGATTCGGAATATGAAGCTGACGGAGCTTGACAAGATTTGTATCGAGCCATTCGCCGTAAGGCTGCTGACAGGCATAGAAATTCTTGATTTCATCATCATCAATCACTCTGCCCTGAACGGTATTGACAAGAAGCATTTTTCCGGGTTTCAGTCTGTCCTTATGCAGAATATGAGAAGCATCCAAATCCAGCGTACCCACTTCGGAAGACAGAATCAGGAAGCCGTCATCTGTGATATAATATCTGGAGGGTCTCAGGCCGTTTCTGTCGAGGACAGCACCCATCACATCACCGTCAGAAAACAGGATAGATGCAGGGCCGTCCCAAGGTTCCATCATAGTAGCATAATACTGATAGAAATCTTTTTTGTCGCGGTTCATAGCTCTGTTATGCTTCCACGGTTCGGGAATGAGGAGCATGACGGCTTTCGGAAGCGGAATCCCGGACATCACGAGAAATTCCAGTGTATTATCAAGCCGTGCAGAGTCTGAACCGTTGACATCAATAATCGGGAGCAGTTTGTGCATCTGTTCTTTCAGAATTGCACAGTCAATAGATTCTTCACGCGCAAGCATCTTGTCGGCATTGCCTGTAATCGTGTTGATTTCGCCGTTATGGACAATAAATCTGTTCGGGTGGGCTTTCTGCCAGCTTGGAGTAGTATTTGTACTGAATCTGGAATGCACCGTTGCGATTGCCGATTCATAGGCCGGATTCTGCAAATCCGGGAAAAACTGTCTTAATTCTGTTACCAGAAACATGCCTTTATAGACAATCGTCCTGCTGGAAAGTGAAACCACATAAGTATTTTCATTACTCTGTTCAAAAACGCGTCTTGCGATATATAACATTCTGTCGAATGCCAGACCTTTCGGACAGGCATCGGGACGCTTGACAAATGCCTGCCAGATAGACGGCATACTGCTGTACGCCATTTCGCCGAGAATATCCGGAACAGTCGGCACTTCGCGCCAGCCGAGCACTTCCATGCCCTCTTTCTGGGTGATAATCTCGAATAATTTCTTTGACTGACGGCGTTTCAGTTCATCCTGCGGGAAGAAGAACATACCAACACCGTAATCTCTTGCTTCTCCAAGCTGAATATTTAATTTTTCAGCTTCCTGAGAGAAAAACGTATGAGAAATCTGAAGCAGAATTCCCACGCCGTCACCGGTTTTGCCTTCAGCATCCTTTCCGGCGCGGTGTTCGAGATTCTCAACAATATGCAGGGCATCCTCCACGACACGCCTTGACGGAATCCCTTTGATATTGACCACAGCACCGATACCGCAGGCATCATGTTCAAATCTGGGGTCATACAGTCCCTGTTTGGGATAGGGATTTGCTGTTCTGAAATTATTTATCATAATCATTCCACTCTCCTGTTGATTAAAATCAGAAAACAAAAAACGACACTTAAACAATCCCCTGACAGAAGGGATGATTTCAAGCGTCGTTGCTTACTGTATTTATCTATGCATTTATTTTACACCGGATTCGGAAATTTGTCAATAAAAATGCGAAGATAATTTATAAAATTAAGTTTCAACAGAAGTGGCTTTATAAAATTAAGCATCAAATTAAAAAACAAAAGCCCCTCTGACAAAAAGAGAGGCTTTATGATGATTTTAATCAAAATTCTGAATCAGGCCGACAATATGTTTCATAATCATGAGGGAATCTGCCGGGTCAGGAGTTCCGCTGTGATTGACATCCGCAGCTTTCTGCTGTGCATTGGTCAGAATTTCCTTGCCGAGCAGATTCTTATTCAGAACCACAACGTCTAAGATGTCGATTTGTCCGCTTTCATCCACATCGCCAAGCGTATAATTATCAGAAGAAGCAGTGCTTTCAGAAACAGTTTCGGAACTGGCATGTGTAGTTTCTTCAGTGGTTTCTTCTGCGGGTTTGGTTTCAATCTCAACAGGGTCAGTTTTTCCGCCGGCATCCAGATTGCTGGACAGGCCGGAAGCATAGAATTCTGTAACCGTCAGACCGGAATCACCGAGCTTGTGAGCATGGTCAAGGCCGATATAAGTGCCGTCTGTTGTCTGCCAGAGGGACGGTTCAAACAGGCCGTATTTATCTTCATCCCAAGTCGTGAAGTCATAGCCGAGCAGACCGCCGGTATCGCCGGAGTTCGGATTCAGACCCCAGAATGTGTGATTGATATGATTATCAATCATGTAATCACGGAGAAGCGTCATCCATTTTTCATTTTTTCCGCCGTCCATATATCCGCCCCATTCGCCGATAAGCAGGGGGGCAATATCTTTATCATTGATATAAGCCCATGTATCATACCAGTAATCATCCAGCAGAGTCTGTGTTGTGAAATCTTTATTGAACCATGTCTGTTCATAGACAGAAGGGCCATAGTCATGGGGAGAATAGACAATCTGACTGTTTTTCTTGGCATCCTTGAAATCAATCGGATAATCCTTGACACCGCGGAGATTTCCGCCCCACCATGCGCCGTACCAGGGGGAAACTTCAGCAGAAGCCTGCCAGATATCAGCCGTATCATAGGTTGCGCCTTTTTCGGTTTTCGGATATTGTTCTACACCTTCGATAAGAATTAGCGCATTGGGATTGACATTCAGAATCGAATTTCCGCATTCGGTAGCGGCATAGGCCCAGTTATTCTCGACCTCAGAACCATCCCACCGTGCGATACCGTCAGGACAGGTCGTGCCGGAATATCCGCGTTTTCCGTGGGGTTCGTTCTTGAGGTCATATGCTAAGATAGTATCATCATTGGCATAGCGTTCAGCAAGCCATGTGATGGAGTCAATCCATTCCTGATAGGTCATTTCATGACCGTCTTCTGTGACAGCCATTGTATCAGCGGCTTCACATTCCGGATTATAATACCAAAGATTATAGTTATGACCGGAGTTATGCGCTGTCGGACTGTGAACGTCTACCAGTACTTTCAGACCGTACTGCTTCATTTTTTTCATCATGGCATCGAAAATATCAAGCGAATTCTTAAGGGTCTTACCGTCAGATTCGACGAAATCCTTGTTGATATTTCCGTAAGTACCAGCTTTTGTAACAGTGCCGTCTTCACCGACTTTGTCAACAGGCGGGTCATAGCTTGCCTGTACACTCTGTACAGGATTCGGCTCGCCGTTCATCCATGAACAGAGTAATTCCGTTGAAATCGGCATACGGATGATGTTAATTCCGTGATTGGCGACACTTTGCAGAAAAGCATCACAATCGGTAGCATACATGCCGTGTGCGCAGTTTTCGGAGCAGTTGAATCCGAACCAGTTCGCACCCGTGAGCCAGACTTCATTACCGTCCTTGTCGTAGAGACGGCTTCCGACAGCATGAAGCCAGTCATCATTGTTATCATCCGCAGCGACAGCCGGAACAAAGCCGGAAACTGTCATACCAGCGCAGAGCACGAGCGCAGAAATGCCTGCGGCCAGTTTTTTTAAAATTTGCATTAAAATTACCTCCTCTGATTTTTCGTGCAATAGATGCTATTCTTATTTTAACTTATTTTTTACAATTTGTCAATATTTTATCGAAAAAATCATATTTTTTCAGCACGAAAACAGACATCACCGCCAGACAGCAGGCAGGAATCATGCTCGGCGTACTGTGTACAGAAATCCGCGTTTCTGAAAGAAATACCGGAACACTTTCCGGAAACAAAAATTTCATGCTGAATGCACACAGCAGTCCGGAACTGACAGAAACAAGCAGTCTGCAAATCCAGAATATGCCCCATCTGATATGATTCTCACTGACAGAAGCTATCTGTACATGTACACAGATTCCCCCGAACGAAAGCAGACTGACCGCTATCGGCAGAGCACCGCCGTTTTTCATATAATCTGATAAACTGCTGATTTCCAGAATGCTCCTGATAACAGCCGGAATTCCGCCTGTCAGTCCTTCCAGCATTCCCATAAAAGCCCCGAATGCCAGAATCATACCGCAGATTTTCAGCATGGCAGAAGCCCCGGTTTCCACGCTTTCTGTCAGCAGAACTGAAAAAGGCTTCCGTTCAGGAAATTCTGTTTTCTGGTTTCGGGATACTTCTGACCGGATAAAAATACCAGCAAGCAGAAAATTCGGTATACTCAGAATCAGCCAGAGCAGTAATGCCGTCCGGACATTTCCCCCGACAGTAGCAAACAGAAATCCGAAACCGCATCCGACACACGCACAAAGCAGTTTCTGTTCCTGTATTTCTGAAATTTTCCCTTCCTGATACATGCTGTGCAGAAGCTGTGCCCCCACTGGATAACCGCCAATCTGTGAGAAAAAGACAATCAGCCATAAATCGGCATCTTTCCGGAACGGCTTTGCACACAGCTCAAGAAATCCGGACTTCACACAAAAAGATGCCAGTACCGAAAATAAATACAATGACGGCAGAATGACTGTAATACAGCGTTCCCCGGCGTTCAGAATTTCCCGGCCTGTTTGCTGATGAAAATAAACTGCACCGGAAAAGCATATCACCATTCCGGAAATCAGCAGTATCTGATGCAATTTCAGACTGTGCATATCTATCACCCGTAAAGCGTATGCCGGATTCTTGACTGATATTCGCATATCCGGCCGGAAACGCTCATAGACTGCAACAGGGAGTTGATTGATTTGCGGAAAAAATTAAATCATGCTGTACAGGGGTGGGTCTATCTGGACACCTACCTGCATCTGCACGGCAACCAGCGTCTGAGAGTGGAAAACTGCCGGAAAATTCTGGAATATAATGAAGTGCTGGTTCGTCTCCAGACTCTTGACATGACTGTCGAAATCTGGGGGACAGGTCTGCGCGTGTTCGACTACAGTGACAGCAGTGTGATTGTCACGGGAAAAATATCTTCTGTAAATCTGACGGAAAAGAGTTGATAAATCATGCAGATTCAGGAATTCTGTGATATTCAGGCAGAGGGCAGAAGCCCTTATCCGTTTATGAATGCCGTCCGCCGGAGTCCGGTTGCCTGCGGAAATCAGTACTGTAAAGGCAGGATATTCTATTTCCGGATAGCCCGGAAAGA
>SVNI01000176.1 GCA_015066975.1 Ruminococcus sp. | reverse complement strand
GTCCCAGCGGTACGCCAATACATGAGAGAAATAAGCCTTCATAAGTAATAATGCGCACAATCTGCTGAGGAGTTGCCCCTACCGACTGCAATACCCCGAACTGCCGTTCCCGTTCTTTGGAAGATACTTCAAAAGCCGTATCAATCACCAGACGGAGTGCAAGGGCTAAGAAAATCACAAAGACATAGAAAAATGCGAAAAGCTTTACTGCATTCGCCCGTGCGCTCAGGGTAATCATGTCATAGTCGATTAACCTGCTGTTGATTAAGAGCTGTGTTTGCCTGTCAATATCCAGTTTTGACCAGTAGCCGTCAATATCTTCCAGATAGTCATATTCAGTATATTCTTTCAGCAGTAATTCGACACTGCATGTATAGTCTTTTTCGATTACAAAACTACAGTTGAATTCCGGAAGGTTCAAGAGCGATTCTGCCTTGTCTTTAGTCAGATTCGTGATTTTATAATGCCACGGATTATTATCATATTCGACATCATGCAGACACTGGAATACTGTCGAAAACAGCGTGAACAATGCCGTCATCAGTGCCAGTGCCGTGATGATGCTGCATATGGTCAGAATCGAATGCCGTTTCTGCTGAAAAATATATTTTTTTGCAAGAAGCCGTTCAAACATAATATCAAGCCCCCTGTCCGGTGAGTACGTCATTGATGATTCTGCCGTCAGAAATTGTCAGGATTCTGTCACACTGGAGCGCAACATTCTCATCATGCGTGATAATCAGCATGGTCTGACTGCGCTCCTGATTCGATTTCCGGAGCAGTCTGATGATTTCTATACTGTTTTTGCTGTCAAGGTTGCCGGTCGGTTCGTCTGCAAGTATCACCGCCGGAGAGGTGAACAGTGCTCTCCCGATAGAAACTCTCTGCTGTTGTCCGCCGGAAAGCTGGGATGGCAGATGATTTCTGCGCTCTGTCAGATTCATCAGGCGGAGCATTTCTTCTACCTGCGCCGGGTCAGGCTTTCTGCCGTCCATGAGCATGGGCAGAGTCATGTTTTCTTCTGCCGAAAGCACCGGAATCAGATTATAGAACTGATAAATCAGGCCGACCTGCCTGCGCCGGAAGACGGCTAAATTCTTAGCGTTCTGAGCGAAAACATCCTGCCCGTCAAGCCAGACCTTTCCGGAGGTAGGCTTGTCAACTGCGCCGAGAATATGCAACAGCGTCGATTTTCCTGAACCAGATGCCCCGATAACTGCCGTCATCTGTCCTTTGGGAACACTGAACGAAACATTGTCCAGTGCCTTGACTTCATTTTCCCCTTTGCCGTAGATTTTGCATAAATTTTCTGCTTTGAGAAATTCCATACTATCACTCCCTTTGTTGATGATTTTATTATAGCATAAAAAAATAACGATTCTGTTTCGGCTGAATTACAATTCTGTAAGATTCCGGATGCTTCTTGCATATTTTCCGGAAATATGCTATAATCAAAGTAAGTTATATCGAGAGGAGCAATATCATGTCAGTGATTTTATTGATTGAAGATGACCCGGCGATTTCGGAAACGCTTTCGGAATATCTGAAAACAGAGGGATATACGGTCAGGACTGCACCCGGACAGAAAGAGGGCTTACGACTGTTTCAGGAAAGTGAGCCGGACTGTGTTCTGCTGGATATTTCGCTTGCGGACGGAAACGGCTTTTCCGTCTGTTCAGCAATCCGGGGAATGTCGGAAACGCCTGTTATCTTTCTGACGGCTTCCGCAGATGAAGCCTGCACCGTTGCCGGATTTGAAATCGGCGCAGATGACTACATCAGCAAGCCGTTCCGGCCAAGAGAACTTTCAGCCAGAATCCGGAATGTATTAAGAAGACATTCTTCCGCGCCGAAGCTTCTGCACTGTCAGAACATTACGCTTGACCCGTCAAAAGCACTGGTCACGAAAAACGGTCAGGAAATATTTTTATCCGCACTGGAATACAGACTGTTATTATTATTTTTGTCAAATCCGGGGCAGTTGATTTCCCGTGACAGAATCGCAGATGAATTATGGACAATTTCCGGGGAATTTATCGGGGACAATACGCTGAATGTCTATATGAAGCGATTAAGAGACAAGATTGAGGATAACCCCCAGACTCCCCGGATTATCCGGACAGTCAGAGGACTGGGCTATAAGGCATCAGAATCATGAAGAAATATATTATGCTACAGATTGTGATTTTAATTGTCGGGTGCGTGATATGCTGTTTTTTCAGCATTCCGGCCGGAATGCTCCTGCTCGTCACGGGAATGCTCCTGCTCCTGATACAGTACGGGCAGAACCGGAAACAGAATCAGAATATCATGAAACTATGCGATAAAATCACCCGGATTCTCAACGGCGCAGATACAGTACAGTTCAATGAATTTCAGGAAGGAGAATTCAGTATCCTGTCTTCCGAAATTCATAAAATGACCATCCGCCTCCGGGAACAGAATACCGCACTCAGCCGGGAAAAACAGTTCATGAAAGAAGCTCTGGAAGATATGTCCCATCAGCTCCGCACCCCCCTGACCAGTATGATGCTCATCACCGGAATGCTCCGCAGACAGGAACTCTCCCCCCGTGAACGTTCCCGGCAGATTCAGGAACTGATGAAACTCCTCTCCCAGATGCAGTGGCAGATAGAAACTCTCCTGAA
>SVNI01000175.1 GCA_015066975.1 Ruminococcus sp. | reverse complement strand
TGTGCTGTTTCTTCCGGAATGCTCAAACAGGCTCTCCGTGATGTTGTCACTGTGACTCTCAACAGAGTCAGCGTTGACGGCGATACTTCTACCAACGATATGATTTGTATCTTAGCAAACGGCAAGGCCGGAAATTCTGAAATTAAAGATACAACTGAAAATTTTGAAATCTTCAAAGATGCGCTTTATGCCGTTCTGATGAATCTTTCCAGAATGATGGCTCGCGACGGCGAAGGTGCTACTAAACTGATTGAATGCATCTGCACAGGTGCTTCTGATGACAAAACGGCCGAAATCGTCGCAAAATCTGTTATCACATCCAGCCTGTTCAAAGCTGCTATTTTCGGCGAGGATGCCAACTGGGGCAGAATTCTTTGTGCGGTGGGCTATGCTCCGGCGGAATTCGATATCAATCAGGTCAATGTTTCTATGAGTTCTCCCAAAGGCTGTATTGATGTCTGCAAAAACGGCGCAGGCGTGGAATTTTCCGAGGAGAAGGCTAAGGAAATTCTTTCCGAAGAAGAAATTCTGGTATCTGTCAGCATCGGGGACGGTGCAGGTTCGGCAGTTGCATGGGGCTGTGATTTGACATATGATTATGTCAGAATCAACGGAGATTACAGAAGTTAAGATGCAGTTCCGGTTTGCAGATTATCTTCTTGAAATTGATACTGATAAAACAAGAAATTTTTATCAGTCTGCTGAAAGAATTACAGAAGGCTGTACTTGTTCCGGATGCCGTAATTTTCAGAAAGCAGTTGATTCCTTTCCGGAAGAAGTAAAGCGGTTTTTTGAAGAAATCGGCATTGCTCCGGATAAAGCCGCCGAAGTTTATGCCAATTGTCCCGAAGATAACGGGAGAAACGTTTTCTACGGCGGATTCTATCATATATGCGGAAAGATTCTGAACGGAGAATCGCCGTGGATTCCGTCAGGAGAGAATAGCTATCATTGGGATTCCGGAAACACATATCAGATTGCAGAGGGCTATAAAGTCGGATTCGAGAACGGCGGTGCACTCATAGAAGATAACTTTCCTGAACCTGTCATGCAGATGAAAATTGAATTCCATGTGCCGTGGGTGCTCCAAGAAGAAAATGATTATCAATAAGAGGGTTGAAATTATGGAAAAAGAAGTTATTTCCAATGCGGTCAGAGCCAAAGTCCTGAACGATGCTCTGCCATATATTCAGAAGTATCATGATAAAGTTGTCGTTATCAAGTACGGCGGAAACGCTATGACCAACGAAGAACTGAAACAGGCTGTCATGAGCGATATTGTCCTGCTGACACTGGTCGGAGTCAAGCTCGTGCTGGTTCACGGCGGTGGGCCTGAAATTAATGATATGCTCAAAAGACTAGGTATTGAAAGCAAGTTTATCAACGGCCTGCGCTATACAGATGAAAATACTATCGATGTGGTCAAGATGGTGCTCGCCGGAAAAGTCAATAAGGAACTTGTAACTTTATTAGGTCAGGCAGGCGGTCAGGCGGTCGGCCTCTGCGGTCTGGATGAGAAAATGCTTCTCGCTGAACGTGCTTACGGCGAAAATGACGAGGATTTAGGCTATGTCGGCAAAATCACAAAGGTCAATACAAAGCCTATCACAGATGCGCTGAATAATAACGTGATTCCGGTTATCGCAACAGTCGCTTGCGACGAAAAGGGACAGGCTTATAATGTTAATGCTGATACAGCCGCTTCCAGAATCGCGGCGGAACTCAAAGCCGAAAATCTGATTCTTTTGACCGATATCGCCGGACTGCTCAGAGATAAAGATGACCCCAGTACGCTGATTTCTTCCGTGAATGTCAGTGAAGTACCTTTCATGAAAAAACGCGGCATCATCTCCGGTGGTATGATTCCCAAAATTGACTGCTGTGTCGAAGCTGTCCGCAGAGGTGTCAAGAAAACTGCTATCATTGACGGCAGAGTGCCCCATTCGATTCTGATTGAAATGCTGTCGAATGAAGGTCTCGGTACACAGTTCAGATGATTCTGTTTCTGAAGCTTCTGCCGGTGCTGATTGGAATTTCTTGTATCATTATCGGCTGGATTCCGGAATGTCACAGAACTATCCGAAATCCGGAATTTACCAAAGGCGAAATTGTTGGCACTGTCACACAGAAAATTTTTCAGAAACATAGTGAAGCATTTTCATTCGCGCCTGTCGTGCGTTATCACACCGCGCAGGGCGAGCGGGAATCTACTGCTAGAAATTTTGTTCCGGAATGGCAGTATCATTACCGGACAGGCGATAAAATTATTATATGTTATGATAAAAGCAATCCGCAGATATTCGAGATTCATAACGGAAGCCGTTACGCATTCCGGAAAACACTCTGCATGACTGCCGGAATCGGCATTCTGACAGCCTGTGCAGTTCTGTGGATACAGTACTGAATTATTATCAAGAAAGATAAAGGAGAGAAAAGTTTTGAGTACGATTGAACAGACAAAACAGCACATCATGCCGACTTACGGCCGGAATGATGTTGTTATCGTAAGCGGTCACGGCGCAACCTGCTATGATGCAGACGGTAAGAAATATATTGATTTCGGAAGCGGTATCGGAACAACTTCGCTCGGCTATTGTAATGATGCTTGGGCAGATGCCGTTTGCGAACAGGTCAGAAAAGTACAGCATA
>SVNI01000009.1 GCA_015066975.1 Ruminococcus sp. | reverse complement strand
AAAGATATTGATACAGCATCCGCTGAATTATACACAGCAATAAAATCGTATTTCAAATAAAAAAATATGCCCCTTTTGTCAGACAGCACACAGTCTGACAAAAGGGGCTTTTTATGTTTACATGTTGCAGTCTGAACTGAATTTGTTCCGGAACTCGTTCCACAGCTCCGCACACTTGAAACGGACTTCATATTTCTGCGGATTTTCAAGAATTTCAACTGTATCAGTATCGAAATAAATTTCCGGCTCAGCAACGGAAAGACATAAGGGCGGATACATCACACACCACCAGTTGTGCCCCTCCGCCTTGCCGATTAAAATCCGCAGAGCATCGTAACATCCGGCCGGCATGGTGATTTCGTCATATTCACGGGTATCGAACTCCATCTGCACAAGCTGAACTGTGACATCTTCCTGACAGCCGTTTTCTTCGAGAACAGATTTTGCTATCATCCGGATGGTATCCTGCTGTTCTGTGGCTCTCTGTTTCATCTGACCAAGCGTTTCACATCCCTGAAATAAATTTTCAGATTCTTCAAGAAGCCTGTCACGGACTTTGAGCTTTAAATTCTGGTCATAATCAGAATCGGAATTCGCCAGAATGTGCAGACGGAGCACATCATGACGCAAATCATCCAGTTTCTTGGCAAAGCCCGAAAAGCTCCCCAGAAAAATCGCCAGAATCAGGCCGAGACACATTGCAGTTTCTAATTTTTTCATGGAAAAAACCCCCTGTTTTTGATTTCATAAAACAGTATGGGAAAATTTTCCTTGTTCATACAAAAGACTTGTAATTTTTTTCAGGATATGCTATCATGAAACTGAGGTGATTTTTTATGCAGATGTATGACTTGATTCAGAAAACCAGAAGAAAAGAAAGCTTATCCGAAGCAGAAATCAGATATATCGTGAATGGCTTCACACAAGGCGAAATTCCGGATTATATGATGTCTGCATGGCTGATGGCGGTCTGCTGTCAGGGACTGACAACGGAAGAAACTGTTACACTCACGCTTGCTATGCGTGATTCCGGCGAATGTCTGGACTTGTCAGAAATCGGGGCAGTCACGGCCGATAAGCACAGCACAGGCGGTATCGGCGACAAAACCACACTCCTGATTGCCCCGATTGTGGCTTCCTGCGGAGGATTCGTCCCGAAAATGTCCGGCAGAGGACTGGGCTTTACAGGCGGAACTATCGACAAACTGGAAAGTATTCCGGGATTTTCTGTGGAAAGGCCTGTTCCGGAATTCATCCGGCAGGTCAGGGAAATCGGCTGTGCCGTGATTTCCCAGAGCGGAAATCTTACCCCGGCAGACAAGAAAATTTATGCCCTGCGGAATCTGACCGCCACAGTTGACAGCATTCCGCTGATATGCTCCAGCATCATGAGCAAGAAGCTTGCACTCGGTGCGGACTGCATTCTGCTGGATGTCAAGTGCGGAAACGGCGCATTCATGAAAACACCGGAATCCGCCTGCGAACTCGCACAGGCAATGACGGATGTCGGAAACCTCGCCGGGAGAAAGTGCCGTGCCGTGATTACTGATATGAATGCTCCGCTCGGCCATGCGGTCGGAAATGCACTGGAAGTAGCCGAAGTTATTGAAATTTTACAGGGAAATGCGGAAAATGCCCTTTCTGATTTAGCTCTGGAACTTTCCGCACAGATGCTGGAACTTTCCGGAAAAGGAAATCTTGCAGACTGCCGGAAACTGGCTTCTGAAGCGTTGTCTTCCGGAAAAGCTCTTGAAAAATTCGCTTCTATGATTGAGGCACAGGGCGGTGATGCTTCTGTGACGGAATATCCCGAAAAGCTTCCGGAATCCCGGACAGAAAGAATTTTCAGAGCAGAGAAATCCGGCTATATTGCCGGAATCCACAGCGAACAAGTCGGCCTTGCCTGTCTGGAACTGGGCGCAGGAAAGACGGCTTCCCGTCCGGAAATCGACTACGGCGCAGGGGTCGTATTTCTGCGTGATGTGGGGGATGAAGTTTCGGAAGGGGAAGCCCTCGGCATCATTCACGGCGCATCAGAAGCACTCTGCGAACAGGCAGAACAGAGACTTCTGCAAGCTGTCCGGATTTCAGAGACAAAGCCGGAACAGATTCCGCTGATACATCAGATTATCGGTTAATCAGCAGGGGAGAATGTTGTTTCCGTCCTGCTGGGCTATCAGGCTGAGTACCAGATAACTGAGATTTTCAGAACACGGTCTGCCGTCACTCTGTTCAAGAGCGGTAAGCATCCGGATGACGGCAAGGGAAAGTTCATTCAGAATGAGTTCATCTGAACCGTGCATTTCGAGCTCCATATTCTGGCAGTTGATTTCTAATTTAATCATGATAATTCTTCCTTTCAGAGTGAAAAATAATAAAATCAGAAAATCTCATTTTGAGTTTTTCTGATTTTATTTTAGCATATATTTCCGGATTTGTCAATAGTTTTTAAATAAAAATATTTCAATTTGAGTTATTTTGAGATTTGCTGTAGAAAATTCTGTTTCCAAAGCGTATAGAAAGCAATATCCTGTTCATCCGGTTTCTGATGATGCTGTAATGCCTGAATCACACGGATTCCGGCAAGATTTCCGCTTTCCGGAACAGCAGAGCATGAAATATCTGCCGGAACAAAAGACGGCTGTACTCTGACTTTGCAGGAACAAAGGGGCGGTTTTCCGTCTGCATCCAGAATCTGCTGTTCCTGTGCAGAGAAAGATAATCTCTCAAAATGAAGTTTCAGATACGGCGGAAGAAGAAGTTCTGCTTCTTCCGGCTTGGCATAGGACTGAAAGAAATCCTGCATCACGATACAGGGGGTATGCGCCGGAATTTCAAATTTCAGCAGGGCGATTCCGCTTCTGTCCTGATAAGCTTCCAGAAATCCCGCACAGGATGTGGATGTGAAAGAAATGGTCTTTCCGGCTTTCTGCATCAGTTCATAATCACAGAAACGCTCTACCCGGAATGTGCGGTAATTTCTTTCCGCAGAAGATTTCCGGAATACGGAAAACAGATTGTTCAGCAGGGCTGTCAGTCGGGGAATATCGGCCAGCAGTTCTGTATTGAGTATTTTTCCCTCAGCGATTCTGGAAGATTCCGCAGTGATTCCCGGAAAGAACAGCGCATTCAGAAGACAGTAGGCTTTCGGGTCGTTCCAGAAGCCGTCTCCCGGAAGATTCCGGATATCGCCGATATAATACCGGACAGCCCTGATTTCATCAGCAGTATATAAATGCATCGCTTTCCTCCTGTCAGTCGCGTGAAATGACAGCGGACTGCATCACCTGTATAAACTCATCTCTGTGATTCTGATAAGTATCTGTATTGGCTTTGCAGGTGATAATATACATAGTCGCCCCGTCGGTCAGATAGCCTGCCAGACAGGTCAGCCGGACGGCTTCTTCACCCTCTCCGAGTTCATAATTGAATTCCAGTGTCTGAACAGAATAGGCACATCCGCTTTCTAATTTTTCACTTCCGACAAATTCCAGAGAAGAAGTCATTTTTTCATATTCATTCAAAGCCCGGACAGAATAGTCATACGACGAGGAATAAGAAGGCTCTCTGGTATCTTCTGTGATGATAATGCTGGCATCTTCGCAGATATAATATTCTTTATAGGCATTGGAAGATGTTTTCTGATAATTTTCGGGAATGCTGACAATCAGGTCAGGGAGGGGGAGTGCCTGATAGACAATAACCGTTTCGGCCGGTTCGGTGTCCGTGGCTTCTTTCTGAGCACAGCCGGAAAGCATCATCACGGGACAGAGCGCAAGGGCAAGAAGATTTATTTTTTTCATCATTTCACATTCTTTCTGTTATGCTTGATAATACTAAAATAAAAAAAGACGGACAGAAACCTGTCCGTCACTGACCAGACCTGTAAGCCGGGTTCTGTCGGGTGCGACAATTTATCTAGGCCATATGTTGCCATAAGGCTCAAGCCGCCATTGCAGACATATCCGCCGAGCAGGCGTTGTGATATGCTGCACCATTAGGCGTTGCACCGGATAGGGTTTACACGGCAGTGCAGTCTCCTGCACTCCGGTGAGCTTTTACCTCACCATTCCACCTGTGCCGGATGAAGATTCATCCGGCAGTTTCTTTTCTGTTGCACTTTCCCTAAGGTCGCCCTCGGCTGCCGTTAGCAGCTATCCTGCTCTGTAGTGCCCGGACTTTCCTCGTAAACTAAAAACGTTTCCGCTGCCGCACAATCTGCTCAGAATTTATTATACCCGATTCCTGCCGGTTTGTCAAGTATTTTTTCACACAAGAAAATTTTTTCAGAAAAACTATTGACAAATGCTTTTTTCTATGCTATAATAAATATCAAATTTTTAAGAAAGGCGGTGAACGGTATGTTCAAGAATCAATTTTATCATCAGACCCAAAAACAGAATCAGATTTTTATTACAGAAACTGCCGTGAGCCACAGCTTTTCGGGAAGATTTATCCGGATATAACCGCCGGATAGGTATCTTGTCATGCATGTTGTACGCTTCTGTAATCATACAGGAGCGTTTTTTCATGCCCGGATGCTGTGCCCCACGACAACACTCAGCAAAAGGAGCTGTTATTTATCATGTTTGAAATTCAGGGAAAATATGCACTCGCCAAAGTGTTCACAGATTCTGCCGACGAGTCTTCTGTCGCACAGATTCTGGAATTATGCAATCAGCCTCTGGCAGAAAACGCAAAAATCCGCATCATGCCCGACGTTCATGCCGGCGCAGGATGCACTATCGGCACAACGATGACACTCACTGACAAGATTGTGCCGAACTTGGTCGGCGTAGATATCGGCTGCGGAATGATGACAACCGTCATCAAAGAATCCCACATCGAACCGCAGAAGCTTGACAAGCTTATCCGTGCAGAAGTGCCTTCCGGGTTCGCATCCCGTCAGAAGCTTCACCGCTATGCCGATAACGTCGATTTGACGGAATTATATTGCTATAAGCAGATTCATGCCGAACATGCACTGTTAAGCATCGGAACGCTTGGCGGAGGAAATCATTTTATCGAAGTCGATAAAGATGAAAACGGCAGTTTTTATCTTGTAATCCATTCCGGCTCACGTCATCTGGGCGTGGAAGTTGCCAGATATTATCAGGAAGAAGCCTATAAGCGTCTCAACGGCTCGGATAACGGCACAATTCAAAAACTTATCGCCGAATATAAAGCACAGGGCAGACAGAAAGAAATTGAATCCGCTGTGAAGAAAATCAGGAATACCAAATCTACCAGCGTGCCGAAACATCTTGCCTACTGTGAGGGGGAACTCTTTGAACAGTATCTTCATGATATGAAAATTGCACAGGAATTCGCCGTCTGGAACAGAAAGGCAATGACAGATGTGATTGTCAGGGGAATGCACTGGCATGTGAAAGACCAGTTCACAACCATTCATAATTATATCGACTTGGAACACAACATTCTCCGGAAAGGCGCAGTTTCGGCGCAGAAAGACGAAATTCTGCTGATTCCCATGAATATGCGCGACGGCAGTCTGATTTGCCGGGGCAAGGGCAACCCCGACTGGAATTGCTCTGCTCCGCACGGCGCAGGCCGTCTCATGTCGAGAAGTCAGGCGAAAGAAACCTGCTCTATCGCCGAATATAAACAGCAGATGAAAGGCATCTACACAACATCCATCGGAATGGATACCCTTGATGAATGCCCTATGGCTTACAAGCCAATGCAGGAGATTATCGACAATCTCGAACCGACAGCCGAAATTATCAGCATCATCAAGCCCGTCTATAACTTCAAGGCCGGAAGCGAAGAAAAGCCTTGGGATAAAAAATAATAAAAAATCATCATACAGAAAGAAGTGATTCTCATGCCTGATATTTGTCTGTTAGGCACAGGGGGAATGCTCCCCCTGAAAAACAGATTCCTGACAAGCTTATTTGTCGAATATAACGGAAAAGCTGTCTTAATCGACTGCGGAGAGGGCACACAGGTCGCCTTCGCCCAGCATGAACGAAAACTCAGCCGGATTGAGATGATTCTCATCACGCACGGCCACGCTGACCATGTGACAGGCCTGCCGGGTCTGCTCCTGTCGCTCGGGAACTGTTCCCGAACCGAACCGCTGGATATTTACTATCCGGCCGGATGGGAGAGAGTGATAAAAAATCTGCTCACTGTCTGCGACTGCCTGCCGTTTCCGGTGAATCTGCATCCGCTGGAGTATCAGCCCGTTTCATGGACGGCGGATAAAATTGACCCTATGCTGACAGTTTCGGCAATGCCTGTTGACCATAGAGTCCCCTGCATGGGATATTCCCTCATGCTCCGGAAAAAGCCCGTTTTTCTTCCGGAACAGGCAAAAGCCCTGGAAATTCCGGTGCAGTTCTGGAAGAAACTCCATCAGGGCGAAGCGGTAACTCTCCCCGACGGCAGAACCGTCTGCCCGGAACAGGTGACAGGCGATTCCCGAAAATCTATCAAAATCACTTATACAACCGATACAAGACCCATTCCGGAAATTGTGAATTTTGCAGAAGATTCTGATTTATTTATCTGTGAGGGCATGTACGGCGATACCGACAAGAAAGAAAGCATGAATCAGAAAGGTCACATGCTGATGCAGGATGCCTGCCGTCTTGCTGATGAAGCCCATGCAGAAAGGCTCTGGCTGACACATTACAGCCCGGCAGAAATGAACCCGGAAAACTGGCTTTCCGATTTGCAGAAGATTTTCCCGGCCGTTGTGATTTCTAAGGACGGCGAAAATATCAGCCTATAATTTTTTCAGGATGAAAGGGGATATTGTCATGAAAGAAACAAAATTCGTTCCTTATGAGAAACTCAGCAAAAAGGCAAAGAAAGAACTGAATCAGAAAAAACGCACTGACTGGGGACTTGTCCGCCCGGCCACACAGGTGGAAAAGTCTGTAAAAGCCTACCAGCGTCACGCAAAGCATAAAAACAAAGAAAGAGAGAATTATTTCTATGCATGAAATTCAGCAGGATACACAGAAGCCAAAAGCCATTCTTATCGGTATTGATACCGGTGAGTATGATGCCCAAATCTCCATGAAAGAACTTGAAGAACTCGCTTCTACAGCAGGATGCGAAACGGTTCTGACCTGTATTCAGACACGTCCTGCACCGGAAGCTTCCACCTGTATCGGCGCAGGCAAGCTCGAAGAAATCGCCGGAGCAGTCAAATCCGAAGAAGCTGATTTGCTGATTTTCGATACCGAACTCACCGGAATGCAGATGAGAAATATTTCAGATATCACTGACTGCAAAGTTATCGACAGGACAATGCTGATTCTGGATATTTTCGCCGGCCGTGCGCGCACTGCCGAGGGAAAAATTCAGGTTTCGCTGGCACAGTATCAGTATCGGCTGACAAGGCTCACAGGCATGGGAAAAGCTCTTTCCCGACTGGGAGGCGGTATCGGAACAAGAGGACCGGGCGAAACCAAGCTGGAAACTGATAAACGGCATATCCGGAACAGAATCGCTTCTCTCCAGAAAGAACTTAAAGAAATCGAAAAGCACAGACAGTTCATGACCAAACGCAGAAAGAAAGACGGCATCCTGACGGTCGCAGTGGTCGGCTATACCAACGCCGGAAAATCCACGCTGTTCAATATGCTCACCAATGCCGGAGTACTCGAAGAAGATAAGCTTTTCGCCACGCTCGACGTGACTGCAAGAGGGCTGGAACTCCCCGACGGCCGGACAGTGATTCTTTCCGATACAGTCGGCTTTATCCGCAGACTGCCTCATCATCTTGTGGAAGCGTTCCGCTCCACGCTCGAAGAAACGGCGCAGGCTGACCTGATTCTGCATGTGCTGGATGCCTCCGAACCCGATATTCAGGACAGAATGCAGATGACACAGGAACTTCTGACAGAATTAGGCTGTGCCGGAATCCCCCAGATTCATGTGCTGAACAAATCCGATTTGATTCAGGATATCCCGAAAAAAAGCGATTTCGATACTGTCTGGCTCAGTGCCAAGCACGGCGACGGCATTCCGGAACTCATGAAAGCAATTGTGCATCATCTTCCGCAGACAGCAAAGCGCATGAAGCTGTGCATCCCGTATACAGAAGGGAGCTTTCTCCAGCTTATTCGCGAGGACGGAAAATTCTTTTCCGAAGAATATACCCCCGAAGGCACGCTCATCGACGCGCTGATTGATGTCCGCTATCAGAAACAGGCAGAAGCTTATCTCAGCAATACTTGACAGATATGTCGATTTGTGGTAAAATAATAGATGTAAAAATTATTGATGAGGTGAGTGCGCTTTGAAAAAAAATATCCCTGTCAGATTTTTGACAGCACAAGATTATTATTCTGTATTTTCTCCGGCATTTGCAAAACAAATTGATGCCCAAACGGAAGCCAAAAGAAAAAATATCGAAAATAAACTAAGACAGATTCATGAAATTGTCTATCCCCAGATAAAGCCTTTCGGTTATGCCTGCCACTACAGAAAACAAAATATTACAACATCTTCTTCGCCGGATATGTATAATGACTTTTCAGTCGACTGGATAGGCATAAAATATGTCAAAGGATTTTCAGAAGAAAATAAAGACCTGCTTCCGTTTCAGAAAATGGCAAGCCTGCAGTTCGGCATAGATGAAAAAGGCTTTTTTGCCGGATTTCATTTCGCTGTTGCCGAAGATGCCTACGACAGACAGAAGCTTTCTCAGCATAATTACAGTATGCTGAAACGCTATAAAACCAGAATTGAAAATGAACTCCGCAAACTGACAGGCGAAAATTATGTCTGGGAAGTCTATGGTGCACCGGATGGAAAAATGCCTATCCGTGAAGATACTGTCGAAAATTTCTGCGACTGGTTTCAGAAAACTGACAAAAACGGCTTCCATTCCGGAGTGCATCAGTATCAGGACGAAAATCTGATTCTGAAAGAACCTGCTGTCATTGCAGGAGAAGTACGGCGTGTCATGCTGAAACTGCATCCGCTGTACTGCGCAATGACAGGACGATGAAAGGAAAAAATCATTATGGAATATTATGATATCGGCGTGAATCTGTTCTGCCGGCAGTTCTCCAAGCCGGAAAAAGTGCTTGCAGATGCGCTGGAAGCAGGGGTTGCCTGTATTCTGACAGGTTCGGATATGCGCGAAAATGAAAAAGTGCATCATTTTGTACAGAATCATGACGCATGGGGAACGGCCGGCATTCATCCCCATAATGCCGACAATGCCCGGAAAGAAGATTTTGACCGGATTGAGGAAATTCTCGCGGAAAATTATAAAATTCTTGCCGTCGGGGAATGCGGTCTTGACTTCGACAGAATGTTTTCTCAGAGAGAAAATCAGATTCGTTGTCTGGAAAAGCATATTGAAATCGCAGAACGCATGGAAAAGCCTATGTTTCTGCATGAGCGTGATGCTTCACGGGAATTCGTCAGCGTGTTCAGACAGCATCCGGAAATCTGCAAACATGCCGTTGTGCACTGTTTTACCGGAGATAAAGCCACTCTGGAAACTTATCTGGAAATGGGGTTCTATATCGGCATTACGGGCTGGATTTGCGACGAACGCAGAGCAGATGCGCTGAGAGATGCCGTTTCGGTTCTGCCTCTGGACAGAGTAATGCTGGAAACAGATGCGCCTTATCTTGCCCCCCGGAATGTGCCAGGTATCGGGAGAATCAATTTTCCGCAGAATATCCGGTATGTTGCCGGAACACTTGCGGAATACATGCATGTGCCGGAAGATGAGCTTATCTGCCGTGCAAAACAGAATACTGAGAAATTTTTCGGGATTTCGGCAAAATAAAAAAATGCAGGTCGCGCATGACCTGCATTTTTATTTTTAGGATAGAAATCAGTTCTTGATGCTGTGCATAGGAGCAGGAATCCGTCCGCCTCTGGAAATGAATTTTGAGGCAGATTTCTGATTGACAGGCATCACAGGGCCTGAACCCAGCAAACCGCCGAATTCGAGCATATCGCCTTCTTTTTTGCCAATGGCAGGAATCAGGCGGACAGCAGTAGTTTTATTGTTCACCATGCCAATGGCGGCTTCATCTGCAATAATCGCAGAAATGGTATCGGCAGGAATATCGCCGGGGACAACAATCATGTCAAGGCCGACGGAGCATACGGCTGTCATGGCTTCAAGCTTTTCAATGCAGAGTGTGCCGTTGACGGCAGCATGAATCATGCCGGCATCTTCGGAAACCGGAATGAATGCGCCGGACAGTCCGCCGACATTGGAAGATGCCATGACACCGCCTTTTTTCACGGCATCATTCAGGAGTGCGAGTGCTGCTGTCGTGCCGTGTGTGCCGCAGCATTCCAGTCCCATGCCCTCCAGAATATGTGCTACACTGTCGCCGATTGCCGGAGTCGGCGCAAGTGACAAATCCACAATACCGAACGGAACGTTCAGCATCTTGGAAGCTCTCGAACCGACAAGCTGACCCATTCTTGTGATTTTGAATGCAGTCTTCTTGATAACGTCAGCGATTTCGTCAATGCTGGCATCCGGATATTTCGCAATAGCCGCACGGACAACACCGGGGCCGGAAACACCGACATGAATTTCACAGTCAGGTTCTCCGATACCGTGGAATGCCCCTGCCATGAAAGGATTATCTTCTACAGCATTGCAGAAAACGACCAGTTTCGCTGCGCCGATACACTGTTTATCGGCAGTCAGTTCGGAACACTGACGGACAATTTTACCCATCAGAGCCGCCGCATCCATATTGATTCCGCTTCTGGTAGAGCCGATATTCACAGAAGAACATACATTGGAAGTTTCTGCAAGTGCTTCCGGAATGGAGTTGATAAGTTCCAAATCGCCTGCGCTGAATCCCTTATGCACAAGAGCCGAATAACCGCCCAGGAAGTTCACACCGCAGGTATCAGCGGCTTTCTGGAGCGTTCTGGCAAACTTGACCGGATTTTCCTTCGGACATGCCGCCGCAAGCAGAGCAATCGGCGTGACAGAGATTCGCTTGTTGACAATCGGAATGCCGTATTCTTTTTCAATCTGCTCACCGGTTTTCACCAGATTTTGAGCTTTGGATGTGATTTTATCATAGACTTTTGAGCAGGCTTTGTCTATGTCGGGGTCGATACAGTCCAGCAGGGAAATTCCCATTGTGATAGTGCGGATGTCAAGGCACTGGTCCTGTATCATGCGGATGGTTTCGAGAATATTAAACGTATTCAGCATGATTTCACCTCAGAATAGATTATATTTCGTGCATGGAATTGAAGATATCTTCATGCATACAGTGAATGTCAAGATGTTCTGCCTTTCCCAGTTCTGCCATCTGGTCGGAGAGGGCGGAGAAATCAGAATTGATGTTGGAAATGTCAGCCATCATAATCATGGCGAACATGTCCTGCATGACGCTCTGGGTGACCTCAATGATATTTGCATTGTGTTCTGCACAGATACCGCTGACTTTGTGCAGGATGCCTACGGTATCTTTACCGATAACTGTAATAACTGCTCGCATAGAAATGCGCCTCCTTGATTTTTTGAGTGATATATTTATTATAGCATATTTTTCCGGAAAAGAAAAGGGCTTTTTTCATTTTTTTGAAAACAAAGTCAAAGTTCACAAAAAATTTTCAAATCAGATATTGACTTTAGTCAAATTGAATGTTATACTAGAAATAAGAAAATATTATTCCAGAAAGGGAGCGTTTCTATGGAAAAAATGAAGCTTGCCGCAGCACTGCTTTCCTGTGTAATGGCATGTGCGCCGCTGATGCATCTCACAGCGGTACATGCTTCAGCCATCAATCTGCATGACGAAGCATTCATGACTGACGAAGAAAAACAGATTAAAGAATACTGCGATACAGTCATTAATCTTGTCAATAATGAAAGAACTTCGCGCGGACTGTCAGAACTCGCAACCTTTCCGCTTCTGAATGAAGTGACCTGTCTAAGAGCCGAGGAGCTGTCACAGTCTTTTGCACATGTCCGCCCGAATGGGTCTATGTGCTTTTCTGCCATGAAAGAAGTCGGCATCACTTACCGCGGTGCAGCCGAAAATATTGCCGCCGGCCGTCCTGAACCAAGTTCCGCTATGGAACAGTGGATGAATTCTGACGGACACAGAGCAAATATTCTTGACCCGAACAAGACACATATCGGAATCGGGTATTATTATAAAGAAGATTCCATTTTCGGCTATCACTGGAGTATGTTTCTGATTACTTCTGTAGACGGCGGTCAGCCCCATATCTTCGACGGACAGTATATTCCGGAACGCGATTTCGGCGACCCCGATGGAAATAAAGAAATCAATGCCGGGGATGCAAAAGTCATTCTTCACTATGCGGCAAGCCATGCCGCCGGACTGGATATCGAAGCCCCTACAGGTTTCCTTGATGCCGCTGACCTCAATCATGACGGTTCGGTAGATGCTGTTGATGCCTCTGCCATTCTGGAATATACGGCTGTCAAAGGCACAGGGGTCACATGTGAGCTTTCTGATTTTATCTGGTAATCCGGATAAAATAGAAATATAAAAAATACTAAGGATAAAAAGGAGTATCTCAAATTATGGACATTATGCAGTCATCACTGGAAAAACACAAGGAATGGGGCGGAAAGATTGAAATCATCTCCCGCACCAGAATTAATGACAGGGATTCGCTTTCCCATGCGTACACACCGGGCGTTGCCCAGCCGTGTCTGGAAATCGAAAAAGACCCGTCTCTGTCGTATACGCTTACGAGAAGACATAATCTTGTAGCCGTCATCACGGACGGAACAGCCGTTCTCGGACTCGGAGACATAGGCCCTCTGGCAGCTATGCCCGTCATGGAAGGCAAATGCGCACTGTTCAAAGAATTCGCTGACGTGGATGCGTTCCCTCTTTGTGTGAATTCCAAAGATACTGACGAAATTGTAAATACTATCGCTAATATCGGTCTGAGTTTCGGGGGCATCAATCTAGAAGACATTGCCGCACCCAGATGTTTTGAAATCGAAGCAAAACTGAAAGAAAGACTTGATATTCCGGTATTCCATGACGACCAGCACGGAACGGCGATTGTCGTTGCAGCGGCTCTGGTCAATGCCTGCAAAGTCGCCGGAAAACAGATTTCTGAACTCGAAATTGTCATCAACGGCGCAGGTTCTGCCGGAATCGCTATTGCAAAGCACCTGCTTGCACTGGGTGTCGGCAATCTGATTCTTGTCGATATTAATGGCATTCTGGCATCTGATGAAACTTATGAGAATCCGGCGCATAATGAAATTGCTTCTCTGACAAACAAGAACAAAAAACACGGCAAGCTTGCAGATGCTGTGCAGGGTGCTGATGTATTTATCGGCGTTTCCCGTCCGAAATTATTGACTGCCGAAATGATTCAGTCTATGAATCAGAAGCCGATTGTCTTCGCTATGGCAAACCCCGTTCCGGAAATCATGCCCGACGAAGCAAAACAGGCCGGTGCGTACATTGTCGGCACAGGCAGAAGCGACTTCCCGAATCAGATTAATAATGTCGTAGCCTTCCCCGGTGTCTTCAAAGGCGCACTGGCTGTCCGTGCAAAAGATATCAATCAGGAAATGAAAGTTGCCGCAACCAAGGCTATCGCCGGATGTGTCTCAGATGACAAGCTGAATGCTGATTTTATTCTGCCGGATGCCTTCGACCGGAGCGTCGCTCTTGCCGTTGCAAAGGCTGTGGCGCAGGCGGCGATTGATTCCGGCGTTGCCGGACTGGATGTCAATCCGCTGGCTTCATCATGAGGAAATTTGAAATGTTTGTCATTTCACAAGTATGGGTCAGACTGCTGGGAACGGTATTGTTCTCAGCAGGCTTGGTCTTTTTTGCCTGTCCGTTTCTGGTGGGAATCCATCATGCCGGATGCATTTTCGGTACGGTGATTTCCGTGATGGGAATCCTGTTTTTCGCCTTGAATCCGGCAGTTTCCGGCATCTTGCAGAAAATCTGGGAAAACGGTTTCGGGCATTTTGTGCTGTGCATTCTGATGGGAGTCCTCGGCTTCGGCGCGGTGCTGGGAGCGGTTCTGAGCGTTTTCATGATAATTTCGGCTGATGACAAGCCGAAAACAGAAAATACTGTTGTGATTCTGGGCTGTAAAGTCCGCAGCGGCGCGCCAAGCCTGATGCTGAAAAAACGGCTGGACAGTGCTCTGAATTATCTGAATCAGCATCCGGATGTGCCTGTTATCGTCTGCGGAGGACAGGGGGAGGATGAAAGCATCACCGAAGCAGAATGTATGTTTCAGTATCTGACCGCCCACGGCATTGACGAAGCAAGAATCTACCGGGATGATACTTCCACATCCACGCTCGAAAACATGCAGAATGCAAAAGCAATTATCACAGAACAGGAGTGGCTTCCGGAAATCACGATTGTCACAGATGCCTATCATCAGTATCGTTCGGCAAGAATTGCACACAGTATCGGTCTGAAAACAGATGCAGTATCTGCAAAGACATCATGGTATTTAGTGCCGTCCTACTGGGTGCGCGAATGGCTGGGAATCTGTTATCAGTTTGTGTTCGGATGATTCCGGACACGGGCTGTTATTTCATTGAGTTAGTTGGTGCTTACTATGAGAATTTTGTTTATTTCTGATGAGGAAAGCCGGTATCTCTGGGATTTCTATGAAAAATCCAAACTCGAAAATCTGGATTTGATTATCTCCTGCGGAGATTTGAAACCCGAATATCTGGAATTTCTTGTCACAATGGCGCACTGTCCGCTTTTGTATATTCACGGCAATCATGATACAAAATATATGCAGAATCCGCCGGAAGGCTGTATCTGCATTGATGATGCCCTGTTTACTTATCAGGGAGTGCGGATTCTGGGGCTTGGCGGTTCTATGAAATATAACAGTCAGGAACTTCCGTTTCAGTGTACTGAAAAACAGATGCAGAAGCGCATCCGGAAACGCTGGCTTGATTTGAAGCTTGCACACGGATTTGATATTCTTGTGACACATGCGCCTGCAAAAGGCCTGAATGATTTATCAGATTTGCCTCATCAGGGATTTTCCTGCTTCTGTGATTTGCTGGAGAAATATCATCCGTCGCTGTTCTGTCATGGGCATGTACACTTGAATTACGGCTCTGTTCCGCGGTTTGATAAGTATCATGAGACTGTCGTGCTGAACGCTTACGAACGCTGTATTTATGATTTTCGTCAGAATGCACAAAAAACATGATGAAATTTGGGCAAAATTGTTTGACAAAAATTTGTCAAACCCATTGACAGAAAAATAACAATGTGGTAAAATATAAACTGTAGAGAAAAGATTTCTTACAACAAAAACACTTATCAAAAAAAGTTGAAAAATAATATTTTCAGATTGGAGAGATTGATACATGACTAATGAAATGCTGGTAGACAGCGTAGAAACACTGGAAGCCAAAATTCAGAGCGTCCGTGCCGCACAGGAAAAATATGCAACCTATACTCAGGAACAGGTGGACAAGATTTTCAAGGCTGCCGCACTCGCTGCCAATCATGCCAGAATCCCGCTCGCTAAAATGGCTGTGGAAGAAACAGGCATGGGCATCATGGAAGACAAAGTTATCAAGAATAACTATGCCGCTGAACACATCTATAACGCTTATAAAAATACAAAAACCTGCGGTGTTATCGAAAAAGATGATGCGTTCGGCGTAACAAAAGTCGCTGAACCTATCGGCCTGATTGCTGCTGTTATCCCGACAACGAACCCGACTTCTACTGCTATTTTCAAGTCCCTGCTGGCTCTGAAAACCAGAAATGCAATTATCTTTTCTCCGCATCCGAGAGCTAAGAAATGCACTATCGAAGCCGCAAAAATCGTCCTCGAAGCCGCTGTCAAGGCAGGTGCTCCGGAAGGTATTATCGGCTGGATTGACGTGCCGTCTCTCGAACTGACTAACACTATCATGAAGGAAGCAGATATCATTCTGGCTACCGGTGGCCCTGGCATGGTAAAAGCCGCTTATTCTTCCGGCACGCCGGCTCTGGGCGTTGGTGCTGGTAATGCTTCCGCTATTATTGATAATTCTGCTGATATCCTGAATGCTGTGAATTCTATTATTCACTCCAAGACATTCGATAACGGCATGATTTGCGCTACTGAACAGACAATTATCGCTCATAAAGATGTTTATGATGCTGTCAAGGCTGAACTCCTCAAGAGAGGTGCTTATTTCCTCAACGAAGACGAAAAGAACAAGCTCAGAAGCACCATGCTCATCAACGGCGCACTCAATGCTAAGATTGTAGGTCAGAGACCTTACAAGATTGCTGAACTCGCTGGCTTCTCTATTCCGGAAGAAGTAAAAGTTATTGTCGGCGAAGCTGAAGACACCAGCGTTGACGAAGCATTCGCTCATGAAAAGCTGACCACCATTCTCGGCATGTACAAGGCTGAAAGCTTTGAAGATGCTATGGACAAGGCAGAACAGCTTCTGGTCAATGCCGGCGGTCTGGGTCATACTTCCTCCCTGTGGATTGACAACAACAGCGCAGAAGGCAGAAAGAAGCTCGACGTATTCGCTGACAGAATGAAGACCTGCCGTATTCTCGTGAATACGCCTTCTTCCCTGGGCGGTATCGGTGACCTGTATAACTTCAAGTTTGCGCCTTCTCTCACACTGGGATGCGGTTCTTGGGGCGGTAACTCCGTTTCTGAAAACGTTGGTGTCAAGCACCTGCTGAACATCAAGACTGTTGCAGAACGCCGTGAAAATATGCTCTGGTTCAGAACACCTCAGAAAGTTTACTTCAAGAAAGGCTGTCTGCCGGTGGCTCTGGATGAACTCAAGAACGTTATGGGCAAGAAGCGTGCTTTCCTTGTCACTGACGAATTCCTGTACAAGAACGGCTTCACAAAATGCATCACTGACAAGCTTGACGAAATGGGCATTGCTTACACTGTATTTGCAGACGTTCAGCCTGACCCGACTCTTGCTTCTGCTCAGAAGGGCGCAGATGCAATGCGCAAGTTCGAACCTGACTGCATTATCGCCCTCGGCGGTGGTTCTGCAATGGATGCCGGCAAAATCATGTGGGTTCTGTATGAACATCCCGAAGCTGACTTCCTTGATATGGCTATGAGATTTATTGATATCAGAAAGAGAGTCTACACTTTCCCGAAGATGGGCGAAAAGGCATATTTCATTGCTATCCCGACTTCTTCCGGTACAGGTTCGGAAGTAACTCCTTTCGCAGTTATCACAGACCAGACAACAGGTCAGAAGTATCCGCTGGCAGACTATGAACTGCTTCCGAATATGGCTATTGTTGATACTGACCTCATGATGAGTGCTCCTAAGGGTCTGACAGCCGCTTCCGGTATCGACGCTATGACACATGCTCTTGAAGCTTATGCTTCTGTTATGGCGACTGACTATACAGACGGCATCGCTATCAGAGCAATGCAGTTAATTTTTGAATATCTGCCGAGAGCTTACAAAGACGGCAATGATGTTATCGCCCGTGAAAAGATGGCAACCGCTTCTACAATGGCTGGTATGGCTTTTGCAAATGCATTCCTCGGTGTATGCCACTCTATGGCTCACAAGCTGGGTGCATATCATCATCTGCCTCACGGTATTGCAAACGCTCTGTTAATCACAGATGTAATGCGTTTCAATGCCGCTGAAAAGCCTGCCAAGATGGGCACATTCTCCCAGTATCAGTATCCGCACACACTCGCACGTTACTGCGAATGCGCTCGTGCCTGCGGTGTGACCGGCGACAGCGACGAAGAAGTATTTGAAAAGTTCATCGCAAAACTGGAAGAACTCAAGGACGTTATCGGCGTAAAGCATTCTATTAAAGAATACGGCATTGATGAAAAAGACTTCTTCGACCGTCTCGACCAGATGTCCGAGGATGCTTTTGACGACCAGTGTACTGGTGCTAACCCCCGCTATCCGCTGATTTCTGAAATTAAGGAAATCTACACTAAGAACTACTACGGCAAGGACGGCAAAAAAGACTAATCAGATAAATTTTAACGGCATCCGGGGTGCTTTCCCCGGTATGCCTTAGAATTGAGGTTATACTATGGCAAATCATTTTGAATTGTTCCGTGTGCCGGAGAAAATCTATTTCAAAAAAGGTTCTCTGCCGGTTGCACTCCGTGAACTCAAAGAAATTTATCATATAAAGAAAGTACGGATTCTGACTGCTGATTTACGGCATCAGGAAGCTGTATTACAGCAGGTAACTGACAGACTGCATGAATTGCAGATTGACTATGCTGTTTCGGAACTGGATGCTGTTATCACGGATACACCGGAATGCATTCTTGCTTATGGTGATTCTGTTCTTGAAACTGCTTCCAGAATTGTGGACAGTCTGCCGGAAAAGCCGTATTATATCACTGTTCCCTCTTATCTGGGAACAACAGCCCATGTTCTGCCCCTGCCGGACGGAAGTTTTCCGGATATGACAATTGCAGATACAGATATGATGCTGGAAAATACAAATGTAGTTAAAATCGCATTATCCCGTGCACTGGATGCGCTCGCTTCTGAAAACGCTACGGAATATTCTGACGGCATGGCTGTCAGAGCCGTGCAGATGCTCCTGCATTATCCGGAGTGTTCGTCGGAACAGCTCGCCGAAGCCGGCACGCTGGCAGGCATTGCCTTTGCTAACGCCCATGCTGAACCAAATCAGCACGCCGGACAGGAATCTGTCTGCGCCGAAAAACTCGGCATGGAAACACAACGGCTTCTGAAATCGCTGGAAGCAATTGCTTTTAATTTTTAAATTTTCTGAAAGGAGGATTTTTTCATGGAAATCCTTGAAAAACGTCCGAAAAAAGTTATCTACCGTGACGGCGATTATGCTGTCAAGAGCTTCGATGCTGACTACTCCATCTCTGATGTCCTGAACGAAGCACTCAATCAGGCCAGAGTCGGCGAAACCGGCCTCCCGATTCCGAAGCTTGTCGAAGTCCGCAAAAAAGACGGCAAGTGGGAAATCGTGATGGAATACATCGAAGGCAAAACCATGAAGCAGATGATTACAGAACATCCCGAAAAGGAAGACGAAATTCTGAATCAGTTTGTTGACATTCAGCTTGCTATTCATGCGACAACTGCTCCGGCAGCCCTGAACAAGCTCAAAGACAAGATGAACAGAAAGATTTCTGAAACCCATCTGGATGCCACTACCCGTTATGAACTGCATGTCCGTCTCGACAGTATGCCGAAGCACAACAAAGTATGCCACGGCGATTTAGGTCTTGGCGACGTGATTATTACAAATGACGGCAAGTATTATATCATTGACTGGGCACATGCCACACAGGGCAATGCTTCTGCCGATGCTGCAAGAACTTTCCTGAAGTTCAGCCTGACCTACGGTGCAGAACGTGCTGACAAGTATCTGAACCTGTTCTGCAAAAAGAGCGATACTGCAAAGCAGTATGTACAGAGATGGCTTCCTATCGTAGCCGCTTCCCAGTCCGTAAAGGGTCATGAAGAAGAACGCGACCTGCTTCTGAAATGGGTTGACGTTGTAGAATACGAGTAATCTCAAAAAAATTCAAGAAAATCCTGCATGAGAAAATCATGCAGGATTTTTTGTTTCAGGATAAGGCTTTGTACAGTAATTTGTAGAGAGTGAGGGCTTCTTCTTTGGTGAGATTCATACAGCCGTGCATTTTCTCCGGAACAGTGACTGCCTGTTCTCTGAGGGCTTTGCCGGAATCGGTGATTTCTACCAGAAGCACGCGTTCATCTTCTTTTGAGCGATAACGGCGGACAAAGCCCTTTTCTTCGAGGGATTTCAGCAGGGGGGTGAGTGTTCCGGAATCCAGATACAGCCGTTTTCCGAGTTCTTTGACGTTGATTTTTCCGACTTCCCAGAATACCAGCATAGCAATATACTGTGTATACGTCAGATTCAGTTCCTCCAGATACTTGTGATATTTCCGGATAATCTGCCGGGAACACGCATAGAGCGGAAAACAGAGCTGATTTTCAAGTTTCAGAACATCATAATTTTGTTTGCTCATGCGGATACTTCCTCATAGGCCTGACGGACAGCCTTTGCGAGCTGGTCAGCACAGGAAGTAGGTCTTCTTCCACAGGTATTGCCGGAAAGTTTTTCTTCAATCTGGTCAACTGTCCAGCCGTCGAGCAGTTTGGAAATGGCTTTCAGATTGCCGTTGCATCCGCCCATGAACTGGATATTGTGAATGACGTCGCCGTCGATATCGAATGTAATCTGCATCGGACAAACGCCTTCGGGCTCATAAACATAGTTAGTCATATTACAGCAACTCCTTTATTTTAGATTCTAATTTTTCGGGCTTGTCAACGGGTGCGAATCTGTCGATAACTTTGCCGTTTTTGTCAACTAAGAATTTGGTAAAGTTCCACTTGATTTTGCTTCCGAGCATACCGCCCTGCTGTTCTTTCAGGAACGTATAAAGAGGGGCTTCATTTTCGCCGTTGACTTCAATTTTCGAGAACTGCTTGAATGTTACGCCGTAACGGGACTGACAGAAATCGACGATTTCTTCATCTGTGCCGGGGGCTTGACCGCCGAACTGATTGCAGGGGAAATCCAGAATTTCAAGACCCTGTTCCTGATACTTCTCATACAAGTCCTGAAGGCCTTCATACTGGGGAGTGAATCCGCATCCGGTAGCGGTATTGACAATGAGAAGAACTTTTCCTTTATAGTTCGAGAGGGGAATCATGTTGCCGTCAACATCTTTCATAGTGAAATCATAAATACTGCTCATGATAAAAACTCCTTTGAATTTAATTTTTCTCAATTCGATTGAGTACAATTTAATTATATCAAATCAATTCTGATTTGTCAAGTGTTTTTTCAAAATTTCTGCTATTTCTTTTAATAATCAAAAAATAAATAATCCGGAAGTCAGGCTTCCGGATTATTGTATGTGATATTTTTGGAATTATCCCAGAAACTGCATACAATTTTCTGTCCTTTGTAGTCGTTTCTGAGTTCGGTTTCATCCGGAACAGCGTTTTCTGAAAGACAAGAACCAGCCCCATTGTCTCCGTGGTAGTGACAAATGATATATTTTTTGTTTTCCAAAATGTCGAATAAATCTTCAAGAAAACACTGATATTCGTCAAGCTCACTCAAATAGTGACAGTGCCAATCACCAAAGAAAATCGTAATTTGATAGTCTTCAAAATCAATCCAGAGTTCTTCTCCGGAGGAATTCACCAGCCGGAGAGAATCTTTTACTGGCCATTCAGGGGCATATTTTCCCAGAAGTCTGAAAACTTCGTCTTTCTTTTCTATCCAATTGCTATATGCATTCATATTATTTTTTCTTGTCTTTCTTTAATTTAATCACTTTATAGGCGAAAATCTCAATCGAGATTAAGGCAATCAGTCCGCCGGCAATTCCCAGAATCAAGGGGAGATTCTGCTTCTGTGATTTCATCTCCACAGAAAGTTCTTCTTCAGTTTCAGTCTGACGGGATTTCGGGGAATCGGCATCAGAATCAAGAATTTCTGTTGTTTCAGTCGTATTGTTCCGGATGGTCGGATTGTCCGGAACAGGAGAAGTTTCCGTTTTTTGCAGAGCCGGCTGTGTCTCATAAACCTGACTGTCATTTGGCTGACCGTTTCCGCCGTCATTCGAGCCGGAACTTGCCTGACCTGTAATCACTCCTCCGCCCTCCTCGCAGAGGAAAGAAATCAGCCATGCAAGGGGCGTGTTCCAGTTGATGGTGCATTCATTGACAGACCATGCCTCGATATGGTCAAGATAACATTTCTGAGGGGGAATTTCACCCTTTTTCCAGCCAGAACCTCTGACCCACGGGTCTTCCATGCCGGAGTTAGGCCCTCCGACAAGTACACCGCAGGGAGCTTTCGGGAACGAGCTGGAAATCAGATAAGACCACCATCTGTGGTGCGGATACTGCACACTGTGTGAGCCGTATCCTGTCACATAGGAATAATCCATAGGATTCCGGCCAAGAAGATAATCCATTGCACTGACAGCATTATTCAGATAAGTATCATTTCCGGTAAGGTCATACGCATAAGCGAGAACTATCGCATTATCGGCAACCATGGAATTAGAACCCCAGATATATCCGGCATCGCTGTCGGCATAGCTGATAGTACTCTGTCCATAGGGCAGACCATAACCCTGTTCGCTCTCGATAGCGTTAAAGATTTCACCTGCTTCGGAAAAGTTATTTTTCAGGGTTTCGGCTTCGGACTTGTCAAGCAGATTCTGATAAAATGTCATTGTCATTGAGCCGAGTGTGGCAGTGTGTCCCCAGTCGAAAGAACCAATAATGCCGACAGCTTCACCGCCGTCGAGTGTCGTCAGAACTTTCATGAAATAAGGGGATTTTTTCATATCTTCGTAATAAGCTTTATCTCCGGTAGAAGCGTAAAGTTCGCAGGCCGCCCAGTAGAATTCATCCTCAGCGGAATCATCGCCATAAGCACCGCCCCCGACGGATTCGTCAAGAGGTGCGAACATGGAAGGATGTTTTTTCGCGGCTTCGTAAGCGTTTTTGGATGCTGTCAGGCATTGTTCCGCAAAAGCAGAATCCAAATCTTTCCACAAACGATAGCTCTGCGCACCGCACGCGGCAAGATTGAGCGTTGCGGGAGTCGTGGGCGGTTTGAGAATTCTTTCTTCAGGGTCATCTGCCGGAGCAACTGCCAGAGCCGTCCACTTGATGTCATGTACTTTGTGATAAGCCATGCCCTGATAATCGCCGTCTTTGACAATCATTTTCAGCATCCATTCCATTTCGTAACGGGCTTCGTCAAGCAAATCCGGATAGCTGTTTTGATTTTCGGGGAGAAGCATTGTTCCGTCTGCATAGGCATCCTGCTGATTTTTCTGCAAAGCGCGTTCATACTGATTCTGCATCAGCCAGAGTGAAATCCCTCCGTTGACGACATATTTTCCGTGGTCGCCTGCGTCGTACCATCCGCCGGAAACATCCTGCGTTCCGGATGAACCGGAATAGCCCCATGTCTGCTGAATCGTTGCAATATCGGAAACATGCCCGGCAGAACGGGCAAGGGAATTTTTATCGCCGGAACTGATATATTGTGCTTCAATCGGAATACCGCTCCGGTTCTGATAGAAATAATTCAAGGCATCATAGAGCATTCCGGAATAGGTTTCCGTAATGCCGATTTGGAATTCCCGGCTTTCTGCGCCGTTGTCGGTTTCGAGATAATAAATTCCGTCCTTTGCGAAATCAGAAAAATCAAGAATATGCACCAAGTCGCCGGAATCGTCATCATAGCCGAAATAAGAAGAAGTTCCGGTATAAACGACTGTTCCGGAAGCATCTTTCAGATAGAATTCATGGCTTCCGGTATCATTGCACAGGAATGTAGCTTTTTTATCAAGATTGGTGAAATAGCCGATTTGGTTTGTCAGAATGTCGGCTCTCTGCCATTCAGGTTCATGAATATAGTCATGAGAATCATCCGTCATGTCGATTAAGCAGAGATTATCGAACTTGAGTTCCGTTCCGGCAGGAAAGCAGATGTTCGGAGTATACTGCCCGTTTCCGCCGAAATGGAATGTCCATTCGCCCGTGCCGTCGGCAGAAGTAGCGCGTTCGCCGTTTGAGCCGAGTGTGAATTCATAAGCGAACGTATTCCACTGATTGCCGTTAACAGTGACACCTTCCCATGAATTATAGTCTTTCCACTGGCCGTTCTGCTGTGCAGATTTCAGAGCCGTTTCGATTTCGGTCTGAGACTGTCCGGGAGTGTAGGTCATGTTGAGCATGTTTCCGTTGGAGTGCCACAATTCCAAGTCGCCGTTGGTCATGTCGCCGATTTTCGAGTACAGCCAGCCGGAACTGCTCGCCCATACGCTGTAGGTTAATCGGTAAGTATGCCCGGCGACAAAAGTCAGATTTCTGTGCCTGAACTGGCAGTCCCATCTGTCTTCACCGCCGTTGGAGATGCCTCCCGGATTGACAATTGTGATATTATAAGTACCGTCATCAATGGTGAAATCCATTTTTCCTGTCATAGATTCACAGATATGCCACGGCAGGCCGACACCTTCGTTAAAATCTGACTGTCCGAGCAGTTCCCCTGCAAAGGCCGGAAACGCAGTATTCTGTACAATCACAGCAGAAACTGCCAGCGCAGAAATTAATTTTTTCCAGTAGTTCTTTCTCATAAATCCTCCCTGTTATTTTTATCTAATTAGAGCGGAGACTTGATTTCTTTTATCAGTTCGCGTACAGCGTATATCAGCGTAAAGAAAACACCAAGACACTCTGCCACTGTCAGAAACAGCCTGAAAAATTCTACGGAAAATCCGCAGAATGCCTTAGCGGTTTCCTGAATCTGCCCGGAAACAGGCAGAGCACGGAGCAAATCTGTTTTTTCTTTGAGCGATTCCGTCACGGTTTCCCGGATGTTTTCCCTGACCGTATCCCGGATAATTTCATTCAGTTCTGTGATATATTTTGATTTTTTCATGAAAATAACCTCCTTGATGTCAGGCAGTGCGTTGTTTTTTCCGCCTGATTTTGTTTGCATACATACGGGAATCTGCTTCATCTGCCAGATTTTGCAGACTGTCATTCTGTGTAATTTCCTGACAGAGAAAGCCAAGACTGACTTCCACTGGATAAGGCTTGCCGGATTCTGCATTGTACTGCTCCAGAAAATCCAGAATATACTGCTGATATTCCTGCAAATCCTGTTCGTTATAGTCATCACAGCCGATAACAAGAAATTCATCCCCTCCGGTACGGGCGCAGATTTCGTTCAGAGAAAAGCAGGTATTCAGGGCATTGGCAACGACGGAAATCGCATTGTCACCCTCCAGATGGCCGTAAGTATCGTTGATGACTTTCAGACCGTCCAAATCCACAGCGAGTAACAGAAGTTTTTTATGTTCGGAAGTCTGCGCTTTTGCGAAAATTTTTTCTGAATAATGCTGGTAGCCGTTCCGGTTGTAGATGCCCGTCAGGGAATCCCGGACGGAATCTTTAAATAATCTCTGGTTGATAGAGCTGAAATTGTTCTTTACACGCATAAATTCAAAAGCGTTGTTCAGGTTTCTTGTCCAATTGTGATAGACAGAATCATAACATTTGAACCGTTCGCCGTAACTGATGACCGTATAGCCCAAACATCTTTCATTGAAATGCAGAGGCGTAAAATAATAGGCTCTTGGCTGTTGGCGGTCGGCATGGAGTATCGGAAGCAGGTCAGACAGGGGGAAGATTTCGTCTTTGACTTCGCCCCGGTTGTCTGTACAGGAAATTCTTAAATGCATCTTTTCTGTATAATGATTATAATCTTCTAAAATTCCGGAATTTTTTGACAAATCATCCCAGTGGTCACACATGCACAGATAGAAATCACATAAATCATGCACCAGATATAAATGGTCAAGAATTTTATCAAACAAGGCTTTCAGGGTCGGCATAGAATTGAGCCGTTCTGCCATGGGAATATTTTCAAACTGCTGGCGGAGGTCTTCATTTTCACAGATTTCTTTCTGACGTTCGCGGAATCTCTGGGTAAAATTCCCACCGCATCCACAGCTTTCAGCCGGGACGAGATAACCGCTGTCCCGTGTGACGGGTTCTGCCTGTTCGCCGGTTAGCAGTTCATGAAGTCTGAGAACGCCGTTCACGCCCATGTCAACAATCGGCCGGGAATATGTCGTAACAGACGGCACATTTTCAGAAGCATCCTTTCCGGCATCATACCCGGCAACGACAATATCTTCCGGCACACGGAATCCGAGTTCGACAAGCTTGTTGCAGAGGGCAATTGCAGACGTGTCACAGCAGCAGACAACGGCTTCAGGCTTTTCGATACGGCTTTCTGCAATATCTTCTGCAAGCTGTAAAGCGGCTGCTTTCCAGAAATCGCCGTAAATTACATACTCTTCCGGAATTTCCAGCTCGTGTGACTGCATCGCGTTCCGGTAGCCTTGCAGTCTCATTTCAGCCTGCATGTTGTCTTTGTATCCGGTCAGGCAGATGATTTTCTTCAAGTGATGCTGTTCAATCAGGTGACTGACAAGCTGTTCAAATCCGGAAACATCATCCACCATGATACATGCATAGCGCGGGTCATCATATTCCAGTGCAACAACAGGACTCTGATAGAGCTTATCCAGTCTTTCTTCTACTTTCTGCCGGATATGGTCATTCGTGAAGGAACACGGCGCATAGATAACACCATCAAATATATCATAATCAATCAAATCGAAAATCTGATTTTCTCCAAGCTGATAATCTGTTTCATTTTCATAGCTCATAAAAGGAGAGAAAATGCAGACATCATAATTCAGTGCCTTTGCCTGAGATAAAATCCCTTTCAGAAACAAATGCTGATAGCTGTGTACCACACCGGCCATCAGGACGGCAATTCTTTTCCGATTTTTCATACATATCACACCATTATTTTTTTGATTTAGTCAGATAATTCATAACACTACTCTATTTTATTTTAGCAGATAAATAAAAACTCTGCAATAGAGAAATTATGAATAAACCGTTTTAGATACCGAAAAATCTGTTTGATTTTTATATAATATGCTGAATTTATTTCAGCGTCACAACCGTCACACCGTTTTCACCTTCGCCGTAAACACCGTTACGATATTCTTTTACGCATTTCATGGACTTAAGCTTCTGCTGAACGGCATTTCTCAGCAAACCTGTGCCCTTTCCGTGGATGATAGTCACTGTTCCGATATTCGCAAGCATGGCACTGGAAATAAACTGCTCCACTTCATAAACGCCTTCATCACAGGAATAGCCCCTGATATCCAGTTCCATAGAGCCTTTGCGCTCGACTTTCGCCGAAACCTGATGGGATTTCTTTTTCTTCTGGGGCTTCTGATTCTGGTTTGTCCGGGAAGTGTCCAGAAGACGAAGCCGGGAAACCTGAATTTTCATCTTCATGATGCCCATCTGGACGAAAACCGTTTCGGAATTTTCATTGACTTCCGAACTGATGACGGCTTCCTGCTGTAAGTCCGCGATAAGCACTCTGTCGCCTTTTTTCAGCGGACGGGGGAGAACATATTCACCGTTCTCGCCAATGCTTCCGATAACCGGATTGGCAGTCTTGTACATTTCTCTTAACTGCTGACTGCTTGCCGACTTTACAGAAGATACACGGCTTGCAAAATCAGCTCTTTCTTTTTCTTTTCTGAGCTGTTCGAGTTCATCAAGAAGTGCATTCGACTGCGCCTTTGTCGATTCCACAATACGGCTTGCCTGCGCGGCGGCACGTTCGATAGTTTCTTTTTCTTCTTCGAGAATCTGATTCCGCTTCTGTTCCCATTCGGATTTGAGGACTTCGGCTTCCTGACGGAGCTGTTCTGCCTGTTCGCGTTCAGCTTCGAGTTCTTTTCTGGCCTGTTCAAATTTTTCGATAACATGCTCAAATTTTTTATTCTCCTCACTGACAAGTGATTCGGCATGTTTCAGGATAACTTCCGGAATGCCTAATTGTCCGGAAATTGCAAAGGCATTGGATTTTCCGGGCGAACCGAGAATCAGTCTGTAAGTCGGCTTCATGGTATCCGTATTGAATTCGCAGGAGGCGTTGATGACATCCGGTGTATCCGCAGCATAAAGCTTTAATTCCTGATAGTGTGTTGTCACCATGAGTTTTGCGCCGAGCTGTTTCAGATAATCAATCACAGAAATTGCAAGGGCTGCGCCCTCTACAGGGTCAGTGCCTGAACCTAATTCATCCAGCAGAATCAGAGTACTGTCATCCGCAGTCTGTAAGATTTCGACAACGTTCAGCGTATGTGATGAGAAAGTAGAAAGATTCTGTTCGATACTCTGGCTGTCGCCGATATCGGCTAAGATATGCCGGAAAATGGAAATCCGGCTTCCGTCCGTGACGGGAATCAGAAAACCGCACATTGTCATGGCGGTTAATAATCCCGCTGTTTTGAGCGTTACCGTTTTACCGCCCGTATTCGCGCCGGTTATGATTAAAGCGTTATGCGATTCGCCAAGAAAAATATCAATCGGAACGGCTTTGTTCTTATCCAGCAGGGGATGACGGGCTTTTTTCAGTTCTAAGATGCCGTCATCACTGATAACCGGCTTCATAGCTTTCAGGGATGCGCCGTAATTCGCCTTTGCGAAATAGAAATTCAGTTCAGCACAGGTGTTATGCAGACGTTTCAGATTTTCGGCATCTGCGCCGACTGCTGAACATAATTTCTGCATGATTCTGTCGATTTCTTCAAGTTCACGACTTTCCAATAATCTGATATCGTTATTGGCTTCAACAATCTGCATCGGCTCGATAAAGATAGTCTGTCCGCTGGAGGAAGTATCATGAATCAGGCCGGAAACCTGACTTCTGTATTCCGCCTTGACAGGGAGCACGAATCTGCCGTCACGGAGCGTGACAGTATTTTCCTGCAAATACTTCTGCATGGTTTTGTTTTTAATCATGCCGTCGAGCGTTTCGCGCAGATGCGAACGGGAACGGAGTAATTTCTTTCTGATTTCGGCAAGGGTAGGGCTGGCACTGTCAGCGATTTCTTCTTCTGATACAATAGACCGTTCGAGAGTCGCTAACAAATCATCATTCGGAACAATCAGAGAGAATAAGTAATCAAGGGAAGTCGCCGATTCACTGCAATGTCCGTACCAACTGTAGAGAGCCTGCGCCTGACGGAGCAAATCGGCAACATCAAGCAAATCTTTCAGCGATAATCTTGCCCCGGAGGATGCTCTTGTCACCATGTTGCAGATATTCCGGAATTCCGTAAACGGAGGCGTTCCGAACTGTAACGCAAGCTGTAAGGCATCATCTGTTTTCTGGACTTCCTGACGGACTTCGGAAAGGTCAGTGCTTGGCTTGCAGTGCAGAAGCATCTGACGGGTAGTTTCATTCGAGGCGAATTCCGCCGACTGTGCCAAGACTTTATCTAATTCTAAAACTTGTTCAAAAGGTTTCATAAAATATCTGTCTCCTTAAAAATTAACGAAAAGATGTGACAACGGAAGGTCGCCACACCTGTTATATTTTTATTTGTTTATAATATTCCAGTGCCGGAAATTTTTTATCGACATGATATTGCAGAAACTGTTCTGCAAACTCGAATAACGGCTGACGGCAGTGTCCGGCAATCCGGAACGAGAAAATCTTGTCGAAATCCTGTAATATAATGTATCTGATGGCCTGCAATGTTCCGGCAGGCATCAGAATTCCCTGCTGACGGCAGACATCACAGAAGAAACAGCCGTCCTCGACAGAGAAATATAAGTTTTCCGGCAGATAGTTTCCGCACTCACGGCACATGACAACATCCGGCTGAAAGCCCAGCAGAGAAGCGATTCTTAATTCAAAAATCGCTTTTAATAATAATTCGTCATGTGCCGGCTCGGAAAGATAATGCAGAGTATTCAGCATCAGGCGGAGAATTTCCGGTGTGCCGGATTTCGGCAGGGCGGAATATAATATCACCTGTGCGAAATAAGATGCCAGCGCAACAGCATTTACATCATTTCGCAGTCCGTAAAAGATACTAATCGGCGTGACGCTGGTTAAAATTCTTGCCTTATTTTTTGCGTGATGGTCGGAAATATCGAATTCCGAATACGCAAATAACTGCGAAGCACTGCCGGATTTGCTCGTGACTTTCGCCGAACCTTTCACGACAATTTCGATAATTCCGGTTTCGGTGAGAATATCAATAAATTTATCCTGTTCGCCGAACGGCTTCTGTGAAAGCACAACTCCCTTGACTGTCATAATTTCCTTTCTGAACAGCATATTGCAGATAATCCGCAATCCTGCCTGTTTTCTGAAACTGTTCCCATAATTGCATAACTGACATGATAATTCACCCCGTTCTGGATTTTTGATTAGTATCTGCATCACGGAGTGAAATATTGCTGGATTATTCTGACAGACCGAAACTGCGGATTAAGCCTTCTTTATTGCGCCAGTCTTCCTTGACTTTGACAAAGCATTTCAGATTGACCTGAATCTCGAAGAAGTTTTCGAGTTCGCGCCTTGCGGAACTTGCAATTTTCTTGAGCATTGCGCCGTTCTTGCCGATAATGATGCCTTTGTGGGAATCACGTTCGCAGTAAATGACAGCGGAAATATCAAGAAGGTCTTTGTCGTCGCGTTCTTTCATGGATTCGATAGTGACGGCGACACCGTGAGGAACTTCATCATTTAATAATCTGAGAAGCTTTTCGCGAATCATTTCGGCAGCAAGAATCTGTTCCGGCTGGTCAGTGAATTTGTCATCCGGGAAGAAGTGAACTGACGGACGGGCAAGTTCTCCAGCGGTGGTGAGGATTTCTTCAAGGCCGTCGTGATTTTCAGCACTGACGGGAATAATCGCATAGGGATGATATTTGTTTTCCAGATTCAGCATGAGGGGCATCATAGCGGACTTGTCCTGCAATAAGTCAATCTTGTTGATAATCACAATGCAGGAAATTTTCTTGTCTGTGATGGCTTTGAGCATGGCTTCATCCTGTTCGTGGAGCTTTTTGGTACAGTCAATGACGTACAGAACAGCATCAGAATCAGTAGCGGAATCCTGAGCCGTTTTGAGCATGTGACCGCTTAACTTGTTTTTCGGCTTATGCAGTCCGGGGGTATCGATAAACACAAACTGTGTTTGTTCTCTGGTGAGAATGCCTGTAATCCGGGTTCTGGTCGTCTGGGGCTTACTGCTGACAGAGGCGATTTTCTCCCCGATAAGAGCATTCAGCAAAGTAGACTTTCCGGCATTGGTTCTGCCGGAAAGCGTTAAGAAGATAGATTTTGTCTCGTTCATGAAATTATTCCTCGTCTGGTGTGGTATAGGTCAGTTCTCTGGAAATGCCGAGCTTTTCGAGAACGGATTCTTCTTTTTCTCTCATGATGCGTTCATCCAGAGAGCTTTTTTCGTGGTCATAGCCCAGCAGATGAAGCATGGAATGTACAGTCAGAAAACCAATTTCACGGCTCAGGGAATGACCGTAGATATTCGCCTGCTTGACGGCTGTTTCAATAGAGATGACAATATCACCAAGCAGAATAAAGCCTGTTTCGGTATTGATTTCCATTGTACCGTCTTCGCTGGTGAGCGGAAAACTCAGTACATCTGTTACGCTGTCTTTCTGCCGGTAGGTTTTGTTCAGGCTTCTGATTTCCTGATTGGAAACAAAAGAAACGCTGACTTCGGCATTCTGTGTAAAGCCTTCGGAAATCAGGACTGCGTGACAGCAGCGGCGAATCAGGAGACGGATTCCGGAAGGAATCTTGACACTGTTCTGATTGTTTTTGATACTTACTTTTAATTTACCTGTTTGCTGCATGAAAAAAATCTCCTTTGCTGTTTGTTATTATAAATTTAAAAAATATCATGAGCGGTTTTTATAGAAATTTTCATAAGCCCGGATAATATCCTGTACCAGCTTATGACGGACGACATCTTTTTCTGTGAAGCGCATGATGGCAATATCATCAATGTTTTTCAGGATTTTCATGGCTTCAATAAGGCCGGAACGTCGCTTTTCCGGCAGGTCTATCTGTGTGATGTCGCCGGTGATGACCATTTTGCTGTGATTGCCCAGACGGGTGAGAAACATCTTGATTTGTTCAGATGTGGTATTCTGTGCTTCATCCAGAATGATGAAAGCATCATCCAGAGTGCGTCCGCGCATATAGGCGAGGGGGGCAACTTCAATGATGTTTTTTTCCATATGCCGGGCGAATGTTTCCGCACCGAACATATCAAACAAGGCATCATAAAGAGGACGGAGATAGGGGTCAACCTTGTTTTGTAAATCGCCGGGGAGAAATCCCAGTTTTTCGCCTGCTTCGACAGCCGGACGGGTGAGGATGATTTTCTGCACTTCGTGTGCCTTGAAAGCTTTTACGGCCATTGCCACGGCAAGATAGGTTTTTCCTGTTCCGGCAGGGCCTATGCCGAGCGTGATGGTATTTTTGCGGACAGCATCCACATATTTTTTCTGCCCGACAGTTTTGGGACGGACAACCTTTCCGCTGGTAGTGATGCAGATGCCGTCATTGCTGAGTTCTTTGAGGGCTTCGGATTCGCCGTCAGAGAGCATGGAAATTACATACCGGACAGTTTGTTCGGAGAGCTGCTGACCTTTGTCTGCAAGTTCGCCGAGCATCCGGAGTGCCTGCACAGCTTTTGCGGTCTGTTCCGGTTCGCCGGCAATGGTGACATCACCGCCCCGCCCGGTCATCATGACCTGATATTCTCTTTGCAAGAGTATCAGATTCTGGTCATAACTGCCGAACACCGTCTGCACAATGGCAGGATTCTGAAAATGAATCTGTTCTTCTGTCAAATTTTTCACCTTTGCTTTATTAAATTTATTAAAAATATCTCTGTTATTATTATATCATAATTTATATGGGAATTGCAATAGCAAATCAGTTTTTTATGAAAATTTTCATTTTATTCAACATATTCGATAGAAGGATTGGGGTACAGCCTGTAAATGGGGTTCAGGGAATTATTAGCATTATAACCGCTTGAAGGTGTGCTGGAGTCGTTGCCTATCCAGATTTCAAAATTCATGTTGCTGGTGTCATTCTGACCCTGTTTTTCTGTACGGAGCACGATAAACCAGCGGTTGATGGCGTTTCCGCCTACGCTCTTGCATTTGGCAATGATGGTGAAATCGCAGGTCTCCTGACCGGTTTTCGTTTGGATGATTCTGCGGTAGCCGTTTGTGGTGTTGTGCCTGTGAATTGCCTGATTGGCGGTTTCCTTTTTTCCGTTGTAGCCATCATAGACAGAATCATCAACAAACAGCACGGTCTGAATATCATTGCAAATCATTTTTCCGTTTACAGCATCTGTTTTCCGTTTCGCCTTGTTGACATAGCCGATTAAGGACGGCACAAGAATTCCAGCCAGTATGCTGATAATAGCCATCACTACACAATGCATTTGTCATAAAATTATCTTCTTTCTGATATAAAAACAGAGTTCACAGTTTCTGTGAGATTATTATACAACATTTTCACAGAAAAATCAATAGCTTATATAAAAAATCTGTGAAAATTGGCAAATTGCATAATCAGACCGGATTTTTTTTGGAAATTTTGAAAAAACCTCTTGACAAACTGGAATATCTGTGCTATAATATACAGCGAAAACAAAGCAGATGTCTGCCTGTCAGTATCTCACCGTTTGACGTTCCACTGCCGAAACGGTCAATCATGAAACAACTTTCCCCCTTTTGTGGGGTGTGTTCTGTGATGAGTGCTGATTTTTCAGAAATCTGTACTCATTTTTTGTTTTAAAAGAATTTTTAATGCTTGGGGGTGCTTTACTATAAGCAACAAGGAAAACAAGGACATGCAGATTAATGAAATGATTCGGGATAAAGAAATCCTCGTCATTGACGCAGACGGAAAGAAACTCGGCGTGATGTCTGCCCGTGAAGCGCAGATGCTCGCCTATGAAAAAGATTTGGACTTGGTCAAAATCGCTCCGCAGGCAAAACCGCCTGTCTGCCGTATCCTCGACTACGGCAAGTTCTGCTTTGAACAGCAGAAACGTGAAAAAGAAGCCAAGAAAAATCAGAAAGTCATGGCCATCAAAGAAATCAGAATGTTTTCTACTATCGATACCAATGACTTCAATACCAAAGTCAATCAGGCTGTTAAATTCCTGAAAGGCGGCGACAAACTGAAAGTTTCTGTCCGCTTCCGCAAACGTGCCATTGCACACCCGCAGTTCGGCGAAGAACTGCTCGAACGCTTCAAACAAGCCTGTTCGGAATACGGCATTGTGGAAAAACCTGCAAAGGCCGAAGGCCGCAGCATTGTAATGTTCATCTCCCCAAAAGCATCCAAGTAAGAAGGAGGAAACCCTATCATGGCAAAGAAAGTAAAAGTAAAAACTCATTCCGGCGCAAAAAAGCGTTTCAAACTCACCGGAACAGGCAAGCTGAAATATCAGCACACCAATAAGCGCCACAGACTGACCCAGAAGGACACCAAGCGCAAGAGAATTGCCAGAAATGCAGGCGTTGCCGATGCTTCCAATGCACCGACACTCAAGAAGCTCGTTCCTTATCTGTAATTTTTTAATTTCTTATTAATCAAGAATACAGACTAACTCAAAAAATATTGGAGGTACAGAATTATGGCACGTATTAAAGGTGCGTTATCTACTCGCAAAAGAAGAAATAAGACCCTGAAGCTTGCAAAAGGCTACTTCGGCGCAAAGAGCAAACACTTCAAGATGGCAAAACAGGCTGTGATGAAATCCGGCCAGTATGCATATATCGGCAGAAAACAGAAGAAAAGAAACTTCCGTCAGCTCTGGATTACTAGAATTTCTGCGGCTGCTAAAATCAACGGCATGAATTATTCTACATTCATGAACGGCTGCAAGAAAGCCGGTATTACACTCAACAGAAAAATGCTCTCTGAAATTGCTATTCATGATGCTGAGGGCTTCGCAGCAATCGCCGCACAGGCTAAGGCTGCTCTTTGATGAGGCACTGAACCATCAGAACACGCTCTTGACATAAAAAGAGCGTGTTTTGTTATATTGCCGGATTCCGGCAGAAAGTGAAGCCAATATGCAGAAAATAACAGAAATCACCTCACGGGATAACCCGGCTGTCAGGCACTATATCCGCCTGAGAGACAGAAAGAAAACAAGATATGCCGAAAATCTGTTCGTCGCAGAGGGGCTGAGAATCGTTCTGGATGCCTTGCAGTATCCTTGTCTGGTACAGCAGGTGTTCGTGACAGAATCTGCATGGGAGAAATATGCAGAGAGCATTCAGCAGGCCATGCAGGAAACAGGACAATGTTTCCGGATTCCGGATGCTGTCGGAAAAAACATGACAGATACAGAACATACACAGGGGGTGTTCGCAGTCTGCCGGATACCGGAACAGAAACTGCAAATCGACAGCAGGAAGAAATATCTTGTTCTGTATCAGTTACAAGACCCCGGCAACATGGGCATGATTCTGAGAACAGGCGACGCACTCGGCGTGCATGGCATTCTTATGGCGCAGTGCTGTGACCTCTACAGCCCGAAAGTCATCCGCGCGACAATGGGTTCTGTCTTCAGAGTTCCCGTTCTGGAACTGCCTGATGCGCCGGAACTGCTCGCACTCCTGCATCAGCATCAGATATGCTCCTATGCTTCTGTGCCCTCGGCACAGGCACTTCCCCTGACAGAATGTCCGCTCGGCACAGGCTCTGCCGTCTGGATTGGCAACGAGGGAAACGGACTCCCCGAAGATGTGATTCATTCCTGCCGTCATGCTGTCACCATTCCCATGAAAGGCGGGGCGGAATCCCTCAACGCCGCTATGGCTGCCGGTATCCTGATGTGGGAAATGATGAAATCTTAACAACAGGTGATTTGCAATGCAGGAAGATATGTTCGCTTACTGGATATGGATAATCATGGTGATGGGCTTTGCCAATAAAGACACCTTCTCCCTGATTCAGAAATATCCCGATATCAAAGAATTATACTGTCTCATGTGTCAGCCGGACTGTCATTTTCTTACAGAAACACAGAAAAAACGTGCTTTGCAGAATTCTCTCGAAAAAGCAGAAACCATTCTGGAAACGTGCCGGAAAAAAGAAATCGGCATTCTCACTTGCCGGGATACCTGTTATCCGGACAGCCTGCGCCATATCTACAGTCCCCCGGCAGTTCTGTTCTATAAAGGAAACCCTGCATTCCTGAAAAATGACAATCTGCTGACCGTGGTCGGCACACGGCATCCGTCAGAATACAGTCTCCGGACAGCCAGATATCTCTGTCATGAGCTGGCCGCTGCAAATTTCACACTTGTCAGCGGCGGTGCGCTGGGACTGGATACCATTGCACACCAAAGTGCAATAGAAGAAAATCAGCCGACCATCAGCGTACTTGGATGCGGTATCGACTGCAACTACCCCAAAGGCAGTCAGCCCCTGAAAGAAAAAATCATCCGGAACGGACTGCTTTTATCAGAATATTTTCCGGGAATTCCTCCTTACGGAAGAAATTTCCCTGTCAGAAACAGGATTCTTGCAGGCATCAGCCGTGCCGTGCTGGTAACAGAAGCCAGCAGGGAAAGCGGATGCATGATTACTGCGAATCTTGCCTGTGAACAGGGCAAGGATGTATTCTGCATTCCCCCTGCGGATATCTATGACAAACGATACGGCGGACAGTCCGCACTGCTCCGCGACGGCGCGTTCTGTGTCTGCGGTGCAGAAGATGTCGCGCATTTTATCACCAGTCCCGTTTCTGTTCCGGCAGTCCCCCCAGAACCTGAACCAGAGCCCCCTGCGCCTGTTTACGATACCCCCGAATTCCCCGAACCGGAAACAGCACAGGATTCCGATTCCCTCTCTGAATCCGAATGGGAACTGCTCCGCATTCTTCAGGACAGCGAGAAAAATATCAACATGCTGTGCTGTATGACCGGCCTGAAATTTGAATTTGTCGCAATGCATCTGCTGGAACTGGAAATGCTGGGCTGGGTTGTCAATAACGGACATGATTTTTATAAAGTGACCGACAAATACCGGAAACACAGCAGTGCATGAAAGGAGTGTGCGCCGTCTGCACGGCGGAACTATGTCTAATTTAGTAATTGTGGAATCTCCGGCGAAAGCCAAAACGATTCAGAAATATCTCGGCACAGGCTATGAAGTCATTGCTTCTATGGGACATGTGCGGGATTTGCCAAAGTCAAAACTGGGCGTGGATGTCGATAATGGTTTCACCCCTCAGTATATGGACATGAAAGGCAAGGAAGATGTCATCAAGGAACTCAAGAAAAAAGCACAGAAAAGTGATTATGTCTATCTTGCAACTGACCCTGACCGCGAAGGAGAAGCCATTTCCTGGCATCTGGCTCAGATGCTGAACCTGGATTTAAATGCAGACAACCGCGTTGCGTTTAACGAAATCACCAAAACAGGGGTACAGAACGGCATGTCCAATCCGCACAGGATTGATTTGGATTTGGTCAATGCACAGCAGGCAAGAAGAATTCTTGACCGGCTTGTCGGCTATAAATTAAGCCCGTTTCTCTGGAAGAAAGTTAAAAGAGGACTTTCCGCAGGGCGCGTGCAGTCTGTTGCTGTCCGGCTGATTGTGGACAGAGAAGAAGAAATCAAGGCTTTCGTCCCCAAGGAATACTGGAGCATTGATGCTGTGCTCAGTGCAGACAAGAAGAAATTCTCTGCAAAGCTGGCTTCTGTAGACGGCAAAAAAATCGAAATCGCGGATAAAGCTCAGGCTGACAGCATTCTGGAACGGCTCAAAACGACTGATTTTATTGTGAAAACTATCAAGAAGCGCATCACCAAAAAACAGCCTTCTCCGCCGTTTATCACTTCTACACTCCAGCAGGAAGCATCCAAACGACTGGGATTTCAGTCCAAGCGAACCATGAAAGCCGCGCAGGAACTCTACGAAGGTATTGATGTCAACGGCATGGGCGCAGTCGGTCTGATTACCTATATGAGAACTGACAGTCTCAGAATTTCCGCAGATGCCCAGACAGCCGCCGCAGATTATATCAAGGCAACTTATGGGGAAAGCTATCTTCCCGACAAGCCCCGTGTGTTCAAATCCAAAAAAAATGCACAGGATGCACATGAAGCAATCCGCCCTTCTATGCCGGATATCACCCCCGACAGTATCAAGAACAGTCTGACCAGCGACCAGTATAAATTATATAAATTAATCTGGGAAAGATTTATCGCCAGCCAGATGGCTAATGCGCTTCTTGATACGATTTCTGTGGATATTTCTGCGGATAACTGCATCTTCAAGGCTTCCGGCTATTCTGTGAAGTTCGACGGCTTTACTGTTCTCTATGAAGAAAAAAATGAAACCGAGGAGGAAAATCAGAAAATGCTTCCTCCCATTGCCGAAAATAATGTTCTGAAAGTCATCAGTCTGGACGGAAATCAGCATTTCACCCAGCCCCCCGCAAGATTTTCAGAAGCTACCCTGATTAAAACCCTCGAAGAAAACGGCATCGGCCGGCCGAGTACCTATGCACCGACTATCACGACAATTCTCGCCAGAATGTACGTCGAACGAGAGGGAAAACAGCTCCGCCCCACTGCCTTAGGATACGTCACCACACAGGTCATGAAAGAACATTTCCAGCATATTGTTGACCCGGATTTCACCGCCAAGATGGAATCTGACCTTGACAGTATCGAACAGGGCAAGGCCGACTGGGTGAATATGCTCGAAGTCTTTTATGAGGATTTCGCAAAGACACTCACCGCCGCAGAAGAAGCAATGGAAGGCAAACACATGAAAATTCCGGACGAAAAAACTGATATCGTCTGCGAACAGTGCGGAAAGCCTATGGTTATCAAAATCGGCCGTTTCGGAAAATTCCTTGCCTGCACAGGCTATCCCGAATGCACCAACACGCACAAGATTGTACAGGAAACAAGCGGTATCTGCCCCAGATGCGGAAAGAAAATCGTTCTCAAGAAATCCAAGAGAGGGCGCAGTTTCTACGGCTGTTCCGGATATCCGGACTGCAATTTCATGACGTGGAACGTGCCTCTTGAAGAAACCTGTCCCCAGTGTCAGAGCACGTTATTCCAGAAAGGCGGAAAATCCGGAAAGCTCGTCTGCGAAAAAGAAGGCTGCGGCTATGAAAGGAATCTGAAATGATGCAGAATCATGCAATTGTAATCGGCGGGGGACTCGCCGGATGTGAGGCTGCATGGCAGATTGCACAATCCGGCATTCCCGTCACGCTGTACGAAATGAAACCCGTCCGCTATACACCGGCGCATCATCAGGAGAATCTTGCAGAATTAGTCTGCTCGAATTCCCTGAAAGCTTCAAGACTGGCATCTGCCGGGGGACTGCTCAAAACCGAAATGGAAATGCAGGGCAGTCTGCTCGTCAGGTGTGCAAAAGCCTGCGCTGTCCCGGCAGGCGGTGCGCTGGCTGTGGACAGAAATCAGTTTTCCGAAATGGTAACAGCAGAAATTCAGAATCATGCGCTGATTACTGTTATCCGGGAGGAAATTACAGAACTCCCGAAAGAAAATACCGTTATCGCGACAGGTCCTCTGACTTCAGATGCACTCAGCAAAGAAATCGAAAAACTCTGCGGAAACCGCCTGAGCTTCTTTGATGCCGCTGCTCCGGTGGTTTCTGCCGAAAGTCTGGATATGAGCAAAATCTTCATCCAGTCCAGATATGACCGCGGTGATGCCGATTATCTCAACTGTCCCATGAACCGGGAAGAATATGAAGCGTTCTGGAATGCGCTTGTTCATGCCGAAAAAGCCCCTCTGCATGAGCATGACCGGGAAGCTTTCAAAGTTTACGAAGGCTGTATGCCTGTTGAAGTACTGGCTTCCAGAGGCGCAGAAACCCTGCGCTACGGCTGTCTGAAACCTGTCGGACTCCGTGACCCGAATACCGGAAAACGGCCTTATGCGGCTGTTCAGCTCCGCAAAGAAAACCGTGAGGGCACAATGTATAATCTGGTCGGCTTTCAGACAAATCTGAAATTCGGCGAACAGAAACGCGTGTTCGGCATGATTCCCGGTCTGGAACATGCGGAATTTCTGCGCTATGGTGTCATGCACCGGAATTTCTTCCTGAACAGTCCGGAACTGCTGAATCCGGATTATTCTATGAGAAATCACGAAACACTGTTCTTTGCCGGACAGATGACCGGGGTTGAGGGCTATATGGAATCCGCATCCAGCGGAATGATCGCCGGAAAAAGCCTCGCAAGAAAAATACAGGGCAAACCGGCCTATCTTCTTCCGGAAGCTACCATGATGGGCGCACTTTCAGCCTATGTCAGCAGGGGCGGTGCTTCGGAATTTCAGCCGATGGGCGCGAATATGGGGCTTCTGCCCCCTCTGCCGGAACATATCCGGGGCAAACAGGAACGTTATCAGAAAACAGCAGAACAGGCTGTTGCAAATCTGAAAGAATTTTTACAGAGTCTGGAGTAAATCAATTATGAAAATCATTGTAGATGCTTTCGGCGGTGACAATGCGCCCGCCGAAGTTCTCAAAGGCTGTAAGCTTGCACAGGAAGAACTGCATGTTGAAATCGTCCTCACAGGCGACGAGACCAAAATCAAACAGGCGGCACAGAAGGAAAATATCGATATTTCTGGCTTTGAAGTGATTCATACCCCGGAAGTATTTGATGTTCATGCCCAGCCCCAGAGTATTGTCAAAGAAGGAAAGAATACTTCTCTTGCGCTGGGATTGCAGGCACTCAGGGACGGAAAGGGAGATGCTTTCGTCAGCGGCGGAAGCACAGGCGGACTTGTTACAGGCGCAACTTTTCTGACAAAGCGAATCAAAGGTGTGAAACGCGCTGCACTCGCTCCCATGCTCCCGACAGACAAGGGCAGAAAAATGCTCCTGGATGCCGGCGCAAATATCGAATGCCGTCCCGAAATGCTCGCACAGTTCGCCGTCATGGGTTCGGCCTATATGAAATGTGTCAAGGATATTCCTGAACCC
>SVNI01000174.1 GCA_015066975.1 Ruminococcus sp. | reverse complement strand
GAGATTCGCAATTTTCATATCACTGAAAGCTGTAAATTTTACCAGATATAAAGTTTCGCCTGTTTCAATTCTTCCGCTTTCACGGCTGGATTTTGTCCAGTCTTTTCTTTGTGTTGAAATATCTGTGGTGACGGCATTTTTAATGCCCAGACTCCAGAGAAGTTCGCTGACACTTTCAGCAAGCCCTTTTTCTGTGGATGTATAAATTGCCTGTCCCTTTATATTTGAAATACAGCCATCAGAATCCATGAGTCCCTGTAAAAGTTCAATCCGCTGAAAATAGGAAGAACGCAGATATTCGGCGGGTATTACTTTGTCGTGAAAACTGTGCAGGAGTACCGGTTTTAGGTCTGGAATTCCAAATCTCATGCTGTCACCAGTATTATCCCATGCAGCAGTGAATTTATGAAGTGATGTGATTTTTGCAAGTACCTCTGGAATATCGCAGGTTTGTACAGTGATAACAGGTTCTGTCGCATTCCCATTCCCAAGCCAGTACCCCATCAGATAGGGAGCGATGGGTAAGTCCTTTTCTCCTGTGCAGATTGCTCCGGCAACTGCAATTCTGAATCTGAAACAACCGTTATCCAGCGGCATTCTGAAAAGTTCATCAGTGGTCATAATTTGTTTTTTTCTCTTGCCACGAGTGCATTCTCCAAACCATTGATGATGTTCTCCCGCTTCAATGACTTCGCCGTCTTTAAAAGTGATGCGGTATGCCTGTTCCTCAAAGTCAATCCAGCTTTTTGCAACAACATGGCATGAATTTCCTTTTTCATCAAAAACCGTATCACCCACTTGAATTTCTCCCATTGTAGTGAATCCATCCGGAGTGGGAATCAGTGTATCAATTGACAATTCTTTGCCATTTTTTTTCGGGATTTCGATGTATGCCGTATTGAATTGCCGGTAGCCGTTGGATTTGACAACGCCGAAAATGTCTCTGATGATTTTTTCCTGCCAGTCCAGCAGTTTGAACGGCTTACCAGCCCATGTGCCTTTCGTGTGACTGAGACATTCGATGAAATTCACAGCATAGTCAGCCGCCTGCTTATCATAGTGCGAACCTTCCGCCATAAATTCAGTCGGCTGATAATTTTTTAGTTTCGTCAAATCTCTCACCCCCACGAAAAACAGCCCTCCGAAGAGGACTGTCCATAAATTATTTTAATGCTTAACTGTATTCTTTCAGCAGAATTGCAAGTGCCATTTCCGCTTCTTCTGTCTGCGGCGTAACATCAAGCCCTCTGTCGAAATTGTACACAATTTTGCCGTTCTGTTTGAGCATTGCCTTGCTGATTCTGCCTTTTTCGATGCCGTATTCGCTCGGCTCGTCATAAACTTTAGCCCAGTAATGAACCACAGTGTAGCCACCATGCTTTTTTGGTACTCCAATTGTACCTTCATGCCATAAATTATTGCTCATGCTTTTTCCTCCATGTTTCCTGATTTTCGGCTCGGTTTCCCGTTCCGTTGTACACAGTATAAATCAAAATCAGCAAAATATCAAGTGTGAATCATTCCAGACTTTTTGGCGGCATTTCGGACAGTATTGTGTAAATAACACTATTTGAAAGTTATGGAAAACTACTTCTGAGAACAAGCAGACCGCACTCGATTGAATGCAGCTTGCTTCTTTTCAGAAATTTTCTTGCATTTTTTCGGATTTTATGCTATACTGGAATCATAAGCCTCTGATGATGATTGGCATCAGTCCGTCAGGTGTGGGAATGAAGTGCTGAATATCCCAGAACAGCTTTTTGTAGCGTTCAATCTGCTCATCGGTGAGACCGCAGAAATCTTCTTCCGTGAGTCCACAAAGGAAGAACGTCCCTCTGATAATTCCGTAGCCTTCAATGATTCGGTTCAGCGGAAGGTTCAGGGCAATGCCGTCCTCATTGCAAACCACGCTGACCATTTCTTCATATGGATAAAGTGCCTGAATATAGCCACCAACAACGCTTTGCAAATTTTTGAGCGTGTGTTCGATTTCTTTCACGACCGGATGTTTTCCGGCTTCACAAACTAAAATTTTCATGGTGATTTCTCCTTTTTTCTTGCTTTCACTGAGCCGCCGTGTTCGACGTTTGTGGGGCAGGATACCGAAAGGGGTAACTTGGCAAGGATACCCTTCCTGTCCGACACAGGCGAACGTGGCGGCTTTTGTGCGGTTTATTCAGGGATATATTTTTCGTGAATGATTCCCAGAATTTTGTCTTGTTCTTCTCTTGAAATGCCGAGGCTCTCAAGTGCCTGACGAGTTCCGCAGTCCGGACAAATCAGCGTGGAATTATCTGTTCTTGAAATCGCCGGAACACCTGTATAGATTTTTCCGCAGACGGGGCAGGTGCGTTCAATGCGTTCAGATTTCATGTCTGCTCACCCCTTTCATGCTTTTCTGATAAGCCTTTTCAAGCAGTTTTACGTCAAATCCGAAGTTGTGATAGCCTGTGGCACAGACTCTCATGTAATAGCCCGTTGGGATTCCAAGAAGCCGTTCTTCATGCATAATGTAGACGAATGCCGTTCTTTCGGCTGTGCCTTTTCCGTCAAAAAACTCAATCGGCAGGCGGATTTCTTTCTTGTAATAGAAAGTTGGGTAACCCTCGTACAGGTCAAGTTTCGATTCGTCATCAGCAGTGACTTCCCACACCCCAACAGGAACAATGCCGTTCCTTTTTGGTTCGATTGTGAGATAAGCTCCTGTTTTACTGCCTTTGAAAAGCAGTTCGTAATCCTTGATGACTGCCGTTCCGACAGGCTTTGCATCGGGGCAGCGATGTTGCATCTGTGTGATGTTCAAATTTGAGCCGTAGGCAAGGTAATATTTTTTCTGATTCATTGCAGTCGCTCCTTTTTGGAAATTCGGTCGGCTTTGCCTTCCGTTGTGTAGTATGTT
>SVNI01000173.1 GCA_015066975.1 Ruminococcus sp. | reverse complement strand
CAAACAGTCCCAGTTTGGAACGCATCAGGATAGGCTGGGGGTCGGTATCGCTGATACAGCCGATACACAGATTCCCCTGCATGGAAGCCACATCTCCCTCAAATTTGGTTCTGAACGGCGAATTCTCAATGCTGTGAATGCTTCTCTGAAAGCCGTGTGTTTTGCAGTAGGCAGTCATTCCGCCCCGGCGTGTGCCGAGGTGGGAATGATAGTCTGTTCCAAAAAAAACATCTGTAATACAGTCATTTTCAGATGCTGCTCCGAAAAATCCGCCCATATTATTCTCCCATCAGTCTTTTCATGATTTCCTGATAAGCTTCTTCGACACCGCCCATATCTCTGCGGAATCTGTCCTTGTCCAGTTTTTCATGAGTAGTGCTGTCCCAGAAACGGCAGGTATCGGGAGAAATTTCGTCTGCCAGCAGGATTTCGCCATGAAAACGGCCGAATTCAATCTTGAAGTCGATTAAATCAATATTTAATTTCTTGAAGAAGCCCAGCATGAATTCATTTACCTTGAAAGCATATTCAGCGACTTTTGCGAGTTCTTCCTTAGTAGCCAGACCAAGAGCCAGTGCATAGTAATCATTGATAAACGGGTCGCCGAGGTCGTCATTCTTATAGGAAAATTCCAGAATCGGAGTCAGAAGCTGTTTGCCTTCTTCTACGCCCATTCTCTTGGAGAAAGAACCTGCTGCCACGTTTCTGATGATAACTTCCAGAGGCAGAATCTCTACTTTCTTAACGATAGTTTCGCGGTCAGAAATTTCTTCTACCAGATGTGTCGGAATGCCAGCCTGTTCCTGAAGCATCTTGAACATGTAGTTTGTCATCTTGTTGTTGATAACACCCTTGCCGGTGATAGTACCTTTCTTTTCGCCGTTGAATGCGGTGGCATCATCCTTGTAATCTACAATCACATAATCAGGATTGCTGGTAGCATAAACTTTCTTTGCCTTGCCTTCGTAGAGCTGTTCGCCTTTAATGATATTTTCCATTTCAAAAAACCTCCAAAAAATAATAGATTATAATTCTTCTGCAAGCTTCTGTACAGCCGCATCTTTCTTCTTTACGCCCTCAGCCATATCAGATTTCATCTGGTGTAAATCCTCAGCCAGAACAGGGTCAGAAAGTGCCAGAATCTGTGCTGCTAAAATTGCTGCATTTGCTGCGCCGTCGATAGCGACAGTGGCAACCGGAATTCCGGGGGGCATCTGCACTGTGGACAGCAATGCATCCATACCGTCAAGTGCATTGGACTTTACCGGAATGCCGATAACGGGCAGAATTGTATAAGATGCAAGTACGCCTGCCAGATGTGCAGCTTTTCCGGCAGCAGCGATAATCACACCAAATTCATTTTCTTCTGCCTTTTTTGCAAACAATGCGGCAGCTACAGGGGTACGGTGTGCAGAAATCACATGTACTTCGTACGGAATGCCCAGTGATTTCAGTTTTGTCAGGGCATCCTGTACAATCGGGAAATCGCTGTCACTGCCCATGATGACTGCTACTTTTTTTGACATAAAATGCCTCATTTCTCCGTGCATAATATTTATAAATTATTCAATTACAGTACAGCACGGCTTTTTCACTGTAATATTTTTAAATTTATTCCTCAGCAGCAGAAGTAAGCTCTGCGGCTGTGAGAATCATTTCATTTTCTGCATTTTTCCGGAAATACAGATGAATCTGCATTTGTTCCTCCGGTGCAGAAGATTTATGACAAGCCATCCGGAAAGCAAAGTCATAAGCACCGCTCTCACGGTGCGAGAATGCAAAATGGCTGATGCTGTCAAACTGCATTCCCGACAGGGGATTGTTTTTTACCAGTGTGTTGAAATATTCACTGGAAGTAACTTCTCCCAGATTCCGGAAATTATTTTCCTGAAGCATCTGCATATACAACGGGATAATCTGGTTTATCCGGCGCAGGTCGGATGCATTCAGTTCAGACAGATAAAACTGATTGGCAATTTTCCATTCCAGAGCCAGCTTGTCTGACAACTGGCAGGAAAACTCTGCTCTGTACAGTTCCGGCACTTGTTCAGAGATATTATAATACAGGGTTTCTGTCTCGTTTTTCACTGTCATGAGACTGTTTTCACAGACAACAGACAGAAAGCTTTCCTGAAAGACAGGATGATAATTTCTGTCATAGACAATACATCGGCCGTCGTCGCTGACGGTTGCCAGATGCCAGCCGTTTTCCAGACGTTTCACAGAACTGAATACAAACGGCAGAATGACATTTTCTTCATAATCAATCCCGCCGGTCAGAATCTGATTTTCCAGACGGCCGGAAACCAGAACCAGATTATCTGTCACATCCAGAATTTCCAGCCATTCGGGTTCTATCAGTACCGACTGGTCAGCATCCAGAAGGCCGTAACTGCCGTTGACACTCCGGAAAACCTGAAGTTCTCCGAAATTCCGGACAATGGCTTCTACACGGTTTTCCCGGACACTGCTTTCTGTATTCTTGGTGACATCAAAATAAAACCTTGTCAGCACGACACAGAGCACAATCACGACAATAAACAGCATGGAAACCAGAAATTTTGTCTGACTGTTCACAGATTAAGACTCCTGTATTTCATCCTGATGCTTTGCGCGGTAGATTTCCTCATTTTCGCGCATCAGATAAATCGGCCTGTGTTTGGATTCCATATAGGCTTTTGCCAGATACTGTGCCGAAATCCCTGTGCAGAACATTTGCAGTCCGCCAATCAGGAACAAGGCACACATCATGCCTGTCTGTGCCTTTGTGATATCGCCCTGCACAGCCTGTACAATCCAGACTATCAGCAGGACAAATCCTATCAGGCAGGCAAGAATTCCCAAGATACAGGCTATCATCAGGGGAGCAGTTGAAAATGCAATAATGCCTTCCAGCGAATAGCGGAACAGTCCCCAG
>SVNI01000172.1 GCA_015066975.1 Ruminococcus sp. | reverse complement strand
AAGACACAATAGGAACATATTTTGCATCCGGATGGCGGTAAAGCATTACATCCGGCATATTCTGAAGTCTCCGGCAGAACTGCTCACAGAGAGCGGATTCTGTCCGGAAGATGTTTTCCGTGCCTTTTTTCTGAACGAACCGCACACCAGCTCTGAGGGAAGCCGCGCCGATAATGTTAAGCGTTCCGGCTTCGAGAGCATCAGGCAGAAAATCCGGCATTTCCGGCAGAGCCGAAAAACTTCCCGAACCGCCCTGCATGAGAGGGGGAATGCTGAATTTTCCGTCTGAAACGAGAATACCTGTTCCGGTAATGCCGTACAGGCCTTTATGCCCGGCAGTACAGAGAAGATTGATATTGTCTTTTTCAAGGTTGACTGGGAGTACACCGCAGGCCTGTGCGCCGTCCGCGATAAAGCAGATATTTTTCTCCTGACAGAGTGCGCCGATTTTCTGGTACGGCAGAATCTGTCCGGTAACGTTGCTGGCAATGGTGCAGATAATGGCTTTGGTATCTTTGCGGATAAGTTTTGCAAAATTTTCGAGTGTCTGGTTATCGGAAGGGGAAACTTCCGCAATGCTGTATTTGATTTTTCCGGCTTTGGCGAGGGCATAGACCGGGCGGGCAACGGAATTATGCTCCAGATGGCTGATAATGACATGACCGCCCTGTTTTGTGATTCCCTGAATGGCCAAATTGAGCGCATGGGTACAGTTTGCTGTTAGAACGACATTTTCGGGCTGTGCGCCGAAGAAATCGGCAATAGTTTCCCGTGCAGAATAGATTAGTTCAGACCCTCTGACGGCTATCGGGTGGCTTCCTCTGCCGGAACTGCCATAGCGGACGAGGGCTTTTTCGACAGCGAGGCGGACTTCGGGAGGTTTCGGAAAGGTAGTGGCAGCGTTATCAAAATTGACTGTCATAAGCCGTCACGCTCATTTCCGAAATATCTGACAGGAATGTCGGCTTTTTTGAGGATTGCCTGTATTTCCTCCGGACTGCCGACAATCTTCAGGCCGAAATGACAGCCTTCTTTTGGATTAGTCAGGCGAATGATTTCACTGGTATAGCCGTTTGCGGTCAGAAGACGCTGCGCTTTTCTGGTATAGGTTTCTGAGGGCAGAATGGCTGTATAAATCATAGTATCACCTCTTATCAGGATAATACTATATTATATGATAAGTACAGGGAAAGTGTTTCGGGAGAATTACAGAACGTGAATATCTGTAACAACGGCTTTCAGCTTTCCGGATTCCTGAAAGAAGAAATCCATTTGCAGTGTGAGGTCGTTAATATCGCCGTTGGTCGTCAAATCATAATCAACGGAAAAGCCTTTATTATTTTCCCAGAGATAAACTTCAAACTGATGATATGCATTTCCGTTTTGATAATGCGGATTAAAATTACAGGGAACATCATAGCTGTCGAAATGGGATAACTGATTGATTTCGAGATAGCCTTCGGCGGATTCCTGAAACGATTCGACAGTATCAACTTCAAATTCGGCATACTGGGGAATATTCTGATAATTGCCGTCCGCCATGCAGTTGACGACAGCTTTCACAAAGGGTTCAGCAAGAATTTTTGCTTCTGATTCGTTCATGATTCTTTCCTTTCGAGGAGTGCCACGCAGTGTGCGGAAATGCCTTCTTCCCTGCCGGTAAAGCCAAGACGTTCTTCGGTAGTCGCTTTCACGCTGACTTGTGAAATATCAGCATGACAAGTATCAGCGATATTTTTCCGCATCTGGTCAATATAGGGGGCAAGCTTCGGTTTCTGGGCGATGATGACAGCATCCAGATTGCCGAGCTGATAGCCCTGTTCTTGGATGAGGTTCACGACATGTGCCAGAAGTTTCAAACTGTCTGCGCCTTTATAGTTCGGGTCAGTATCGGGGAAATGTTTCCCGATGTCACCGAGTGCGAGTGCGCCAAGAAGCGCATCCGAAACAGCATGTAAGAGCACATCCGCATCAGAATGCCCTAACAATCCGAGTGTATGGGGAATTTTGACACCGCCGATAATCAAGTCTCTGTTTTCGGCAAGTTTATGAACGTCATAGCCGTGACCGATTCTGATATTGCTCATGATAACAGCACCTCTGCAATCTCCCTGTCTTCTGGGGTAGTGATTTTGATATTAGTATAATCTCCCTGTGTCATGTAGATTTTACCGCCGACAGCTTCGACAAGCTGGCAGTCATCAGTAAAATCAAGATTATGTTCCAGAGCGAAATCAACAGCTTCAAAATAGAGCCGTTTCCGGAACACCTGCGGAGTCTGGGTAATCCAAAGGGAGGCTCTTGGGGGGGTATCGGTAATCAGACCGCCGTCCACAACTTTGATAGTATCCTTGACGGGAACACCGAGTGTCGCACCGCCGAAAACTCTTGCATCCTGAATGACTTTAGAGATATATTCGGTTTTGACGAGAGGTCTTGCGCCGTCGTGTACGGCGATATAGCTGGACTCTTTAGAGACTAATTTAAGCCCCTGCATCACACTTTGCTGGCGGGTTTCTCCGCCTTTGGTGATATGGGCTAATTTGGAGATATGCAAATCATCTGCGATATTCCGGATAGGCTGAAAATTTTCCTCTTTGGTGACGATAATAATTTCAGCGATATCAGGGCAGTTCTGGAAAGCGGACATACAAACGCCGATAACGGTAGTATCTTTAAGGGGCATAAGAATTTTATTGATTCCGCCCATACGGGAAGCATTTCCGGCACAGACGAGAATGACGGAAGTATCGGGCATAAAAAATTCACCTTACTTTCAGGAGTGATAGATAAAGTTCTATATAAATAAGTATACCACACTGGAACGTGACTTGTCAAGGCAAAACGCAAAAAGGTATGTGTTCAAGAAACGTTGGCAAACAAATCAGAAGAAATATCGGGAAAATTCTCTTACAAGCTTGAATCCTGGAG
>SVNI01000171.1 GCA_015066975.1 Ruminococcus sp. | reverse complement strand
TCTGCACTGTCTACGAAAAAACTGTTGACAGTCAGACCCGAACAGAAGCATATATCCGTCATGTGATTCCGGAAATTTACTGGCAGGAGCAGACCGGAGAAAAATCTGTCGGAAAATCCAGACCGCCGGAAGATTCTGTTCTCTGCATCATTCCTGCCGGTTCTCTGTCGGATTATCTGCCGAAACGGGATGATTTGCTTGTCTGCGGTCTTTGTGAAGAAGATTTTCCGGCCGGAGAACATTTCACTGTCACAAATGTGAAAAAATTCCTGTACGGTTCAGAAAATGTACAGCATATCGAGGTGACAGCGGTATGACAAAATTCAAAGTAAAAGCTAATCTTTCCGGCATTCAGGCGAAATCACCGGAATTCAGAAAGAAAGCCGTGACGTATGTTGCCAATGAACTGCTAAAAAAATGTGACCCGTATGTGCCGTTTCGGACAGGTATGCTCAGGGATTCCGGAATTGCACATTCTGTTCCGAAACAAGGGCGGCTTATCTGGAAAACACCATATGCCAAGAATCAGTGGGAATACGGCAAATCCAGAGGACTCAGGGGAAAATTATGGGCAAAGCGTGCATGGCTCGATAACAGAAAATATATTCTCAGCAATGCGAAATCTGTCGCATCCGGAAAGGAGCAGTCATGACCCTGATTCAGGCAGTCCGGAATTATCTGATGGCATGCCCTCTGCTGAAAGACGGTGTGATTCTCAGTGTTGACCAGCTCGGCGCAGAAATCAGCTATACGATTGATACTGTTCCCTGTAATCCGATAATTAAGAAATATACGGACGGCGGCAGCAGAAGACAGTTTCAGTTCGTCTTTGCAAGCCGTGAGAAATACGGCGGACAGGTTCTCGAAAATATCGAGAATTCCGGATTCTATGAGCAGTTTTCCGACTGGCTCGAACAGCAGAGCTGGAACAGAATCTTTCCGGATTTGGGAAATTACAGAACCCCTTACGGAATCGAAATTCTTTCCAGAGGGTATATCAATGATGCAGAAGATGATACTGCAAGGTATCAGATTCAGTTAAACCTGATTTATTATCAGGACAGGAGGTATTTCAATGGGTAAAAATCTCAGCAATTCAGAACTTGTCATGCGAACCGGAAAGCTTGCATTCTACAAAGTGCCGGAAGATACGGCATATACCAGAATGGAAGGCTTTACTGACATGTCCACAAGCAAGAACGCAAAAGAATACAGCCGTCAGTATGTGGACGAAGAAACAGAACGCACAGATACGACAGGCTATGCGACATCCACCGCATACGCACTTGACAGATATGACGGCAACAAAGTGATTGATGATATTGTTGCAATCCATGAAGATGAAAAAATTGGTCAGGATGCTGTGCGCTCCATCATTCAGGTAGATATGACAACCGCCGAGCATCTTTCCGGAACGTCATGGAAAGCAAAAGCCAAACGCCGTGATTATACTGTTGTTCCGGATGCTGACGGCAGCACAACAGACTGTATGACATATTCCGGCAGTTTCAAGGCAAGAGGTGAAATCGAAGAAGTTACGGTCACTACTTCTGATGATTTCCAGACAATTCTTGTTCTGGGTGAAGAAAATGCGCCCCTGCTCGGAAGTCTTTCCGTGACCAGCACAAGCGGCAGCATTGCGCTTTCTCCGGCATTCAGCAGCGATACCAAAACTTACGACATTACCGCAGAGGGTACAATTTATGTTCTGGCATCTCCGCAGTCGGATAACTGCAATGTCAGCGTACTGTACAACGGTGTGACAACCCGTGCAAACGGAAAATCTGTCACCTGCGCAGATGTGGCATCCGGCGGCAAGATTTATATCATTGTCGACAACGGCAGCACAGAAGCAGATTCTACATCGACATACACCATTAACATTGCCTGATGAGAGAGGAGAATTTTCATGGATAATCTGACAATCTGGCGTATCAATAATCAGGAGCTGGAATTCGACATCACGGAAGCAGAATCTTCCGAACGCTATGAAGCGGCTCTGGAAAGTCTGAAGACTGATATTCCGAAAGTAAAACCTTCCGGCATCGCCACAAGCAAATTTATCCGCGCTTACTGCAAGGCACACCGAAATCTGTATGACCGCATTTTTGGTGAAGGCACTTCTGAAAAGATTTTTGACGGCATTCCGGAAAGTATCCGCAGATATAACGCTGTCTATGCAGGATTTCTCGGATTTGTCGGAATGCAGACAAGCACGATGAATCAGGAGATTGACGAAATCGAAAAGAAATATCTGCCCGAAAAGAAGACAAAGGGCAAAGCTGAAAAATGAATCTGTTCTATGAAGAACTGCCTGACAGTGTGACCGTTTCAGGCAGTTCTTACCGGATTTGTACGAATTTCCGTGACTGGCTGAAATTCTTCGACTTGCAGGAAGATGAAAAAATTACGCAGCGTGATAAAATTCTGCTGATGTTTCACTGGTATCAGGAGCTTCCGCCGCCGGAACATGCGGAAGAAGCTCTGAATGCGCTGATTGCATTTGCTGTCAGAGAGGAAAATACATTGCAGAAAGCACGGAAAAATCAAAATAAATCGACAGGCAGAATTCTGTCATGGAGCTATGATGCATCATATATTTATTCTGCATTTCTGTCCGTTTATCAGATAGACCTGATAAAAACAAAGGAAATGCACTGGCATCTGTTCCTGAATCTGTTTGATGCCCTGCCGGAAGATGTGCCGGTGAAACAGCGTATGAGCTACCGTGCAGTCAATCTTTCAGCAGTCAAAGACAAGGCAGAACGGAAACGAATCCGGAAAATTCAGGAACAAATCCGCATTCCGCATAAAAAGCTGGATGCATTCCAGACGGGTGATTTCTTCGGATAAAGGCAGGTGAACACAATGGCAGACGGAAGTATCGAAATAGACATTAACGGCAATTCTTCGGGATTTGATGATGCTGTCGCAGCACTGCCGGACA
>SVNI01000170.1 GCA_015066975.1 Ruminococcus sp. | reverse complement strand
CTTGTGAGAAAGCAGAATTCTCTTGTCCTGTCTGCCCTTGATGATGACACGGATATTCTGACCGACGACAAATCTGTCAGAAGGATGTGCAATTCTGGAAACAGAAATCGCATCAATGGGCACCATGGAGGCAATCCCTGAGCCGATATCGACAAATGCGCCGAACGGTTCTAAATGGGTGACTTTGGCATCAATGATGTCGCCGGGACTGAGCTGGGTCAGAAACTGCGACATGCACTGTTCCTGCACGGCACGGCGGGACAGAACAGCGACTTCTTCGCCGTTCTCATCTGTTTCGATACGGATGACCTTAAAGCAGACAGGCTTTCCGACTCTGGCAATCAGGGCAATGTCGCGCAGTTCGCCTTCGAGGATGCCGACAGCACCTTCTTCGCGGGGAATCATGCCCCTCATGCAGGGAAGATTCACCCACATATTATGATTGCTGTCGCAGGTAGTGACACGCGCTTCCAGAATTCTCCCCGTAAGCTGTGCCTGTAAGAGACCCTGGGGGCTGGAAATGGATGCCTGATTCTCTGGTGTGTCCAGAAGTGCGCCTTCCGGACAAAAATGTTTTTGATACATGTTTTCGACCTCCGATTTTTATTTTTAGGAAAAGTCCTGCTGTAGTATATGCCGGATTAGTCTGGAATAGAACCTGTCAGATTCCGACTACAGCAGATGACTTTCTGACATCCGGCAGATTTTCATCTCTTTCATGCTATCATATTTTGAAAGATTTGTCAAGTACATAAACGATTACTTTTTTGTCAAATTTATCAAAAAACAGTAACAAAACATAAAATTTATCATGCAGGACGAATCTGCATTGCACCGAGCGACTGCATCACAGCGGAAACAGATGCAAAATCTGCCCTGTCACAGATGACAGTGAGTTCTGCTGTTTTTCTGTACCAATGCTCCGGCAGGGAAGAATCACTCATTTCAGAGATTAGGACATCTGTTGCATAATTTTCCATACGCAGATTGGCCGGAAGCATGGTAAACCGCTGTTTTCCGCTCATGGAAGGCACGGCCTTTCCTAGTTTCCGGATGCGGATGCTTCGGGCACTGCGGATGCTCCGCCGGATGCGCCCTCCGGCGAGTTCGGCCATTTCTTCGGATGCAAATTCACCTTTGATTCTGCAAAGTTCCATATCAATACCACTCCTGATGCAAAATTTTTGAAAATACAGCAACCTGTACAGGATAAGGCTGTTATTTTTATTATGATTGCACAAATCCGAAAAACTATGTACACTAAATATTGCCTTTTTGAAAAAAATGAGTTATAATAAAATATGATGTCTTTACAAACTATGAAAGAGAACGAAAAGGAGATACAACTGCATGGATATTCTTGTCAATGACAGGCTGGTGATGAAGAAACAGCACCCCTGCGGTGCAAGGGAAATGCTGGTTCTGCGAGCCGGTATGGATTTCCGCCTCAGATGCATCAAATGCGGAAGGGAATTCCTTGTGCCAAGACTTAAAATCGAAAAATATATCAAACAAGTCATACATCAGGAAAATCAGGAAGGAGAACAGCATGTTTGAAAAATTGCTCGCCATGGCGGAAAAATATCAGAAAATGAGTGAACAGCTTGCTGACCCGGATGTAATTTCTGACCATGCAAAATATGCAGAGCTCATGAAAGAATACAAAAATCTGACACCGATTATTGAAACATTCCAGGCCTATCAGAACGCAAAAAAAGATTTGGAAGAAGCAAAAGCACTCCTTGAAGATGCCTCTCTGGATGCCGAACTGAAAGAAATGGCACAGTTCCAGCTTGAAGATGCCAAGCTCCAGCTCGAAGAACAGGAACAGCAACTGAAAATTCTGCTTTTGCCGAAAGACCCTAATGATGATAAAAACGTTATTATCGAAATCCGGGGCGGTGCAGGCGGTGAAGAAGCTTCCCTGTTTGCCAATTCGCTGTTCCGGATGTACAGCATGTACGCCGAAGCCCACCGCTGGAAGCTCGAAATTCTCAGCGCAAGCCCGACAGAACTCGGCGGATACAAAGAAATCAGCTTTTCTGTTGACGGCGATTCTGCCTATTCCAGACTCAAATATGAAAGCGGTGTCCACCGTGTCCAGCGTGTGCCGGAAACGGAATCACAAGGCAGAATTCATACTTCTACTGTCACAGTGGCCGTTCTGCCGGAAGCAGATGAAGTCGAACTGGAAATCAATCCCACGGATTTAAAAATTGATGTCTTCCGTTCCAGCGGTGCAGGCGGTCAGCATATCAACAAGACAGAATCCGCCGTCAGAATCACCCATCTGCCGACAGGCCTTGTTGTGGAATGTCAGGATGAACGCAGTCAGCATAAAAACAAAGACAAGGCCATGAAAGTCCTCCGGGCAAGATTATTTGAAATCATACAGCAGGAACAGACTGATAAAATTGCTTCTGAACGGAAAATGCAGGTCGGCACGGGTGACCGTTCCGAACGTATCCGGACTTACAACTATCCGCAGGGACGTATGACAGACCACAGAATTAACCTGACACTCTACCGTCTGGAGAGTATCCTGAACGGCGATTTGGATGAAATCTTTGACGCGCTTGCAACAGCAGACCAAGCGGCAAAACTAGCGGGGCAAAATGCATGAATACCAGATTATTACAAAATACAAAAGAAGATTTAGAAACAGCCGCACAGCTTATCCGGAACGGCGAACTTGTCGCCTTTCCGACAGAAACAGTTTACGGACTCGGCGCAGATGCCAGAAAAAAAGATTCTGTCCGGGCGATTTTTTCCGCCAAGGGCAGACCTGCCGACAATCCGCTGATAGTGCATATTTCAGATATTGCCATGCTGGACGGCATTGTGAAAGAAATTCCGGCACTGGCAGTAACGCTTGCGGAACATTTCTGGCCGGGGCCTCTGACAATGGTACTCCCGAAGCAAGACTGCATTCCGGATGTGACTTCCGGCGGACTTCCTACCGTCGGTGTCCGGATGCCGTCCCATCCGGTCGCAAGAGACCTGATTCGGA
>SVNI01000169.1 GCA_015066975.1 Ruminococcus sp. | reverse complement strand
AATTATCCGTGACCCATTGTATGATGGTGTGCAGCTGATATATAGTGACTGTAACCAGGAATGGCAGATTTTGCAAAAGAATGGTAATCGAAAGTTTGTATCGAATTTTGTTGTAATGGGTGTCGTGATTGTGAACGGCACCAGTCCGGGACATTGCAAAGCAATTGTTGTTTTGCTTCAGGGGAAGGACAAGCCTTTGATTTTTTATGAGGGAGATATCAGTCCTGCGGCATTAAGACGGCAGACATGTTTTTTCAAAAAAGGAACAACAATCAGCAGGGAAGTTGTCTGTGAATCCTTTATACGGGCTGTGAAAATGTGCTGTAATGTGTTTTTCTTGACGATTCCCGAACATTCAGGCGGAAACTTTCTGGAAGGCGGCGTATATAACTATACATCAGCACTGTCAGTTATCCCCGGACTGGAAGAATTATACGCAGATGAAATCAGGCAGCATCATCTGATACAGCATAAGCGTAAATTCGAGGAAGTGACAGCGGAGTACAGAAACTTATTTCCGAACTGCTGGAAGGTCAAGCTGGCTATAGCAATAAGGGTGATGAGTTTGCTTCTTCCTTTTTATGAAACAGAAGGACTGAAAACAGATAGTTTTTTTGTCTTTTCTACAAACAGCACTAGTAGAAAAGAAACACTGATTGCACTGACTAGCCGGTTTAATTATGAATCCCCCATTGTTATCTCGGTTTCAAACAGAATCACTAAAATCAAAGAAACGTTGGCGACTGGTAACGATGTAACAGCCATCTTTACCTATTCCTATAATATAGATGATACACGTGCTTTTATGAATGCACTCAATGAAATATACAGAGCTGTCACATGTGAAAATGGCTTTGATACTTCTGCAAGAAAAATCATCGAGGTAATCACCGATGTTCCTGGCAGTATTCCAGAAGAGTACCCGGTATATTATCTTTCTTTTACGGATGATGTGAGAAATGTCAATATTCAGACTATTCAGAGGCTGTCAGGCGAGATGGATTACTCGCTTATTCAGTTTCTGACAAATAATCCGGATTCTGCAAAGAAACTCATCCATCAAGCAGTGCTTAATGCCAAGAAGCTGGTGAGCAGTATGATAGATGCTGAGCGTGTCGAAACAATGACCATGCTCATCGCAACATTTGTTCTTCTTAAAAGTTTCGGCATTGTTTCAGAGAATGAGGTGCAGGCGGTTCTCAGCTGGTTTAAACATGAAGCGGCTTCAAGAATAAGTATAACCGAGGAGATTTGCCGCATGTTTAAAAGTGCTGTGTGTCAGTCAATTTTGAGCGGAGAACTAAAAATTGCTAAGCAGTTCGGACTTCCCTATTATTCAGATGATGGGCATACAGCTTTTATCGCTGATGTGGATCAGTCAATCAATTTCAATGATGATGTGATAAAGAAGATAATACTCCCGAAAATACCCATGATAAACAACGTGCCACAGCTGAATAAGTGCCTGAATGAAAAGGGAATGTTAATTGGAACGCATACAAACAAAAGAAAATTCAAGGTAGCCTATGATGCTGGCGTTTTTGAGCAGTTTGAGTTGTTCTCATACCGGAAGTCAGTACTGGATGCTGAGGCAGATTCCTATGTGACTAACATTATTTACAATGAATTCTGGTATAATGTAGGAGAATATCCGGAAGGATTTGTTCCGGTGTTATCTAATACCGATGGTACTAAGGCAGCAGGATATGTATTGGGGAAAAATATGGATATTAATCGTCATGAGATATATTCTGGAATTTCACGTTCAGGAAAAAGCTTTGCTTTGATTCAAACATTGCTGTTCAGAGCTGAACGGGGAGAAACGGTACTTATCTTTGATCAGTCCGGAAGCTTTACGAAACGGGAACTGGAAAAGCATATTGACCCAGAATTGATATCTGAATTCTTTAGTTTCTGGGATGTCTATCAGGATGGTCTGCCAGTGGATCTTATCAATTTAGAAGGCTGTCTGAGCTATAGGGATAAGAAGGAAAGACTCAAAAGAATCTATGCATTGATGTCAAGAACCCTTGGCAGCTATGAGGAACAGATTTTAGACAGTGCCGTCAGGCGTATGCTTCAGGATAGGAAAAGGAATCTAGACTTAAATTTATTTGATATTATGGACTATATCAGAAATGATATTGATGTGGATGGAAAGAGAATTAAGGATGAGGCACACAAAAAACTCCTGTACAAGATTGAAGCAATACTTGATGACCTGAGAGAAACTCCTGCTGCCAGATATAACTGGAGTGAATTTGTACAGGAACAATGCGGGGAAAAACAAAGTAAGTCTGTTATTGTAATCTCCACAGGTGCTGACAGTGTTGGCAAGCACTGCGAGATGATTGACATGATGCTGGAAAGTCTTTATCATTTTAAGCAGTGTTATCCTGATAAAAAATATACTGTTGTAATCGACGAAGTGCAGGATCTTTACCTTCATGAAAAAAGTTCTGTCAGCACTATGCTCAGAAAAGAGGGAAAGAACGGAGTTTCAATGCTTCTGGCATCGCAGGCATTTCCTGACGGCAGTACACTTCTTGGAAAAGCTGTTGGAAATTGCGGAAGAGTTCGGGGGTATCATCCCAAAGCGAATGATTTGATTCATGCTGCCAGCTATTTTGAATGTGACAGCAGGGATGTTGATGTTCTCCGGCAGGGTGAGTGCTTTGATAAAGGATTGTTTTTCAGTCGGTATCGTGGTGAAAATGTTAATGCTACACTCAAAGGCAGAACAGTAATATTTGCATCTGTCTCCGACAACGAATCATAAGCAAGTAGCTATACAAAAATATTGATGAATTGAGCCTTCGTGTGGAGGCTCACCTTTTTTAGCTGATGTCTATTATCATATCCTCGGTCAATAGTGAATAAAATTTATGATTTTTTGATTTCTCACATATATATCATTAAAATGATACTATGATTTCATAGTAAATTTTAATATGTGAGCTATAAATGAGCAAATTTGAAAAGTATTCGTCAAAATGCACAAAAGGAGTCAGTGAATCATGTCCAACAAAGCAG
>SVNI01000168.1 GCA_015066975.1 Ruminococcus sp. | reverse complement strand
AACTGCTGTTTCCGGCAGAACTGCCGGAAGTGCCTGAACCGGATGCACATCCGCTAATCATAGCCATCATCAGCGGAAGAATCAAACATAAACGTAATTTCTTCATAAAAAATGTTTCCTCTTTCATAGTATGTGATAATTTCAGGATTCTGAAAGTTCTGATGCATCAATATTATCAGAAATCAGCCGGAACTGCATTTCATGCAGATGCAGTCCGTTCTGCGAGAAATGCAGGCGCATTGCTGTATATTTCGAGAATAACGGCACTTTCTTCGTAAAGGCGACAGGCTTTCCGGCCGTGCCGTTCCATGTGAATGTACCGCTTGCCGTGCCCATACTGAACAAGGTCACGTTCATCTGTGCAAGTTCGCCTTCGGTGCTGGATGCTGTCAGGGTAACTTCATACCAGCCCGGAGTTCTGAGATTCAGGGCGAAACTGTAATCTGTATTTTTCTGCACGGAAACTTCCGATAAATCCAGCGTGAAATCTTCATCCGCATCATAGAACTGCACCGGTGCGGAATCGGGAATTTCTTCTTCCGGTCTGTTGATGATTTCAATTTCATCAGCTTCGCCGAGCAGACGTTTCATAGCGTTGGTATGCATGGCAAAATTGCAGAGATTGAACGCGCTTCTCTGGAGTTCGGCACGGGTCAGAGAACCGTTTTCGAGAGCTTCTTTCAGATTATCATCATGATGCACACAGTCAGCACAGACCATGTAAACATCATTCTGAGCGCGAATCATAGAGGAAAATAATCTTTTATCAGGAGCTTGTCTGTTCTGATTCAGATTTGCCCACCAGTCCGTCATGACAAAGCCAGTAAATCCCCATTCGTTTCTGAGAATTTCGGTACACAAATCATAATTGCAGGCCGTCCAGATGCCGTTAACCGCGCCGTAAGTCGTCATGATGGATTTTGCATGTCCCTCTTTGACAGCGATTTCAAATCCGCGGAGATAAATTTCTCTCAAAGCGCGTTCCGATACTACAGAATTCAGAAAATGACGGTTTGTTTCCTGATTGTTTCCGCAGAAATGCTTTAATGTTCCAGTGACTCCCGATTTGTGAAGTCCGTCGAGTTCCGCAGAAGCAATTGTTCCGGTCAGAAACGGGTCTTCGGAAAAATACTCGAAATTTCGGCCGTTCAGAGGGTGACGGTGAATGTTCATGCCCGGCGCAAGCAGACAATCCACACGGTTTGCGGACATTTCCAGACCAACATCTGTGAATAATTCTGTAATTAATTCCCGGTTGAATGTAGATGCCAGCATAGTTCCTATCGGCAGGCTGAAAGCCTTTGTTCCGCAGTCAAGGCGCATTCCGGAAGGCCCGTCCGAACAGCAGACAGCCGGAATTCCGTAAGCTTCCAGCGCATCCGAAACACCCCCGAATGCAGATGCTGTTCCGGCGGTGACGCGCGGACTTCCCATGCCTTCGCCCCGGACTATCTGACAGAGTTCTTCATCAGTGAACTGTCCGATAAATTCCTGCATGGTGACTTTTCCGGAAAGCACATCGGCAAGGACGGATTTTTTCTCTGTTTTCGGAAATTCTTCCGGCAGATTTTCAAGAATTCTTACGGATTCCTCATGATTCAGCAGGGGAACGGCTTCAAACTGATTCTGCTGATTGGTCATGCGGTCAAAGGCTTCCGCAGGAGACATTGCCTGACGTTTCTGGGGACTGGGGATTGTTTCCGGAATCTGAATAAAGGCTTCTGCTGTAGCATTCCGGACATCCGAACCGATATAGAATTCATAAATTCCGGCTTCGAGGACGTTACAGAACGGATATTCCGTCGCGGATTTGTCATCATAGGAGACAGGCGGAATCAGGGGCATCACAAGCGTTTGTGATTCGCCGGGCTGGAGTGTTTTTGTCTTCTGATAGGCTGTCAGAACTCTTGCAGGCTTATCAAGTTTGCCGTCCGGTGCTTTGCAGTAAATCTGAACGACTTCTTTTCCGGGAAAATTTCCGGTATTGGTTATTTTAATATAAATATAAATCTGACCGTCATTTTCATTCAGAAACCATTCGCCGGATTTGATTTCAAAACTGGTATAGCTCAGACCATAGCCGAACGGATAGCGCACGGCCTTACCGAACGTTTCAAAATACCGATAGCCGATATAAATATCTTCGGCATAGAAATTTTTATCCCGGTTGCCGAAATTCGCATCTGAAGGATAATCATAAATTTCATAAGCGATAGTATCCGGAAGCTTTCCGGAGGGGGAAACCTCTCCTGTGAGCACTTTGGCTGTACCTGTTCCGCCTGTCATACCGCCGTGCCAGATGTACAGAACAGCATCCGGATGATATTTATCTATAAAATGCATATCAATAATATTTCCGGTATTTAATAAAATTACAGTTTTCCTGAAATATTTTCTGGTAACAGCGAGCATATGTTCTTCTTCGTCAGTCAGGAGATACGAACCTTTTTCAAGACGGTTATCCTGTTCTTCTCCGGCAGTTCTGCCGATAATAATCACGGCTGTTTCACAGGAATCTGCAATTTCTCTGACGAGAGCATCATCAAGGGGCATTTCTTCCTGAGACCACGGCTCACCGCTCCAGCCTGTGCCCAAATCATAAGGATGTTCTGCATCCCATGCCTGATAGATGCCGAGAAGTTTCTGATTCAGCCGGATTCCGGCATTCTGCAAGCCTTCCGGAACATTTACCACATGGGAAACATTCACCATTCCGCCTGAACCTGTTCCGGATTTGTAATAATGAAGCTGAATTCTGCCGAACAAGGCAATTTCTTTGGATTTATCCAGAGGAAGTGCCTGATTCCGGTTTTCGAGCATGACGATACCTTCAGCAACGGCCTGTGATGCTGTATTAAGATAATGTTTCCAGTCTAACACTTTTTTCATAAATAAAATTTATCCTTTCTGAAATAATTCATCTGCGATATGAATTAATAAATCATATAACTCCAGATTTTTCTGATATTTTTCCGGAATTCCCGAAAGCCCCAGCTTTGCACCGAGCAGATTTCCGGCAATTGCACCTGTGGAATCGCTGTCGCCGTTGTGGTTGACGGCTGACCTCAGGCACATATC
>SVNI01000167.1 GCA_015066975.1 Ruminococcus sp. | reverse complement strand
GTGCCGGAATGGTTGAAAATCCGGAATATCAGCCTTGTGATATTGCTTTGTTCTGCCTTACGGCAATTGCCGAAGTGCTACAGAGCATGACAGCAGAAGCACTGAAAATCCATCCGGATTTGCCGGTACTCTATGCCGGAGGTGTCATGTCTGATAAATATATTCAGAATCTTCTGAAAAAAAATATCCCTACAGAAACTGCTTTCGCAGAACCGGCTTTCTCTTGTGATAATGCCGTCGGAACAGCGGTTTACGCTTCCTTGTGTCATGCTGACAGTCACTGAACTGAATCAGAGAGCTTCTGAAATCATCCGGAAAAATCAGAAGCTCCGGCTGCTTCTCACAGAAGGAGAAATCGCAAATCTGCGGACAGAGGAGCATCTCTTTTTTTCGCTTTGTGATGAAGAAAGTTCTGTCCGGGCGGTGATGTTCCGGCATCTTGCGGAACGTCTCAGATTTGTTCCGCAGAACGGTATGGAAGTCATCGCCGCAGGAAGTGCCGATATCTACGAACCGAACGGCATGTTCCAGTTTCGCGTGACAGATATGCTCCTGCAAGGTATCGGCAGTATTCAGAAAGGTTTTTCCGAAAAAGAAAAAAATCTTTCCGAAGAAGGTATTTTTTCCGATTCCGTCAAGAAACCGATTCCCGAAAATCCGCAGAAAATCGGAATTATTACGTCTGCATCCGGTGCAGCACTTCAGGATATGCTTCATGTTCTGAAACGGCGTTCGCCGTCTGCGGAAATTGTGCTGTTTCCGGTGCATGTACAGGGAAAACATGCCGAATCGGAAATCTGTCACGCACTGGAAACAGCAGATACACAGAATTATGATGTTCTTCTTCTGGGTCGCGGAGGCGGTTCGGCGGAAGATTTGCGAGTATTCAACTCTGAAAAAATTGTCAGGGCTGTTCATGCCTGCAAAACGCCTGTGATTTCGGCAGTCGGACACGAAACGGATTTCACCCTGGCAGACAAAGCTGCTGATTTGCGGGCTTCTACACCGTCCGCTGCTGCCGAACTCGCCACACAGAAACAATATCCGGAAATTTTATCAGATAATCATGAAATCATATTATCTGTCAGTCAGATACAGACAGGCGACTGCCTGAAAATTCTTCTGCCGGACGGTGCAGTTATCGTCCGCGCGGAGCGTAAGGAGAAAAAATATATCATGAACGAATCCCAGAAAATGCAACTGAAAAATTATGCTGACCGTGTGGAAAACAAACTTTCTGCTGTTATTGTCAAGATGCAGAAACAGGCAGAATCCAGAAATTTGCAGATGCCGTCTTTATTTGATGCCATGCGCCATTCTCTCACCGCCGGAGGAAAGCGAATCCGGCCGGCTTTGATTTATGCATTCTGCGAACTCTGCGGAGGTGCGCCGGAAAAAGCAGATGCTTCTGCCTGTGCTATGGAAATGACACATACAGCTTCTCTGATTTTTGATGATTTGCCCGCACTCGACAATGATGATTTGCGCCGGGGAAAGCCGTCTTGTCATAAAGCATTCGGCGAAGCAACGGCAATTCTCGCCGGATACGGCCTTATCTGTGCGCCGTTCAGCCTGATTGCCGAAGATGACAGTCTCACACCGGAACAGAAAACCAAAATCATCAAAATTCTGGCTCGTGAAGAAGGTGCATCCGGTATGGTCGGCGGTCAGGTGCTCGACATGCAGTTCGAGACACAGGAACATGTCACCGCGGAACAGCTTGAAACAATGTGCCTTGGCAAAACAGGTGCTCTGATGAAAGCCGCCTGTCAGATGGGCTGCCTCTGCGGAGGAGGTACTTCTGAACAGGTCGAAAATGCCGGAAATTACGGCCTTGCACTCGGCCTTGCCTTCCAGATTATTGATGATATTCTTGATGTGACCAGTACATCCGAACAGCTTGGAAAGCCTGTTGGAAGCGATGCACAGGAGGACAAGCAGACATTCGTCACAATTCTGGGCATTGAAAACGCAAAAAAACGTGCAGAAGAACTGACTGCTCTTGCACATGAAGAACTCCGGAAATTTTCAGATTCAAAAAATACAGAATTTCTTCATGCCCTCACAGATGCCTTGCTGATTCGTGTGCAGTAATAAAAAAACAGAAAGAACTTAAAGAAAGTGAGAAATCATGATATATAATCCGATTTTATGTGCAGGAATTATCGGCTGGGCTGCTGCACAGGTAATTAAATTTATATTATTTTTCGTTCAGAACGCTTCCGTCAAGCTGGAACGGCTTTATGGTTCAGGCGGAATGCCGAGTTCCCATTCTTCCATGGTATGTGCGACATTGATTTCTACAGGCAGAGTAGCCGGATGGGATTCGCCGTCATTCGCCATCATGTTCGTGGTAGCAGCAATTATCATGTATGATGCAGCCAATGTCCGTCTCGAAGCCGGAAAACATGCAAAGCAATTAAATGAAATCATGCAGAAGCTGTTTTCTCAGGGCGAAGCTGCTGACAAAGAAAAACAGTTCAAGGAACTGCTGGGACATACGCCTTTACAGGTAATATGCGGTGCAGTGCTCGGCATTGTGATTGGAGCTTTCATGCCTTTGGCATAATCAAATTTAATGACAAGTAGTGATAAAATTATGAAGAAAACAAATCAGGATTCGAGAGAATTTCAACTGAAAGACCTGCATCTTCCGGAAGATTTGAAAAAACTGAATTTTTATCAGTGCCGGAAACTCGCCAAAGAAATCCGTTCTCTGATGGTGAGGGTGATTTCTCACAACGGCGGACATCTTGCCTCCAATCTCGGCACGGTAGAGCTGACTATGGCTCTGCACCGGGTGTTTGAATCCCCGAAAGATAAAATTATCTGGGATGTGGGACATCAGTGCTATACACACAAGATTCTGACCGGGCGTGCAGACCGTTTTTCCACTATCCGGAAAGAAAACGGCATTGCAGGTTTCCCGAAGCCGGATGAATCCGAACATGATATTTTCATCAGCGGTCACAGCAGTACTTCAATTTCTGTTGCCTGCGGTATTGCCGAAGCCATGAGAATGCAGGACGATACCCATCATGTGATTGCTGTTATTGGTGACGGTGCTCTGACCGGGGGGA
>SVNI01000166.1 GCA_015066975.1 Ruminococcus sp. | reverse complement strand
ATATTTGTTATTTTTATTATATCACCGTCACGATAATTTTGCAATTCCGTGTCTAGTTTCTGGGGTACATTATAAAATGAAAAATACGCCGGTGATGCACTTCTGCAAAAGACTTACACAAAGGACTGTATTTCGCATAAAAGCGTGAGAAATAAAGGAGAACGGACAATGTATCTGGTATCGGACTGTCATCCGGCAATTATCGACCGTGAAACATTCAATCTGGTACAGCAGGAAACAGCAAGAAGAAATTCCAAGCGGAAAATCAGCGACAGAACCAGAAGCGAACAGGGAAAATATTCCAGCAAATACGCTCTGACAGAATTAATGATATGCGGAGAATGCGGAACGCCTTACCGCCGTGTCACATGGACTGTTCACGGAAAGAAAACAATTGTCTGGAGATGCATCAGCCGTCTTGACCACGGAAACCGGTACTGTAAGAATTCACCGACAATTCATGAAGCCCCCCTGCACAGAGCCATTGTGAAAGCAATCAATCAGTTCTATGACTGTCAGAATGAACTTTCCGGAGTCATTATGGAAAGTACGGAATCTGTTCTGACGGGACTGGAACAGAACGGAATCACCGAAATCGAAAAAAGGCTTGCTGACATTCAGAAAGCCAGAAATGATATGATAAATCTGATAGTCAGCGGTGCAGTCGGAGAAGATTCGCTTGACACGGAATTTGAAAAGCTGTTCCGTGAAGAACAGGAACTTAGTGAAAAGTTAAATGTTCTCAAAAGGCAGGCATATACAAATTCAGAAACGCAGAATCAGATAAGTACGGTTCTAAGCCAAATGGAGCATACCAGACTGGAATTAAATAATTTTGATGATGTGCTTGTGCGGAAACTGCTGGAATGTGTCAGAGTGATTGATAAAACCCATATTCAGATAATTTTCAGAGGCGGATATGAAACGGATACAGAAGTAGAGAAAAAATAAGAATCTGAAACAGTCTGCTCCGGCAGGCCGTTTCTTTATTGGGGGTGACTGATTGGCTGGAAATTTTGACGGCATTAAAACAAGAAAATTCGGCATCGAAATCGAGATGACCGGACTGACCAGATGTCAGGCGGCAAAAGCAGTCGGAAAGCTGTTTGAAACTGAGCCGGAACATTCCGGCGGAAGCTATGACAAATATTCTGTAAGAGACAGCAAAGGCAGAAAATGGGATTTTGTCTATGACGGAAGCATCCAGCGCATAGACAAGTTCGGAAACAGTGCAGGCTGGACTTACAGTGTGGAACTGAACTCTCCGGTTCTGGAATATGAAGATATTCCGGTATTACAGGAAGTTATCCGGACGCTCCGGAAAGCAGGCGGAGTATGCGGTGCGGAATACATGTGCGGAACACATATTCATATTTCAGCAGATGACTACACTCCAGAACAAATCCGGAATCTGGCGAATATTTTCGCCAGCAAGGAAGACTTTCTCTGGGATGCGCTTCAGGTATCTTCTGCAAGAGAGGGATACTGCCACAAAAGCAATCAGGAATTTATCCGGAAAATCAATCAGAAGAAGCCCAGAACAATGGATGATATTAAATGGCTCTGGTATGAAGGCGATATGGGCGAGCAGTATACTCATTACTCAGAAACACGGTATCATGCCTTGAATTTACATAGTTTTTTCCAGCACGGACACTATGAAATTCGTGCCTGCAATGCCTCACTTCATGCTGGAGAGGTCAGGGCACAGATTATACTTGCTCTCGCCATCAACAATGCGGCGATGACAAAGAAATACTGTCTGCCTCACAAAAGCCACAGCGACAATATGAGATATTCATTCAGAGTGTGGCTTTTGAATCTTGGTCTGATTGGGGATGAGTTCAAGAACTGCCGGATGCATCTGCTCAAGCATCTGACCGGCAATATTGCGTGGCGGCATCCGGAAGATGCCATTGCACAGCGTGAACGCCTGAAACAGGAACGAATCGCCGCACGTAAGCAGGCAGAAGCCGCCGTGTCGAGCCGGAAAGAAGAATCCGCAGAAGTACCCGATGAAAATCAGAACGGCTTTGCGAGCGGTTCTGAGGACATTTCTGAAGAAGAAACAGAATCTATAGAAATAACCATGTAAATGAAAGCGAGGCAGTACAATGAAAAACAAAATTTATATCGCATACGGAAGCAATCTGAACCTGAAACAGATGAAATACCGCTGTCCGGATTCAAAAGTGCTTGGAACAGCCATGCTCCGAGATTATGAATTAGAGTTCAGAGGTGTGGCGACTATCGTACCGAAAAAAGGAGCATCTGTGCCGGTTCTGCTCTGGGAAATTTCTCCGCAGGATGAAAAATCTCTGGACTGCTACGAAGGCTTTCCGAATCTGTACCGAAAAGAGAAATATGAAACCGAACTGAACGGTCAGAAAATCACTGGAATGGCTTACGTCATGAACAAAGGACAGATTTCAGCACCGAATATCGGCTATCTGAACACTATCCTGCAGGGCTACCGTGAAAATCATCTTGATGTTCAGTTTCTGAATACGGCTGTGAACAGCGCACTGACTGCGGAACGGCTTGCTGAAACGGAAGAAGCAGAAGAAATCAGCGGATTTCAGATGAAACTGACCTGAGAGGGCTCACATGACATACAGAGAATTTTATATCAGAATCACTGCCCAGAAAATTGCAAAAACAGCTCCGGATGGAAATTCAGCTTTATGTAATGGATTTCTGATTCAGATTTGTGACAGCAAAGATAAAAATACTGTGATTGACTTTTTTACAGCAGCAGCCGGATTTGAACTTCTTGAAAACTCTGTGGCAGAAGCAGAACAGCTTGCCAAAGACTATATCAATATGGAAGCAAAAAAACTCCGTCAGCTACTGGATGAATATCACAGCTTTCAGGAGCAATCATAACTGAAAAAATAATTAAAACGGCTATTATGCGCCGTGTTTTGAATGTAATCTATTTTATGTGAGATTTATCCTTTTCATATTTTTCTTAGGCGATTGTAAAATAAACAAAATGGCTATTTTACAATGCAAATAAAACTTGAAAACTACTGACTTTTCTCCGTTTTTGTGGTATAATGAAAAGTGTAACTATAAATGAGCATTTCAACAATGAATTTGACAAAATGCACAAAAACGATTTAGCAGGCTAAATCGAGGAAAGC
>SVNI01000165.1 GCA_015066975.1 Ruminococcus sp. | reverse complement strand
ATCAGCCACAAGCCGAACTTGCCGAAAAATTATGCACGATGTCCGGTTATGAAAAATTATTCTTTGGAAACAGCGGTGCAGAAGCCAATGAATGCGCTATCAAAATCGCCAGAAAATACAGTTTCGATAAATACGGCAAAGGCAGAAATACTATCATCACGCTTGTGAACTCCTTCCATGGGAGAACTATCACAACACTTTCTGCAACAGGTCAGGATGTGTTCCATAATTATTTCTTCCCGTTCACAGAAGGATTCCGCTTTGCTAAGGCAAATGATATTGCCGATTTGCATGACAAAATTGATGATACTGTCTGCGGTATCATGATTGAATACGTTCAGGGGGAAGGCGGTGTCATGGCACTGAATCCCGATTTCGTTGCCGAAATCCGCAAAATCTGCGACGAAAAAGATATTCTTATGATTGCTGATGAAGTGCAGACCGGTATCGGCAGAACAGGCAAGCTGTTCGCCGGGGAACACTATGGCTGTAAAGCAGATATTACCACTTCTGCAAAAGGTCTCGGCGGTGGTCTGCCGATTGGTGTCTGCCTCGCAAATAAAAAGTGTGCAGATGTGCTCGGAATCGGTGCACACGGCTCAACATTCGGCGGAAACCCCGTTGTCTGCGCCGGAGGTGTCAAAGTACTCGAAACACTCGAACAGCCCGGTATGCTTGACGGCATTCTTGAAAAAAGTAACTACCTCCGCGAAAAAATTTCAGCTCTGGATGAAGTGCAGGAAGTTTCCGGCTTGGGTATGATGATTGGTATCCAGCTTAAAACAAAAAAAGCTTCCGATGTCCTCAAAGAATGCATCGCAAATGGTCTGCTTGTCCTGACTGCTAAGGACAGAGTTCGCCTTCTGCCTCCGCTGACTATCAGCGAGGAGGAACTGAAAGCTGGTGCGGAAATTCTTTGTCATGTGCTGAAATAACATCTAGGAGGGAAAACCATGGAGTTGCTGGTAACATCAAAAGGCTCTGGAAAATATATCGTCACTGATGCAAAAGAACGGGAAATTTATCATATCACAAAGGCAAGAAAACTGTTCGGAAGTCCGACTACTACCCTCTATGATGTCAGCGGTTATGCGCTCTATACTATGAAGCGTACATCTGCGGGCAAAAAGCCGGAATATGAAGTTCAGCTTAACGAGCGTTTTTTCATGAAAGTTCTGTGCAAATCCATGTTTATTGACCCGAGTATCCAGTTTGAAACAGTCGAAAATATCTACGAGCTGAAAGGCAAAGACCAGAAGCATTTTGTTCTCTATAAAAATGAAACAGAAATCGGCACGCTCGATACTGCCAAACTGGTGAGTAATGAACTGATATATACGCTGATATTTGAAGACCAGTTTTTTGATGATTTTTTCCCGCTGTTCGCCGTTGCGGCTGATAAATGCTTCGGAGAAATGAATAAATAATAATTACAGGAGGATTTTTACTATGAAACATCTGCTGAAAATGCTGGATTTGTCCCAGCAGGAAATTTTTGATATACTCAATCTCGCGGATAAACTGAAATATCAGACAAAGCATAATATTCCGCACCGTATGCTGGAAGGCAAAACACTTGGTATGATTTTCCAGAAAGCTTCTACCAGAACCCGTGTATCGTTTGAGACAGGCATGTATCAGCTCGGCGGTTATCCGCTGTTTCTGTCCGCCAATGATTTGCAGATTGGCCGCGGAGAACCCGTGCAGGATACCGCAAGAGTGCTTTCTAGATATCTCGACTGCATTATGATTCGTACATTCGCTCAGAAAGAAGTGGAAGACTTAGCAGAATACGGCTCTATTCCGATTATCAACGGACTGACTGACTTCTGTCATCCGTGCCAGGTGCTCGCTGACCTGCTCACCATCCGCGAATATAAGGCCAATTTCGACGGTCTCAAAATGTGCTACATCGGCGACGGCAACAATATGGCGAACTCCCTCATTGTCGGCGGTCTGAAAGTCGGCATGGACGTTTCTATTGCTTGTCCGGACGACTATCAGCCCGATAAGCAGGTGCTCGATTTCGCTAAGGATTACAAGGGCTTCTCCATGACCAACAGCCCCATTGAAGCCGCTCAGGATGCTGATGTGCTCCTCACGGACGTATGGTCTTCTATGGGCATGGAATCCGAAATTGAAAAGCGCAAAATCGCTTTCAACGGCTATCAGATTAATGATGATATCATGGCAGCGGCTCACTCCGATGCTATGGTGATGCATTGTCTGCCGGCTCACCGCGGCGAGGAAATCACCGAAAAAGTATTCGAGGCTCATGCAAATGAAATCTTTGATGAAGCTGAAAACCGTCTCCATGCGCAGAAAGCTGTTATGGTCAAGCTGATGTGCCCTGACGAAAAGTAAGATTTAAAGTAATAGCCCCTGTCGGAATCCGGCAGGGGCTAATTTATGCTGAAAATATCCTCAAAACTGACGTTTAGTATTTCTTTTATAAGAATAATTTCATCTGGATATAAGTGACGCTGACCAACTTCAATTTTTGCAACTGCACTTCTAGTAATATCGCAGCCATTTAGTTGCATTTGCATTGCAAGATAATCTTGTGTAAATTTTCTCTGTTCTCTCAAAAGACGAATATTATTTCCAATTTGTTTTTCAATTTTGTGATTCATTTGAAAAATCCTTTCAAAAAGTCCTTGACAATATTATAACTTCATGTTATAATATTTCTGCACCCATATAAGTGCAATACGAAATTTTGGAGGAAGAAAATATGCCTGATTATAAAGAATTATTTTACCATTCACAGGCAGAACTTGCAGATATTGAAGAAGAACTGAAAAAATTAGTTTTGAGAATTCAAAGTGTTATGCGAAAAGCCGAGGAAGAAATCATTTCTGAAAATAATGGTGAAAATTCACAAAAAGAAACGTGAATTATTAAAATTCTTTTGCTTGACAAACTTGGAAAAGTGTGCTATAATAATAAAGCTGTCGGACGAGAACGAACGACAGAGAAAAGATACCACGAAAAAAATTTCAAAAAAGTTTGAAAAAGACTTGACAAACTGAATGAGATGTGATATAATAAGAAAGTCGCCGTGAGCCGGACGGGAGTCGCAGAGCCACGGAGGACGAAAGAAAAATCACATTTTCAGAAAAGCTTCTGAAAAAAGTTTTTCAAAAAAGTTTGAAAAAAGACT
>SVNI01000164.1 GCA_015066975.1 Ruminococcus sp. | reverse complement strand
TTTGCGGATGTGCCTTTGTTCCGGAAGCCAAGACACGATGTGAAGGTGAAATTGAATACACCTACTTCAACTGCGACTACTGCGGTAAGGCGTATGTCGCATCTGTGACGGATGCTGTTTTGCGGCAGAGTATCCGCAGGTATGCGATGCTGGCAGAACGGCAGAAGGGAAAAAAGGTAAATGAAAAAGTACTGCGTGAAGTGGCAGATTTGAAAGACCAAAATCTGAAACGAGCCGCAGAACTGCGGAAAATGTATCTACGGGAGGGATAGTGATTGCCTATGAAAGAAATGAATATTCGTAAATTCAAAGTGTCGGATTTAAATCCGGCAAAATATAATCCACGCAAATTTCTGAAACCTGGCGACCCTGAATTTGAAAAGCTGAAACGTTCCATTACCGAATTTGGTTATGTTGAACTGATTGTTGTCAATGTGGCTAATAACAACACAGTCATTTCAGGGCATCAGAGACTTTCTGTTTTGAAGCATATTGGCGAAACCGAAGTTGAATGTGTTGTGGTTGAACTGAATGAAGCTGATGAAAAAGCCTTGAACGTTGCAATGAACAAAGTCAGCGGTGAATGGGATACACAAAAACTTGCGGACCTTATGGACAGCTTGAAAGAGCTTGATTACGACCTCGGCAAGACAGGCTTTGACCCGCCTGAAATTGAACAACTTTTCAATCAGGTGCATGATAAAAATGTGTCTGATGATGATTTTGATGTTGATAAAGCAATTGAAAAAGAGCCTTTTGTTCAGCAGGGAGATATTTGGAAACTGGGGAAACACAGACTTCTTTGTGGTGATTCTACTAAACTGGAAGATGTGCAGAAGCTCATGGACGGTCAGAAAGCCAATGCCTGTGTGACGGACCCGCCTTACAACTGTGCTTATCAGGGCGGAACAGGTATGCGTATCATGAACGACAGCTGGACTGACAGCGAGAAATTTTATCAGTTTCTGCTTGCAGCTTTCAAAAACGCTTATGATTCACTTGCAGACGGCGGTGCATTTTATGGCTTTCATTCGGATGCAGAAAAAGTGAATTTTTACAATGCAACTGTCAATGCAGGCTTCCATTATTCAACAACCTGTATCTGGGTAAAGGATACGCTTGTGATTGGCAGAATGGATTATCAAATGCGGCATGAACCCGTTATCTATGCTTTCAAAGATACTGCAAGGCATAAATTTTACGGCGACCGCAAGCAGACAACCGTGTGGGAATTTCCACGCCCGAAAAAATCACAGCTTCATCCTACAATGAAAACACTTCCGCTTGTAGCATATCCAATCCGGATGTCATCACAGGAGAACGGGATTATTCTGGACTTGTTTGGCGGCAGCGGCTCTACGCTTATGGCATCAGACCAGCTGAACAGAATCGCTTATCTTATGGAGCTTGACCCAAAATATGCCTCTGCAATTGTAAGAAGGTATACAGCGGCACACAGCGGAACGGACGGTATCTCAGTAATCAGAAACGGCACAGAAATTCCGTGCAGTGAAGTATATGTGCCGACAAAGGAAGACCTTGCTTTTAAGGAAGACGGTGTAAACCGTGAGGTGAGCAAATGAAAGTGATTCCGTTGACCAGAGGAAAGTTTACAATTGTTGACGATGATGACTATGAAAGATTAATGAAACACAGCTGGGCATGGGTTCCGCCAACAGGTTCTCAGTCAGGAGAAGGCTACGCAGTCAGAAAAGGCAGCAAGAGACGAGGAGAACCTAAAACAGTGCAGATGCACAGGGAGATTCTTGGATTGAAAAAAGATGAAAAAATAATGGTAGATCACAAGAATATCAACAGTCTTGATAATCGCAAAGAGAATTTGCGTCTTGCAAATATTCAGCAGAATGGATTTAACCGTCCTAAACCTGTTATGCGGTGTACTTCAAGATTCAAAGGTGTACTGCAAAGAAAAAACGAAACCAAATGGACGGCAAGAATAAAATTTAATGGTCGTCATGTAGAACTTGGTTCTTATGCTGACGAAGAAAAAGCGGCTTCCGTTTATAACTTTGCATCCCGTATTTTTTTCGGGCGGTATCGTCATGAAAATGAAGGCGTGGAGGAGCTTGCATTATCTGAGCAGGTAAGAATTTTTAATAAGGCAGAAAGATATATAGAGCGATATGGCTGGTATGTAGATACTGAAACATATCGTTCATTCAAATTGGGGGTGAATGTGTGAGCGAAACGAATAATCTGAAACCTACCTTGTCCGTTGTCTCATTTTCCGGCGGAAAAGATTCAACTGCGATGCTCCTGAAAATGCTGGAACTGGGGATGCAGGTGGATGTGGTATTGTTCTGTGATACCGGACTGGAATTTTTGCAGCTCTATGAGCATATCCGGAAAGTTGAGGAAAACACCGGAATCAAGGTGACAACAGTAAAGAATGAACAAAGCTTTGAATACCTGATGTTTGACAAGCCCATCAAGCGAAAAAAGAAAGCATTGCAGGGAAAAACCGGATACAGCTGGGCAGGACCTAAAATGCGGTGGTGTACCAATCTTCTGAAAACAGTACCCCGTGAGAAGTATCTCAGGGAATTGCGGAAGAAATACAATATCATCGAATACATCGGCATTGCCGCTGATGAAACGGAGCGTATTACACATAAATGCAATACCCGACCGAATGTCCGCCTGCCTTTGGTGGAATGGGGCATGACCGAAGCCGACTGTCTCCAATACTGCAAAGAGCGTGGATATGACTGGGGCGGTCTGTATGAGAAATTCGGCAGGGTGTCCTGCTGGTGCTGTCCGCTTCAGCCGCTGAATGAACTGCGGATTCTGTATTTCGATTTTCCGGAACTCTGGAAACAGCTTAGAGAATGGGACGATAAAACATGGCGCACGTTCAAACCGGACTGGTCAGTCCGTCAGCTTGAAGTGCGTTTTGATTTTGAACTGGAATGGCAGACAGAGGGAAATCAGCTGGGAACTAAGGAATTCCGAAAAGCACTGAGAAAACGACTGGAGGAAACCGATGGCTGATGTGAAATGTGTTTTATTTCATGATAATTTTCAGAACTTCAAAGGTTACAGCATTCCCAAGGCACAGCTTGTGATTGCCGATATTCCTTACAACATTGGCGGCGACTTTTATGCCAGCCGTCCGGAATGGTATGTGGACGGCGACAATAAAAACG
>SVNI01000163.1 GCA_015066975.1 Ruminococcus sp. | reverse complement strand
ACTTTCATCTGCACCGCACATATTCATTACAAGGAAAAACTTGCTTCGTTGCTTTCTTTTCGTTTTCAAATCTTAGATGCTTCTTTTGGTTTGAATTAGAAATAGATGATAGTATAATCCTTCCGGAACTATGCGACATTCTGGAAACGGAACTTGTCGGCGGAATTCATGAAACAGCCAAAACACTCGGCTATGATGTACTTGTGATTACAGGTACATTCAATGCAATCTCTGACAATTATGCTACAGTCTATATTCAAGGCCTACTGGAGAGAGAATCAGAAGTAACACATATCACTTAACACAAATCAAAGCAACACTATACCTGGACTCCACAAATACTTCCTTGTCAAACGTTCAGAAATGCGTTATACTATAATCAGTAAAGATGCTCTTAAACATAATAAGGAGTGATAAAAATGACAATAGGAGCAACTATCAGACAGCTTCGGCAGGAACAGGACATCACGCAGGAACAGCTTGCGGAGGCTCTCGGTATAACATCTCGGGCGGTGAGCCAGTGGGAAACAGACAGAACAGCACCCGATATATCACAGCTTCCGGCACTTGCGAATTTCTTTGATGTGACAACAGACCGATTGCTGGGTGTGGACATCAAGCAAAAGAAGAAAGAAATCGAGAAAATACTAAAGCATATCCAAAAATACCAAGAGCAAGGTGTTCAGGAAAGCACAGTAAATTATCTCAGGGAACAGCTCAAAATTTATCCCAACGAGCCTGAACTGCTTACTCATCTTGCAGCTGCTTTACAAAACTATTATTTTTATCAGGCAAAAGCAAACTCAGAGGAGCTTAAAAAGGAAAAATCAAATGAAATAATAGCTTTGTGCGAAAGGGCATTGAAATACTATAAGTCTACTGAAGACAACAGCTTTCCAAAGCAGGTGCTTATTATTCAATACCTCTATTTGCATGATAAAGAAAAAGCAAAAGAGATGGTCATGGCACTGCCTAATGTAAGCTGTACAAGAGAAATGTTTTTAGGTGACCTGTATGAGGGAAAAGAAGCTCTTGCACACCGACAGACGGCATTGCTGTGGAGCTTTACACAGATAATGCATAATATGTTTTGGAATATATCCTGTGATGATTCATACAATTATGAGCAGAAAATAGAGATACTAAAAGCAGATGATGCCATGACAGAACTCATAACAGGGGGTAAACCAAACTTTTTTCATTGTAAATTATCGGTTAATGCAGCAACACAGGCAGTGTTCTTTTTAAAGCTCGGCAATGAAGAAAAAGCTCTCGATATGCTTGAAGTCGCATACAGCCATGCTGACAGCTTCGAGACTCGTCCCGACGGTGAAAAATATGCTTCTTGCTGGCTTTCCGAGCTGGATGACAAGCGGGTATATGTTCACAAAACGAGTCCTGATACGAATTATGACAGTGTATATAATATCATCATAAAATCGGAAAATAAATTCTGCGAAGTGTTCAAAGGCAACGAACGCTTTGAAAAACTTATGGACAAGCTGAAATTACATATTTCTCCTTTATCGGCTGAATAATGCGAATTGTTACACAAAAATTTTACCGGAACTTGTCTGATAATGCTCAACTTCCGAATCAGCCGTTAATGCAAACGGAATCCTGCGTTTTCTGACTGCTAAAATACGCTCCCCCCGTCTTTCAGGCGAGGGGAGTTTTTCTGTATGGAGAGTATTAACTATTGAGAAGCATACGTTTCATCAGGCAGAGGTCATAAATGTTCAGTCTGCCGTCCTGAGAGAAATCACCGGCTTTCCAGTCGGCAAGCGTTGCATTCGGGTCGGCATGAAGCCATTTCTGAAGCAGAATGACATCATCTGTATTGAATTCGCCGTCCTTGTTGACATCGCCGATAAGAGGGGAAATGCCTTCTTTAGCCAGTACAACATAGTTTACAGATTCTATCAGACCGCCGTCTGTACCGAGAATGAGCGTTTCTCCGGCATCGAGGGTTCTGGAATAAACAGTCATTGTCAGGTCATTGGAAGTAGAAAGGCTTGTTCCGGTGTTGTTCCAGTCTCTGAGCCATGCCGGAAGCGGTGCTACACGAGTATCGACTGCCACGAATACAGTCATTGCTTTTCCGGCTTTCATTTCAGCAAGATTTTCTTTAGAAAGTTTGGAATCGCAGGCAGTGCGGATATATTCCGCCCCTTCCAGACCGGAGGGGAGTGCGGTACAGGTCAAATCACGGTCGCCGAACAGCTTGGTATCTTTTCCGAAGTTGCTTTCAATTGACCAGTCAGGAGCATTTTCAGTATCATAGACGGACAGATTCTGAATCAGAGTGCCGTTCAGAATTTTTTCTTCCGGCTTGACAAATACAAGATAGTTTGTATTATTGCCGTTTCCGCCGTTCCTGCCGAGTGTGACTGTCTCGCCGGATTTGAAATTCTGTTTATACAGAATGAAATTCAGGTCATTTTCAGCAGTCAGCGTATATTCTGTTTTTTCCCAGTGATTCAGCCATTCCGGCAGAACGGGAACAACTCTGACATCCACTGCCGTATAGACAGTTATATCTGCGCCGGCAGTGAACGAAGCCAAATCCTTTTCATACATTTTGGAATCGCAGGCAGTGCAGATATATTCTGTTCCGGCAAGACGGGCAGGAATATCCACTGCTTTTATATTGCGGTCGCCGAAAATCTGAGAACCGCTGATAAAATCTTCTTGAATTGACCAGTCTGCACTGTTTTCCGCATCGCTGACAAGCAGATTCCTGATAAGTGTGCCGTTCAGCGGAGTCATAACGGGCGAACCCTCTCCGAAATCGCCGTCTATTCTGAAATTATCGAGATACAGGGAGCTTGGCAGGGCAGAATTGGCTTTCAGTTCGATAGTATTTGCACCAGCTTTCAGGCTGATAGTTTCCGTAATTGTTTTCCAGTCGCTGTAATTTGCGCCTTTCGGGAGAGAAAGCGTCTTGACTTTTGAGCCGTTCACATAGAGGTCAACGCTGTTGATGTCAGAAACGGCAGAATAGCGGAGTATCCACTTGAAACTGCCTGCTTTGGACGTTCTGACGGTATCCTTGACGGCAGCCGTTTCTTTTGTACCGAACTTGACAAAGCCCATGCCCCAGTATTTGCTGATACCGCTTTTACAGCCGTTTGTGATGTTTTCTTCTATGTTTTTCATATCAAAGTTTTCGCCTTCATACTGACGGATTCCGGT
>SVNI01000008.1 GCA_015066975.1 Ruminococcus sp. | reverse complement strand
TTCTTCGACAAGTCTCTGCATACCGCCGGAAATTTTGCTTTCATCGCCCTGATTCTTTGCTCTGACAGCCATAGAATAGCACGGATGCGGAAATTCCGGCATTTCAGCTTCAACACCATTTCCGGGAGTGCAGAGCGTATCGCCTGTAGAAGCGGAAATCTTCACAGCAGCAACAATATCTCCGGCTTCTGCGGATTTGACTTCTGTCTGCTTCTTGCCGAGCAGAGTATATAATTTTCCGATTTTTTCTTCTGCACCGGTTCTGGAATTGATAACAGTCATATCAGAAGAAATTTTTCCGGAGAGCACTTTCAGATAAGACATTTTGCCAACGAACGGGTCAGCTACAGTCTTGCATACCAGAGCCGCAAGCGGTGCAGAAGCATCACACTTGATATCAGAAGGTACTTCATCAGCGGCCGGAACTAATAATTCAAATTCTTTCAAAAGCATGTCAATGCCTGCCATAGTCAGGGCAGATGTGCAGACGACAGGAGTAATCAAGCCTTGGTTCATGCCGTTGTGAATGCCGTCGATAAGTTCTTTCTGTGTGAATGCTTCACCCTCGAAGAATTTTTCCATCAGTGCTTCATCTGTTTCGGCGACTGCTTCAGAAACGGCAGCAACTAAGCCTTCCAGACGGTATTCTTTTTCGGCCATATCGATATCAGGAACTTCGGCTTCAACAGCTTTTCCGTTATTATCGTAAGTATAGGCTTTCATTTCAATTAAATTTACATAGGATACAATCTGTGCATCTTTAATCACCGGAACAACAACCGGGCATACTGTAGGGCCAAAGACGGTTTTAAGTTCTGTCAGAACGTTATAGAAATTGGCATCTTTGTCATCTGTTTTAGTAACTGCAAACATTGTAGATTTATTCATTGCTTTTGCCGCGGCATAAGCTTTCTTTGTGCCAACACGCACACCGGACTTTGCCGAAACCGTAATCAATACCGTATCAGCAGCGGCAATACCGGATAATTCTTCTCCTGCGAAATCCAGAATACCGGGAGTATCCAGCAGATTCATCCAGTAGTCTTCATACTGGAAACCAGCCAGAGCTGTGGAAAGAGAAGCTTTTCTCTTGATTTCTTCGGGGTCGAAATCGCATACGGTTGTACCTTCGGCGATTTTTCCGTGTCTGTCGGATGCGCCTGCACGATAAAGCAGGGCTTCGGCCAATGCTGTTTTACCAGAACTGTGGTGTCCTGCGAGAGCAATGTTTTTGATTTTGTTTGCCTGAATCTGGTTCATAAAAAAATAACGCTCCTTTGCTGTAATAAAATAATTGATGCAGTTTCCTGCTGATTTACGGAATTCATAAACTAATATTTATTATAGCATTATTAAACTGATTTTGCAATGCAAACAGATGAAATTCTACATATTCTATAGAAAGAGGCAATCTTTTTTGTACATTATGCATAATGAAAATGCAGATTTCCGGAATTTCTGCCGTTTGTCAAAGAAACTGTTTTTTCTTGACAAATTATCATAAATATGGTAGAATAATACATAATAACTATAGCATTGCGAGGTAAAAAATTATGAGCGATATGTTTTTTTTAATCAGAAACGGCATTGTACTGGGCTACAGAGGCTATGACACTGCTATCACGATTCCGGCAGGAACAGCGAAAATCGGGGACAATGCGTTTCAGAATCATCCTATCATTCAGGAAGTGACCATTCCGGACAGTGTAAACAGAATCGGCTTCTATGCATTCAGCAATTGCAGAAAGCTGACAAGCATCACGATTCCGGAGAGCGTGAAGAAAATCAATAAACATGCATTTGACGGCTGTACCGCGCTGAAACAGGTGACTTATCACGGCGTAAAGTTCGCACCGGATGCGAAAATTGCGCTGGAAGAAGTCTTTCATGTGATTGATTCCAAAGATTTCACTTCTGCGGAAAGCTGGACATCTGCCCAGAGATACAGTCTGTTATGGGGCATGTTCAGTCAGAATCCCGAAGATAAGGACGTTCTGGCAGGTATCAAGAAGAATTTCGTCAAGATGTTCAAATATCTGATTGATGAAAATGATGTGCAGACTGCTGAAAAAGTCCTGAAAGAAAGCAAGCTGGTGAACAAGCGCAATCTCGAAAGCATCACAAAATATGCGGACGAAAAACAGGCTTCTGAAATTCTGAACCTCCTGAAAGAATCTCAGGAAGAAAAGTAATTAAAAGGAATAATGGACAATGAATTCTAAAAAGCCGAAACAGCAAATTGATACTGTTCTGTATGCAAAAGTGATTTTTTCTTTTTTATTGAGCATAATCGGCATAATAACAGCAAAATCTATTGTATTATAAAATGAAAAACACAGCATATCTTTTTGTACAGATATGCTGTGTATTTTTTATGCTTTTACTTTGAGGAGTGCCGCCGCCCAGCCTTCTTTCTCCTTGACGGTGACTTTCTCGAATCCGTGTGCTTCGAGTTCGTTCAGAACTTCGTCAGCCCGTTCAATAATGATACCCGAAACAATCAGATGCCCGTCTGGTTTCAGAAATGTTCCGAACAGTCCGGACATGGCAATTAGTACATCTGCCACGATATTGGCATAAATCAGGTCGTAGCCCGTGCCGATTTTCTCACGGAGTGCGGTATCAGAGCAAATATCACCACAGTAAGCATGATAGACATCTGAACTAATATGATTCATTTCAGCATTTTCGAGCGCAGTTCTGACGGAATTATCGACAATATCAACAGCAATGGCGGAATCTGCACCAAGAAGCATTGCACCAATCGAGAGAATACCGCTTCCGCATCCCAAATCCAGAATCTTGTCATGGTCTTTTAGAACAGATTCTGATAATTCAAGGCATAATCTTGTTGTATGATGCTGACCTGTTCCGAAGCTGGAAGCCGGGTCTATTTCAAGGACAGTTCTGCTGTTATTTTCGGGAATTTCCTCCCATGACGGCTTGATGAATAATTTTTCTCCGACAGGAAATGGCTTGAAATACTGTTTCCAGTTGTTTGCCCAGTCATCTTCTTTGACGTTATTGCAGGAAATTTCGAGGCTGCCAAAGAAATCGGCATCTTCGCGGGATTTGAGATTCTGAATCAGATTCCGGACGCTGGCAAACTGTTCCGCGCCCTGTGCATCATCCGGGAGATAGAACGTCACGCTGGTATCGCAGTCGGATAATTGCATCAAATCCTCGTCGATATAGTCCCATTTGCCCTCTTTGTCGTCAAGAAATTCCTGAAAGCTTTCCTTATCCTGTGTGACAAAGCCTTTTACCCCGGAATCGGTCAGCAGAGCGCAGAGAATTTCGAGTGCAGGTGTTTCGGTAATGATTTTTACTTCAATCCAGTTCATGATAATAAACTCCTTTTCATGATAAGAACCGCCGTTCAGTGCCGGACGGCGGTTCAGAGATTTTTTAGATTAAGAATTACAGTTCTGTGAAATTGAGGGCAATCCAGCCTTCACAGCCGTTATACAGGACTCTGCCCCATTTGAAGTCCTCGTCTACTTCCACGACGTTCAGGGAAGTGTTAGCCGGAATGACAGTCAGGACATCAGAAGTAATATCGGCATTCTGGCGAAGATTCAAATCAGCTTTGATGGTGAATCTGATAGACATGAAGATGTGCTGCTGTTTGATTTCTACCAGAGTTGCCTCAGCCTGTTCTTGGGGAATGTAGAGAATTTTAGTTTTCTGACTTTCGGCAGGAGCTTCTTCGCCACTGATGGGAGCGGTTTCCGGCGCATCCTGCAAGATGACGAATTCTATCGTATTGGAAACAGGTTCTTCGGAAATTTCTTTAGAAACAGGGTCAATCATAGTTTCTGAGGAAATTCCTCCGGCAGGAGTGACAGTTTCCGGATATGTTGAAGCAGGAGCTTCTGTAGAAGCGGTTGCTTTGGTTGTAATAATAATTTCGGTAGTGGCAGTGGGTCTGGAAGTAGTAACCAGTGCGGAAGTTGTTGTCTCTGTGGTTGTGGTAGTTGTTGTCGTAACAGCGGAAGTTGTAGTTGTTGTCGTCATCACCGCAGAAGTAGTTGTAGTAGTTGAGGCAGTTGTTGTGGTTGTAATGGGAGTTGTTGTTTCAATCACAGTGGTCGTTTCCGGAGGAAGTGTTTCCGGCATAACCGGAGCAGTTTCCGGTGCATCAAGACAGGCTTCTGGCATCGGCTGAGTTTCTTCTTCAGGAATAATTTCCGCAGAGGAATTTTTGCCTCTGAACAGGCGCACTTGTGTAACATCACTGACAGCATACTTCTCGAACAGAGAAGTAGAACTGCTTCCGGGGTCCATCATAGTGACTCTCGAACCGCTGACGGAATCAATGGCCACAAAATGTGTTGTCTTGGCATTGCTGATACGAACCATGACATAATAGCCTTCATCAAGATAGTTCTTGATTTCCTGTGCTTTTTCGGCCTGTGTTGTGCCTTTGAGCACATTGTAAGTATCTACATATTTGAAATCAGGTGCATAGTTGGACAATGCCCACCAGTTGAGCAGGCCGCTGGAACTGAATCCGCCGTTGTGATTCAAAAAGTCTACAATCACACCAGGATTGAAATCATCACTGGTAACAGAGCCGGAATGTACCATCAGGATTGCCGCAGATGTGACAGCACATCCGCTTGCTTTGACAGTATCGGAACTGCTTCCCAGATACATAGTACTCCAGCTACTGCCGTATTGTTTCCAGCTTTTATAATCCTCACTGAACGCATAAATCAGGGAATTGCCCAGAATTGCTGCGCTCATAACAACGGATAGTACCGCGCCTGCAATGGCGAGTTTGCGTTTTAGAAATGACATTGGATAATAAAACTCCTTTCGTTACGCTTTTTGCGTTTTTTGATTTTTTCGTTTTGTTTTTGCTTCTTGTCTGCGTTTTTCAGCCTGTTCTTTCAGGTATTGTGTACGGCTGTCATGCCAATTCTGATAGAGCAAGGCAATTTGCTGAGGGGTGAGAGCTTCTGCATGACCATATAAGAGCATATCCATCTGGTCAAACAGAGTGCGTTCGGAACAGAATGCCTGTGACTGCACTGCGAGTTCGTTCACAGTTGTACTGGACGGCAGATGCATCAACTGGCACATATGCCGGAAGACTGCGGCAGCAGTTTCAGAAGGCGCAAGCCGGAGTATCCGCTTTCGGAACAGGGATTCCCGGATACGGGGGAGATACAGATAGATAATTCCGGAAATTCCTGCAAATACGAGCAGAACAAATCCCCAGCGGGCAACATTTTTATTTTCCGCTTCCTGATTTTCCAGCATATCCATACTGGGTACAGTCGGCTCAAAGCTGAGCCAGCCGTAACCGGAAATATAGACTTCCGGAAAAGCATGCGCATCACGGACTTTAATCAGATAATTGCAGTCACGAAAACGGAAATTGCCGTCATACATCTGATTCAGGTTATAACCCTGCACATACCGCGCCGGAAGACCGATACTGCGACAGAGAAGAACCATTGCAGTGGCATATTCATAGCATACACCTGTTTTGCTTTCAGTCAGGAAATATTCTGCATTCGAGCCGGATGGTTTCTGATAAGCCTGGTCATAAACAAATCCTGCCTCCAGAAAATAATTCTGAATGGCATTGGCTTTGTCAAAATCGGAAGTCAGGCCGGATGTTATCTGTTTTGCAAGATTCCGGATAATTTCGCTGTCGAAATCCTGTTTTTGTATCGTATCCAGATAAGCATAGGCTTCCTGATATTCTTCCTGGATTTCGCCCAGCAGAGTGGCTTCTTCGGGAGCAGTTTGGGAAAGAACTGTCTGTGCATCCTGCAAGAGCGAAGCATATTCCGCACCGGATAATTTTTGCAGAATCGGGATAACAGCTTCATATCTTGCGTAAGTGTCGGAATAATACTGCACATCAACCCAGTCGCCGATACTGCCGCCGAATGTGTTCGTTTTGGAAATCGTCAGGTAGTTTGCTGTCACAGTAGAAAAGCTTCTTGTTGGTGAGGGAAGCACCTGCACAGGGTAATATACACAGCATAGTGCAACAGACCGCAGATTCTGTTCAGGCAGTACGGTAGCCGTCAGGTCGGAAAGCTGATAAGTTTCAGCAAAATCCGCATCCTGAGAAGCAGCATCCAGAATAGCCTGTAAAACATCCTGCGGACGGTAGGTCAACTCGCTGCCTGTATGATAATCCTGAGACGGATAATCATATTCACGGATAACATTCCAACTATCATCAGACTGATAATAGGAATAAGTCTGGGTTCTCAGCCGGAGCGGTTCAGGAGAAGCTACATAATAAATCGTTCTGGTATTATTCGACGTGCCGACAGAATTATCTGTTGTGTCTGTAAACATGCTGATAGCGTTCATGAGCACATCAGACCATGTACTGTAAGACATTGCATTTTCGATAAATTCACGGTCTGCTGTAACTGTCGGCTTCGGTACAATTGCTGCAATGATAGAAAAGCCCAGTACATAGACAGCAATCGACATGCTGCCGTGAAAACTTGGCAGATAGCGGATTTCTGTTTGATTATGCATTTGACGGCAGTAAATCATCAGAAGAAAATAGCTCGCCAGCAGGATAATCACAAGAACAGCTGGCATCTGAAGGCCTTCTTTGGCATATAAGCTCAGAGGAATCAGCATGATTAAGAACTGCATACTCATTCTGTATCTGATTTTGGAAAAATAATACACCGTACTGGTCAGAAAGCCCAGCATCAGCAGATAAATCGAAGCAGTATACCATCCTGAGAAAGTCACAACGTTCTGCGGTGTCAGAAACCAGACCATAAAGCTGATAGGATAGCTCTGCTGTCCCAATCTGGTTATCATACCTACGATTTCTATCCCTGCAAACATGTAAACCAGATATGTCAGAGGGCCTATCCATTTGTGACGAGCGACAAAATCATAGAAACGCATCATCAGCCAGCTAACAAAGACAGCTATCACAGTGTACATCCAAACCATACCGCTGTGATAATAATACATGACAGTAGTCACAAGAAAAACAGCATAGAGCTGTACAGGGTCGCCGATTATCTTTTTCAGGAAAACTGCCGCCGGATGCCGCGTCAGCTCCTGCAATTGATTCCACAACGGTATCACCTCATTTTATTTCAATTTTTATTTTTTCAGATTCTGCATTGTAAAATCTTCACTCAGTGTCCAGAGAGCATCCAGCCCGGAAAGTGCAGCAGCATCTGCTCCGGCAGGAGAAACAGCACAGACATATCCGTTGTCTTTCAGAGTAGAAGCCTGTGAAGCAAGTGTTTCGTCCGGTCTGGATGTGTAAATCAGACAAACAGCGGTTTTTTCATGCGCGGTGCTGATATCAATCCGGTTTCCGTCATTGACAAAATCAGCAGAAGCAATTTCTACAGCAGCATTGCGCACATCATCTTCATTTTCCAGAACGAGGGTTTTCCACACAGTTTCAGAAGCAAAACGGATACTACAGGGAATTCCCTGACGAACAAGCAGAATCAGAAAACCAAGCGCACCTTCCAGCATGGTTTCACGATATTGCAGAGCGGTTTCTGTAGTTTCCGGCTGTAAGTCCAGAATCACTGCCGGACGGACAGTTGCAGAAGCTTCATCCGTACGAACCATAAGTTTCTGACGCTTGGCAGACATTTTCCAGTTGATTCGCCTGAGATTGTCGCCCGGAATGTACTCCCGGTGAATGTAACCCGGTGTGGATTGTGCGGAAAATGCCGAGGCTGTTTCTTCTTCTTCCTCGTCTTGTGTCAGGACAATATCACTGACAGTGTGAAGCATAATACCGGCATTGCTTAAAGACGGAATTTCCGGAATGACACCGACTTTTACAGGAGAGGGCAGTGATTTCACCGGAAATTTGAACCAGCCCAGATAATCATAAACAGCAAGTTCCTGAATCGAAATTTCACCGCATCCGGCAAACCGGGCAGTCATGCTGGAGGGAAGTGAAAGCGGTTCTTCCGAAGTCATAGCACTTTGTACGGCTCTTGCGTCATCTTGAACAAGATTCAAATCTGTGCGGATTCGGCAGCGCACAAACGGTACAGGCAGTTTCCCATCTGCTGTCAGTGTGACACTTGCTGTGAAATGCCGACCCTTTGCAAGATAAGCAGGTGCTTCCAGTTTAGCCGTAATCTGCCGGCAGGCACGATAACTCAGCAAAACCGAAATTATCGGCGCAAGAAGCAGAAAACTCCATACAACAACGCCAATATCACCATCCAGATAATGTGTAAAAATATAAGCCATGCCCAGCATGAGGAGCAGTCCGAAATAAAATTTAGCATGTTCCAGCAGTGCAGAAATTCTTTTCATAACAGAAAAAACCTCACGTTTCCGGCGGAACAGGAAGCGTTTCCAGAAGATGCTGTACCAGTGCTTCGGAAGTCCCCAGACTGTTGCGCCCTTTCGGAGAAAGCAGAATTCTGTGTGCCAGTACCGGAACAGCCAGTTCCTTGACATCATCCGGCGTGGCGAAACCTCTGCCGTGAACAAACGCTGCCGCACGGACAGCCTTATAGCAGGAAATACTGCCTCGCGGGCTGACACCGAGGGCAGAAAAATCACTTTCTCTGGTCGCTCTGACAAGCGCAAGAATATAATTTTTTACTCTGTCAGAAACCTGAACAGTATTGACTTTCTGCTGTAAAGTGCTGACTTCCTGTGTGGAAATCACGGCTTCGGAAATATTTGTGATGGGGTTGCCTTCGCCGTTGCGTTCCAGAATGGCCAGTTCTTCCTGCAATGTAGGGTAACCCATCGAAATTTTCATGAAGAATCTGTCCATCTGCGCTTCAGGAAGATGATAAGTACCGTAAGTTTCCACAGGATTCTGTGTAGCGATAACCATAAACGGAGAAGGCAGGATGTGCGTCTGTCCGTCAAGGCTTATCTGGTGTTCTTCCATGATTTCAAGCAGTGCAGACTGCACTTTCGGGGAAGCACGGTTGATTTCGTCAGCAAGAAGAAAATTGCAGACTGCTGCACCAGGACGATATTCCAGAGAACCATCTTTTTGATTGACAACTGAATAGCCGGTAATATCAGAAGGCATAATATCAGGAGTTAGCTGAATTCTGTGGAATTCACCGCCGACAGAGCGTGAAAGTGCTGCTGCAAGCTGTGTTTTACCGACTCCCGGAACATCTTCCAGCAGAACATGACCACCACACAGCATGGCGATAATCGTCTGTAAGACAGTTTCATTCTTGCCGATGATGACTTTGCCGACACTTTGTAAAATTTCTTGCACATCTTTTTGCATGTGATAAAAATCCTCCTCTGTTTTTTATATTATAGCACAAATTTCTGAATTTGTACAGTGAATTTGAATAAAAAAATTAATTTTTTTTGAATTTTTTCAAAAATTTTTTTAAATAGTTTCAAAAAAATATCTCACTGCCCAAGGCAGACTCTGTTCATTCCAGATTTGAAGGATTTCTTCAGTAAGAGAATCCGCAGTATTTCCGGAAATAAGACATTTTTTCTGCACAGGGTCAATGACAAGAAGCACATCACAGCCGAACTGCTGCCGATAAGCATCTGCATCCGGTTCGTCTGCTTCCGGAAAGGAAAGCAAAAGCAACGCACACTGTATACCGGAATCTTCCTGAACAGAATGGATTTTTTCAGAAAATTCCTGAATTTCAGCTTCTGTCAGGGTATCGGTTCTGTCAGCGAGATAAGCCGGAATCTGTTCGCTTAACGGCAGAATCAAACTAAATGCATCTGTATAGTCGCCTTCTATCAGGTCACGGGTCGCGCCGGAAATCAGAACGGAAATTTCTGACTGTGGCATATCATGCTGACATCTTCCGGAAGTGAAAATATAATCCCGGTTCGTGTCATTATTGATTAAGACAAGAAAACCATCCGGATTCTGTGCATCGGAAACTGTCTGATAATAAGATTCAGCGAACTGTTCCGGCGAATTGCCGTTCAGATTGTCTGTGATGACAAGAAAGGCATTTACCAGCCGGGTAGAAGCAATCCATTCCAGATAGTCATTATGCAGGGTGAATTCTTCTTCCGTCAGGACAGAGCATTCGTCATAGATATGCTGATTTTCAGAAGTTCTGAACAGAGAAGCACGTTCTTCAATAGAGAGAATTTCCGGTTCTGTTTCCAGAATGGTTTCTTTCTCAGCAGAAACCTGCTTAGAAACCGCAATTGTTTCTGCTTTCTGGCATCCGGTCAGGAAAACTGCTGACAGACAAAGCATCCAGAAGAAGTTTCGCATCAAAATTCCTCCTTACTGTACTGGAGTAACTTCCGGAGCAGAATAGACAGAATCTTTCAAGGCCTGAATATTGGCATCAAAATCTACCTGAAGTACGGACTGCCCGTCAATATCCGCAGGCGTGTAAGTACCGTCAGCGGGAATCTGTATCTGTGTGATATCATAACGAAGCACGAATGGCACACGCAGAGACAGAAGATATAATTCTGCATCTGACATGTTCGTTCCAAGGTGTGGCATGGCAGAAGAAATCAGTTCCGGAACGGCCGTGACAGCTTTGGATTTGGCATTCTGCAAAAGCTGTGTCATGACTTCGCGCTGACGGGATGTGCGCTCAAAATCCGCATTTCCGACATAGCGTATTCTAGCATAAGAAAGTGCCTGCTTGCCGTTCAGGATATAAGTCCCCCCTTTTTCGATAAAATCAGACAGCGGGTCATCTCCGGCAAGTGCATTCACTTCGCTCTGTAAAATTACATTCAAAGCATTGGCTTCGGCATCAGAAAGACTGATTTTTACCCCTCCGAAGGCATCAATAATGCCGGCAAATCCCATAAAACTGACAACACAGTAATCATCAATGCTGACTTGATAGTTCTGTTCGAGTGTATCCATCAGCAGTTCAGCACCGCCAAGCGAATATGCTGCATTGAGCTTGTTATATCCATAATCCGGAATATTGACATAGGCATCACGCATAAAAGAAGTCAGATAAATATTCTGTGTTCTGGAATTGAGTGATAACAGAATCATAGTGTCAGAACGTCCGCGTTCCGAGCCGACATCACGCGCATCTGTTCCGATAAGCAGAACACTCCGTACATATCCGGCATCCAGCGTGCCGGAAGTAACGGAACGTTCTCCGCGGGGCAGTTTTTCAAGCTGACGAATCAGAAGAAATGCTGCGGCCGAATAAATCGCAAAAATAATCACTGCAAAAACGATAATATGCCGGATAATGCTTTTCAAGAAACCGCCTCCGTAAGAGTGTGAATGTGCTTTCTTAGCTGATTTTTTAGGTTGATTCCGCGAAGTCTGTTTTTTGGGAGCAGTTGAATGATGTGTATTTGATTTCTTAGTTTTTTTAGAAGTATCCAGATTTGTGCTTTTATGCTGTTTTTTAGAAGAATGGCTGTTCCGGGGACGGTCATATTCTTCATAAGCACCATAGTCCAAATCTTCCTCAGAATAATTCTGGTCTTCTTCTGTGACATCCGGAACAGAAGGAATTTCAATTTCCTGTGTCTGGAGTTCGTCAGAAGTTTTCGGACGTTTGGAAATCCGGAATTCCTGTGTATGTACCGGAGAAGAAGACTGTCCCGGTTCATCAGTCCGTTTCAGCGGAGGAAGCTGGTCACGGTAGTAATCATAGGCATCTTCTGTAAATTGCCGGGGACGGGGCAAATCCGCATTGTGTTGATTTTCTGGAGTATCGTTCATGATAATGATTTGCCTCCTCTCAGAATATGCGCCGGATATTCACGCACAGAATTGTGATGAAAGAAGTTACGCATTGCAGAATAATCATCCAACCCGGTGTGACACCTACATGCAGAAGTGATTCCATCAGCACCAGCACAAGACCAATCAAAATGCTGACAGCTTGCAGGAAAATTCCAGCAGTAGCGGCATTTCTGACGACTTTGGAACAGGTTATCAGTCTCATGACACTGCTGAAACTGTTGGTGCAGGCTACAGAAGCACTCATTTCCTTGACAGGAGATGTTTCTTCCTGATAGATTTCCTGCATTTTGGAAGGGATGATTTTAATCATTTCTTGTGGAATTTCAAATAAAGCGGCGATTCTGTAAAGTGTGATAATCGGGTCAACACTGTGGATAATCAGACAGATATTGCGTTTCATGGCCTGCTGAACCCAGAATTTAACTACTTTGTCTGCCTGAAGTTCTACCACGAAAAGCGCAGAAAGATTGCCGGAGATAGAGAGATAAACAGCTTCTCTGTCCTCTCCGGTGAGTTCCGCTTCTTTGGTTTTGGAAGGTACGCCTTCAATACGGTGGCTAATCATGAGTTCCCGGTTGCCGAGCAAAACTCTTTGATTATGAATCCAGCCGCATAAACCCAGACCATCTTCATAGACATAATTTTCGATAGGGTAGAGACGGTGTTCTTTACCCTGCAGGACTTCGTTGAAGATATGGCTGAATGCGCTTCCGGCATAACGTGCAAGACTTGCCGCTGCCAGAAGGGTTTCTTCTGTCTTGACATTGGAATACATCTTGACACCGCGGAGCTGAATCGCACCTTCCGGAAACATCGCGGAAGCATCCAGTACCAGAGAATTGGTATCATAGAAATCATCTACACTTTGATAGCCCAGAAGCAGTGCACCGAATTTGGAAAGCTTCCGGGAGGCTTTGAATAAAGGCAGATTTACTACAAAAGTAATTGCGGCACATCCGGAAGCAACCGAAAACATGGAGAATAAACCCAGCATGTAACCAAGCCCGCCGCCTTTGAACAGCGTCAGGACGAGAGAGACAATCAGAGAGAAAATACAGCTTGCAGGTGCGGCATAATGGCTGAAATGGTCTGCCAAATCCGCAGAATAAGTATATTTGCGGAAGTCTTTCAGTGAATCAGTTTTCCGCAGAGCCGCCGTAATGGGAAAATCATTCATAACACCTCTTGCAAGTGTTTCGGCATTGCTTTCATTTTCAATAATATGCAGGCCGAAGCAGTCGGAATGTATGCTGATGGCTTTCAGATTGGTTTCTTCACGGTCAATAATAAGCAGTTTTCCGATAGTGTGCAGAAGCAGAATGAAAATGGCACAAGGCATAAAATGGCTCGCCAGTCCGTTATGATTGATTCCGAAGATGCCAAAAAAAGAATCCAGTATGCAGGCAAGCCATGCCACAGCTGCGAAACTGTCGGTATCAGCACGGAACTGTACCAGACGAGTCAGCCCGTTCCGGAGAGCCGGAACACAGACAGATGCTGAAGCAAAGCCAAGCAGAAGCTGCATCAAACAAATCAGATTCTCTGGAATGCTGTTCAGCCATGTGAAGGGAAATGCATATCTGACAGCCAGATACGCACTGATGATAACTGCCAGCATCAGACCGCCTGCACGGAATGCCACAGCACTGCGCAGTTCTGCGATATCAGAGCGGATATCAGCAGTATTTTCAAGCTTCATCATATCGGAAATCTGCTGACGGCGGCGCGTTTCTTCGGCAGCTTCTTCGGGAGTCCGCCGGATGGTGACATCAAGGGAATCTGCTGTCAGAGCACCTCTGTCGGATGCACTCAGGTTCATACTGGTTCTCTGTGCTCTGGGAGCAGGCTTAACATCTACAGGCTTGACGGGGTCTTGCTGTGGAACGGCAACAGGGATGATATCACGCAAATCAAGCTGAAGGGTTTCTGTTGCCATGGCAGTGACATCAGTCTGTCGTGAGAAACGTTTGCGCTTTTTATATTTTTTTGCATCATGGATTTGGGTGTAAGCATATTCGCCGTCGGGACGTTCTCTTTCGTAAGTATAATTTTCTTCGGAAGCCCGGGTTTTTTTCTGTTTTTTTCTGTTTTTTTCGGCTTCTCTGGCTCTGGTCGAATCGCTCATTCTGCGGATTTTGGGAGTGCTGTCATAAACAGGTTCTGTGTCTTTTTTTTCCGGAGGCTGACCGGATGCATTTGCATCTCTCGCAGGTGTGCCGGATTCGATAAAAGAAACTGTTGTCCGGCTGGATTCCAGCTCGTTCCGGGGAGAATCAGAAGGTTTCCGGAAAATGAGCTGTTCTTTTACAGGCTGTTCTGTTGTTTCAGTATGCTCTCTTTCTTTTTTCATGTATGGGAGTCTCCTATCTGTTGTTAGTTCTCTGTCTTACGATTTCATACATAAAAATGCCGGCGGCAACGGAAGCGTTCAGGGAGGTAATTTTTCCCATCATAGGGAGTTTAACAAGAAAATCGCATTTTTCCCGAATCAGACGGCTCATGCCGAACCCTTCTGAACCAATGACGAGTGCGGCAGCACCGTCAAAAGAAGTTTCGGTGTATAATTGACCGTTCATATCTGTGCCATAAATCCAAACACCGTTTTGTTTGAGCTTATCAATAGCAGAGGCAAGATTGGAAACTCTTGCAACAGGAAGCCAGCTTGCCGCACCTGCGGAAGTTTTGTATACCGTAGGGGTTAGCATAGCACTCCGGCGTTTGGGAATGATAACACCGTCTGCGCCGGCAGTTTCCGCTGTCCGGATGATTGCCCCCAGGTTGTGGGGGTCTTCGATTTCGTCGCAGATAATCAAAAACGGCTTTGTGCCTTTTTTTTCTGAGACAGCAAGCAGGTCTTCCAGTGTAACATAGGACGCACATGCACCAAAGGCGACAACGCCCTGATGCACACCGCCCTCGGCAAGCTGAGATAATTTTTGTTCATTGACAGTTTTGATGACCGCTCCGGCTTGTACGGCAAGTTCCCGGATTTCTTTCAGGCTTCCGCCGTTTCCGCTGAGGTAGACAGTATCAATCGGCTGGCCACTGAGAAGGGCTTCGCGGACGGGATTCCGGCCGATAATCATGTTTTCTTTTTCGGGCATAAGATTCACCTTTCTGTAGACTTGTGATTTTATTAATATTATAACATGGTTACAGAAAAATTACAAGTATTTTTTGCGGTTATGAGAAAAAAATTTGTCATTTTACGGACAGAAATGCACCCATATCCAGCATCCTCCGGCAGAGACTGCCATTCCCAGCAGAAACAGCATCCATCCGCGGACAGTTTTTTTCTGTTTCGGGTCGGGAGGAAAGTAGTCAAGGGTTTCCATCTGTGCCGCGTGAGGGGGAATGTCTTTGACATCCGGCTTGAGATACAGCACAGCTCTCTCGAAATATGCGCTGTCCGGATGATTGATTTCGATTACCTTTTTATTTACGCCTTTAATCATAAGCAAATGCACCCTGCCTTTCTGTATCTGATAGTGAAAGCATGGGCAGAAGTTTACAGATTATGCAGGATATAGCAGAAAAAAGCCGGTAAAAAATTACCAGCTTTTTAGATTTTGTTTTTAAATGCGGAATATCAGGAAATAGTATCATATTTCGAGGCGATGCCAATCAGGGAGTTATCTGCTCCATTGCCAGTCAGCCAGGAAGCATAAGAAACATTGGGACGGCTGTCAGGAACAATAATTTTTCCTGTGGAATAGTGTCCGACATAGAATGTACTGTTATTGTCGGCTGCGATACTTGCTTTTACAATATAGTTATTGATGTAGACAGCCCAGCATTTTGTATCAGCACCAGATACTGTTTTGTTGACAGCATCTGCAACAGAAGCAGCCGCTTCTTCGTCAGAAGATGCATGTGCGCCGGAAATGGCTATCGGTGTACTGCTTGCAAGTGCATGACCGTCCTCAGTCAAAACATATCTGAAATTACCGCCTGACTGATTAGAGTAAGAGATAAGCATTGTTCCGTTGAGTCCGCTTGAATCAGAAGGGTTCATACGGTCAAAAGAAATATATTTTTGCACTTCGGTCTGTGCAGCATTATAAATCATTTTAGCATCTGCATTGGCAGACTTTACACGGGATTTCCAGTAGTAAGCCGACATAGTAGGCGCGAGTATTCCTAGAAGTACGCCGATAATGGCAATTACAACAATCATTTCTGTAAGAGTAAAACCTTTTACTCTGCGGTTTAACGTTTTCATAGCAACACACCCTTTTCTCTGAAAAAATTTTTATTTCATATTCCGTTCATGAATTTATAAATTAATTATAACATTTATGATGAAAAAAGTCAACCTGTTCCGCGGTTTTTTTCAGCCGCATTATTGACAAAAATCATTATGTTTTTTTGTTCATATTTTAGACTGTATCTGTTCCGACGAAAGCAGACAACTATTTCATGATATATTATAACATGAAGTTCATAATTTGTCAATAGTTTTTTTAAAAAAATATCAAAAAACAATTTCAAAAACAGTTGCGAATCCTGTTTTGTAATGCTATAATAAATAATAGATAGATATAAAGGAGATAAAAACATGATGAGATTATGGCTTTGCAGATTTGTGAGCATTGTGCTGACAGTAGGACTGCTTGCAATGCTTTCAGGCTGTTCCCGTCAGGAAGATGACGGCACAGGCTACCTGTTTACCTGTACCATTCCGGGCAATCCGGAATGCCTCGACCCCCAGTATACCGATAATCAGAACGCACAAATTGTGATTGAAACCATTATGGAAGGTCTGCTTCGCCTGGATGAAACAGGAAACCTCGTGCCCGCTGGTGCGGAAAGCTATTCTGTTTCGGATGACGGCTTGTTCTATGAATTCCATCTCCGGAATGACTGCTACTGGTTCAGTGCCGGAACAGAACAGAAAGATGCCAAACCTGTCACTTCGCTGGATTATGTATTCGCATTCCGCAGACTGCTGAGTCCGGAAACAGATTCCCCCCACGCTTCAGAATATTTCTGCCTGAAAAATGCTTCTGCTGTGTATCACGGCCAGCTCAAGCCGGAAAAATTAGGCATTTCTGCTCCGGACGGCGCAACTGTTATCTTTGAGCTGGAGTCTCCCGAAACGGATTTTCTCTATCTTCTGGCGCAGAACTGTGCTGTTCCCTGTAATGAAGATTTCTTTCTGTCCACCAACGGCAGATACGGCCTTGATGACAGGTCAGTCCTCTGCAACGGCGCATTCTGCCTGACCAAATGGGCTTATGATGCTTACGGAAGCGGAAATTTTCTGACTTTCCGGAAAAACAGCATGTATTACGACGCAGATAATATTTCTCCCAGCAGTCTGCAATTTACTATCATGCGTTCCCAGAGAGAAGCTGATGAGGATTTCTCGCAGGGAAATTCTGATGTCATTCTGACAGATAACGAACCTGTCAGCTATCTGAATTCTAAAAAATATGTTATCAGAAATAGCTGTACCAAAACGCTGGGACTGATTTTCAATCCGGAAAATGAAATTCTGAAAAATCCGGATTTCCGGAAAGCTTTGGCATCCGGCATCAGCAGGGAACACTACGAGGAACTTCTGAACGGAAGCCTTCAGCCAGCCAGCGGAATTATCCCCCCGGCCGTGCAGATACTCGGCCGTCCGTATCGTGAATTATATGCAGATGAACCTCTTTCCATGTCCTATGCGCCGGAAGAATCCGCATCATTATTTGAAAAAGCACTGGAATCTGCTTCTATGAACGAAATCAATGCTTTGAAGATTCTGCTTCCGGATTCTTTTACAGAAACACAGGCATTGCTTTCTGTATGTCAGGAATGGCAGAATCTTTCCGGCCATTATATCGGCATTGAAAGCGTTTCCCTGAAAGAATATCAGGAAAGGCTTGAATCAGGTGAATACAGCATTGCCCTGTATACACTGGACACACCGCGCAACAGTTGCTATGCTTCTCTGCAAAGTTTCTGCGAACAGGCAGAATTATTCGGCATTCCGGATGCAGAAGCCGTTCTGGATACGCTCTCCGGAAAAGAACCCCTTTCCGAAAAAGTTTCTCTTTACGGCGAAGCAGAAAAAAAACTTCTGGAAAATAATGCTTTTATCCCTCTGTTTTATCAGAATCTCTATCTGATTTATACTTCTGACAATACAGATATTTATCCCAAACCGTTTACACATTCGATAGATTTTCGGAAAGCTAGGCATTTTGCCTGAATTATCCGTCCGAAATTTGTCATATGTGTACAAATTTCAGATAACCTATTGATTTTTCTTTGATTCTATAGTATAATATAAAAAAACAGAAAATCAAATCCGGAAAGGAATATTCTATGGAAGAAAAAGATTATACTCCAGAAATTTTCACCCTCACAGATGAAGAGGGCAACGAACAAGAATTTGAACTCATGGACATCATGGAAGAAAATGATACTGTCTACTATGCTCTTGTCCCCTATATGGAAGACCCTGATGCCATGATTGAAGAAGATACAGAACTTGTTGTTCTGAAAGTCGGTGAAGAAAACGGAGAAGAATTCCTCGCAACTATCGACAACGACGAAGAATATGAACGCATCGGTCAGCTGTTTATCCAGCGTATCAGCGAAATGCTTGAAGGCGACGAGGACGAAGAAGAAGCCCAAGCATAAATTCAATAATTTACTGCCTTGTACGGGTAAATATAGCTATTATAATCCAACACTTATTTTTCGGGAATCCCATGCTCTGACTTAGGATTGCAGACCTCCTGTGCGGACAACAGCCCGTGCGGACGTTGGGAGCGAGAGAATTTCAGGCGGATACCCACCTTGCGGAGACGCTTGGTTTTATTCTCTATATGACGGCAAGGCGGTTTATTTTGCAGATTCAGGCCGGCAGTTTCGCCGGCCTTTTGCTTTGAAAAAACAGTACAGAAGTTTCAGGCTTCTGTACTGTTTTTTTATTGCAGAGGATTGCCGTCTTTATCATAGAACGAATTCATCAGAATCAGAATCAAATCAATAAGAGTGCCCAGCCCGAACAGTCCGCCTGTACACAGCCACAGCAGACCTGTGCCGATTTTTCCGGAATAAAGCCGATGCAGTCCGCCCAGTCCGATAAATCCAAGCAGACACATTATCAAAGCCGGCTTCTTATGATGCGGAACTGCCTGGCCGGGAGGCATAATTCTGTTATAGGCAGAATTCCCTGTATAAGATGGAACTTGTGGCTGAATATTCTGTATCTGCTGGGGCGCAGGAATTTCTTCTACCTGACATCGGCAGTAGGAACAGATTTTTTCTTCCGGGCTGAGATTTGCCCCGCAGTGATTGCATATCATAAAAATAACCTCCTTGTGACAGATAACAATAATATCAGTGATTGGCATTCAGATATTCCTGAATTTGGTTTTCAGCGTTCAGAACCTCCTGCCGGAGTTCTTCGGCAGACATGCGATAAGCACCGTTTCCGAGGATAATCATCTGTTCCGTGCCGTCAGAAGTGGCAACCCGGACACGATGTTCACGGCTGAGGTCATGGGAAATGCGTTCGATATAAGTATCGGCTGTTTCGGCTTCTTTGGTATAGACAACATGAATATTTCTGTTGATTTCTTCAATGCTTCCGGGATTGCCCTTGACTTTATAGGCATCAAAGACAATAATCATTCTGCATTGGCGCATTCCCTGATAGTTGCTTAATTTATGAATCAGTTCAGTTCTTGCGGAATCGAGACTTTCTTCTGAAATTTTCTTGAGATTCTCCCAGGAGAAGATAATATTATAGCCGTCAACAAGCAGGTATTCTTCTCCTTTTGGAATCGACTGTGCTTTGTGCCCGACTTGCTTTTCCGTATGCAGAACATGAGCCTTATCACGTTTATCATGCTGGATTTTTCCGTAAGTCTGCTCGAAAATTTTCATAAGTTCTTCATCCTGGGCAATACTTCCGGTATAGGTCTGACGGACAGGCCGGGAAACCTGTTCCGGCTGGATTTTCGGTGCAGATTTCAGATAGCTTTCTGTATGCATATAATTTTCCACATCCATCCACTTGACGAGACTGCCCGAACCGTGAGAACAGAAAACCGAATCCGGAGAGTTCTCTAAATCGGCTTCCGGCTGGTAAGCGAATTTCTGGATGACTTCTTCAGGATTGGCGCACGGTGCATAGCCGGACGGCATACAGGAAAGAGAACCTCTGCCACGGGTATATTCCATAACATTCGTCCGGTAAGTCATCATGACAGAGGCAGGGGCAGTGCCCTCTAAAACTGAGAATTCGCCGAATGTTTCAGGAGACTGTAATTTTGCACCTTTAAGCTGTAAATCCGTGACAGCTCTGCCAATACAGTCTGCCGGAAGTTTCAGTGTAAACTGATAATAAGGCTCTAACAGAACCGATTCTGCCTGCATTAGTCCCTGTCTGACGGCTCTGTAAGTCGCCTGACGGAAGTCACCGCCTTCGGTATGTTTTTTATGAGCTTTTCCCGCGGTGAGGGTAATTTTCATATCAGTGATGGGTGAACCTGTCAGCACACCAAGATGCTGTTTTTCTGCCAGATGTGTCAGAATTAATCTCTGCCAGTTGCGGTCTAGCTCATCTTCCCGGCAGATGCTCGAAAACTGAAGACCTGAACCAGGCTTGCCGGGTTCTAACAGAAGGCGCACTTCGGCATAATGCCGCAGCGGTTCATAATGTCCCATGCCTTCGACAGTATTCCGAATAGTTTCCTTGTAGGCAACACCAGCGGATTCAAATTCAGCCGGAATATCAAATCTTTCTTTCAGAATATGCTGGATAACATCAAGCTGGATTTCGCCCATCAGGAGCACATGAATTTTCTGTAGCTGTTTAGAGAAGCTGACATGAAGCTGAGGGTCTTCCTGTTCAAGTTTCCGGAAAGCCATCAGCGCATGATGCACAGGAATCTGTTCCGGAAGAAGCACATCATATTGCAGAATGGGTTCAAGAAGCGGAGTTTCAGAATTCTGTTCTATGCCTAACCCTTCGCCTGCATAAGTCTGAGAAAGTCCGGTCACAGCGCAGGTCATCCCTTGAAAGACTTCATCCACAGGCTGGAATTTTGCACCAGAATACAGTCTTATCTGACTGATTTTTTCCTGCCATGCTTCGCCGTTCCGGTCAGTGCCTTCCAGAATATCACGGACTTTGAGCACACCTCCTGTGATTTTGAGATGTGTCAGACGTTTGCCCTGCTCATCTTCTGTAATCTTGTAGACTTTTGCGCCGAATTCCGTGCAGTCGGGGAGAGGAAGGGTATATTTTTTCAGAAGACCGAGAAATTTTTCTATTCCATTATCTTTCAATGCGGAACCGAACAGGCACGGAAATACATGTCTTTGCAGAATTGCCTGTGCAATAGCAGAAGTTTCTGCTTTTTCCGTTTCCAGCACCTGGTTCATGAGTGCTTCATCACAGGTAGCAAGTGCTTCATAGAAATCAGAATTCTGTTCTGAAAAATCAATACAGTTCTTATGTAAATGTACCTGGAGTTCTGAAAGAATTTCTGCACGGGATTGTCTTGCTAAATCCATCTTGTTGATAAAAATAAAAACAGGTCTGTGACTGTGATGCAGGAGCTTCCAGAGTGTTTCTGTGTGGCTCTGGATGCCTTCCGAACCACTGATAACCAGAATGGCATAATCTATTACTTGCAGAGTTCGTTCCATTTCTGCGGAAAAATCTACATGACCGGGGGTATCCAGCAGAGTAAAATCCACATCATCCGACAAAGGCAGACGCGCTTGTTTTGAGAAAATAGTAATTCCGCGTTCGCGCTCCAGTTCATCCGTATCAAGAAATGTATCCTTGTGATCAACTCTTCCGAGTTTCCGCAGGACTTTGGCATGATAGAGCAGTGCTTCGGAAAGTGTTGTTTTTCCGGAGTCGGCATGTGCCAGAATTCCGAGTGTCAGTTTTTTCAACGAAGAAAACCCCCTTAAAAATTTTGGATTATTATCATTATAGCATAAAAGTTCCGGAAAAGCAAGAGCTTATTCCGGAAACTGCACATGTCCCTGCTGAATTTCATCCGGTGTGAGCGGAATATCATAATCAATAATGACATCACCATAAATATCTGTAATCCGGAAAGTGAAAGGCCCTGTGCCAAGATTCATGCTTTCAAAGTAATTATAATTTCTTCTGGGGATTTCGATAAAATTGCCGTCTGCATCAAGATATTCCAGCTTTGTAATGGGATAGCGATGATTTCTGACCTGCACACCGCACCAGAATTCTGAACTGCCTTCTTTATATTTATAAGAAACAGGAGCATTTTCAGCACTGTCCAGCGGAATAATCTTCCATGTCACTGGAACACGGCCTTTTTCGGCAGGCGCAATCAGCGGAAAGGCATCTGTATATAAATCCAAATCCCCTTTTTTGCCTTCGGGGAGTAAATCCGTGACAAGTACATGAATTGTACCGGATTCGCCTGTCACTTCCAGATATGCCCCGGCAAGCTGTGCAGTATTATAATCCTCCAGATTCATGGCAGTAATCCAATAATCATCTTTGGAAATCGGGTCAAGCATGGCGCATCCGCCCTCGTAACCGCCCCCGTAGAATGTTGCATCTCCGGAATGTATCGAACCTTTTGGTTCAAGAATATCTGCTTCCGAGGGCAGTCCGCGCTTTTTGAGCAGAATCCAGTCGTAAATATTTACCTGATTGTCATGATTAATATCATAGGCAAGCGAGACAGAATCCGAACGTTTCAGCAAAGCATCCTGAAGTGCTTTGACAGATAACTGCTCTGCCCTGACGGGAATTCCCTGAACGGCTGTGATTCCTGCACATAGCAGAGCCGTTAGCAGAACAACAGATTTTTTGATTTTTTTCATAACATCATATTCCTTTCTGTAATATTATCAAAAAAGCTGTGACAGAACTGCCACAGCTTTCTGGATTTTTAATTTGCGGAAAGAGCAACTCAGCCGTTACTTGTTTCTATTGAAACTATTATCAAGCTTGGCCATTCTTTTTCTTTCTTTTGCCTGTTTCATGAGTTCTTCTTCATCTACACTGTTATTGGAGCTGGAAGAAGCATCATCACCGTCATCCATGAAGTTGGCAAGGCGATTCTTGAATGTAGAACCGTCACTCTTTGCAGGAGCAGTACCAGTCTGAGAATAGTAGTTTGACTGCTGATAAGCGGAAAACTGCTGACTGTGAGCAGCAGGCTGGCTGACATAGACACTCTGTGGCTGCTGACCAGGCTGCATATAAACGCTCTGCGGCTGCTGACCGGGCTGCATGTAGACACTCTGCGGCTGCTGGCCGGGCTGCATGTAAACGCTCTGGCGCATGTACATGCTTTGCGGCTGGCCGTAAGCACCTGGCTGCTGTGCATAACCGTACTGCGACTGTGGCTGTTGTGCGTAGCCATACTGCGGTTGCTGTGCGTAGCCGTACTGCGGCTGCTGTGCATAACCATACTGCGGCTGCTGTGCATAACCGTAAGGCTGTGCCTGCGGAAACGGCTGTGCACCCATTGTCTGAGGAGCACCAGGCATTCCGGGAGCAGGCTGGAACGGCGCACTCTGTGCCTGCGGCTGCTGGTTATTCTGGTCATCCGGTTCTTCCGGAGGTTCAGCAGCTTCAAATCCAAAATCTCCATCAGCAGAAAAACCACTGAAGTCATTTGCAGAAGCAAGCGGATTCTTCGGTGCTTTATTCATAGAAGGCGGCGGCGGTGCAGCGGCTGGTGCATCTGCTGCAAATCCGGCTGCTTCCGCAGAAACTTCTACTGGAGCAGGTGCAGCTTCTCCAACAGTGACTGGTGTAGTATCTGCTACAGTATCGGGTGCAAGCAGTTCAGCAGCTTTGGTTGTCTTATCCTGTGCCACAAATACTTCTGTATCTTTGTTGTCTTTATTGACACGATACAGAAGCTTCAGGCATTCTGCGCAAGGCTGGCTGACTTCCAGCGTACTGAAAGAAACTGTCAGCAGTTTTTCTACCAGAGTTTCACCTTCCGGAATCATTGTCATAATCGCATTGAATTCCGGACAGGAACGCATAATCTGTCCTGCGTTCACCTTCACACTTGTCACACCGGCGTAAACTGCTTGTTTTTCGGCTGTTACCAGCACACAGAGTTCAGAATCACTGCCTGATACAAGCTGAGGTTCTTTGATTTTAATATCCTCCATTAATTTTACAGCGAGATTGTAAAATTCTTTGGTTTCCATAAAATTACCTGCCTTTCCTTAATAAAGCTGAGTTAAATTTGACTGAAGAAACATGGTCTGTCCTTGCCGTTGGCTTTGGCATTGTAAACCGCAAAGATGGCATTGTCAAGCAGAGTATCTGTGTCTTTGCCATCACGGGGAGATACCACAATGCCATAGCTGGCCGTAGTGGTGATATTGCTGACTCCCTGTGCTGAAACAGGTTCGCCCAGAACTTTCCGAAGCTGTTCGACCAAATGCAGAATCTCTGCTTGTGCAGGCGTTCCGCTCAGCAAAAGGGCGAAGTCATCACCGCTTGTTCTGGCACAGAGATATTTTGTTCCGCAGTAGGCTTTGAGTCTGCTGGCATAGATTTTCAGAGCCTCGTCACCGACTTCGGGACCAAACTTGTCATTGACCGCCTTGAAATTATCTAAATCCATATAAATCAGGGCAAAGTCTGTATTCTGCCGGATGGCATTTTCAATCTGTTCACGGAAATAGACAAAATTATGCATATCGGTCATTTCGTCCTGGTATGCAAGTGTCTGCAAGGCCTCGTCTTTTTCCTGCATCAGGCGGTTGGAATCCATCATTTCTTCATATTGTTTCAGGAGCTGTGCGTGTTGCTGTTCGTTTTTGTGAAGGAAGAAATAAATAAGGTTTAAGATGATAATTGTGACAACAGAAGTCAGTATCGCGACAATTCCCATTTTATTTCCGGCTTGCAGACTGAGCGCAGCACCAAAGATAACATAAGCAAAAAGTACCATAGCAGTAATAATGCCGATTTTCTTGTTTGTGATTACAATAATTGTGGCAACAATTACTTCTATCTGTGTGATAATTCCCTGCACACTCTGAGGAATCTGCTGTATAGCAGTAGCTAAAGCCAGAAAGATTAAGATTCCAATCACCAGAACAGGCATATTCAGGCTTTTGTTTTTTTCTTTCATAAAAATAATTACCTCGATATTTTAAATTTTATTTACGCACGACTGAAGAAACAGGAAGTATTTTTTCCGCTGCCTTTGGCTCTGTATACTGCCATGATGGCATGTCTAAGCAGTGTATCTGCTGTACCACCGTCACGGGGGAAGGAAACAATACCATAGCTGGCAGATAAATGATAACTCTGCATCTGGAGAGCTATAGGTTTGTTGATGACAGCACGGAACTGTTCAATCACAGCAGAAAGTTCTTCTTCCGAGCGTTCGCCGTCAAGAAATACAGCAAATTTATCACTCTTCATACGAGTACAGAGATAACGATTCTGGAAAGCAGTACAGAGACGCTCTGCATAAATCATAATCGCCTGGTCTCCGGCTTTTGGCCCGTGAATATCATCAATCTGTTTAAAATTATCAATATCAAAATAAATTATCTGAAACGGTTTGCCTGCCTGAATGGCTTCATTTATTTTCAGGTGCATATAATGTGCATTACGCATCCCTGTCTGCTTATCGTCATAGGCAAGCGTTCTCAATATGTCATCTTTTTCCTGAAGGATCTGTTTGGTAGTTATCAGTTCTTCATACTGCTGCTGGAGTTCGTCATGCTGACTCTGGCTTGTTTTCATGTAAAAATAAAGAATAGATATTAAAATAATTGTTGTGATATAAATTACAAATCCGATAGAAATTCTGTGGGAATGAATCATATCTACAAGTTTATAGATGAGTGAAAAGGCATTCAAAACGATACTGCTGATATAGCCTGCTCTGTTGGGGTTGGTAAGAATTATCATAACACAAAGAGCAACCTGTACTTCTGAAATCAAACCTCTGTACATGGTAACGCTTGTGGAAAGGGACATGACGAAAACTCCCACAAACAATATGCTGCAAATCACTAAAATTACAGTCTGCAATGTTTTATTTTTCATTTTACTATCAACCTCAATATCATTATTCTTATGTCTGGCTGAAGAAACACGGCCTGTCTTTTCCGTTTGCCTTTGCACGGTAAACAGCCATCACAGAACAATTCAGCAGGTTGGCAGCGTTTCTGCTGTCCTGCGGATAGGAAGCAATGCCATAACTGGATGTAATGGAAAGTACCTGCCCCTGTATGTTGAGTGGTTCACCCAGTGTACGGCGAAGCTGTTCCACAACATTCAGAATTTCTGCTTGATTCTGTTGCCCTGTCAGAAGCATGGCGAAATCATCACCGCTGGTTCTTGCACAGATGTATCTTTTGCCGCAGTAGGCAGAAAATCTTTGCGCATAAGCAACAAGAACAGAGTCGCCGACTTCTGGTCCAAATGTATCATCCACAACTTTGAAATTGTCCATATCAGCATAGATTACTGTAAAAGGCACATTCTGACGGATAGCTTCGTCCATCTGTTCAGAAAAATATGCTTTGTTATACAGTCCTGTCAACTGGTCTTTATAAGCAAGTTCTCTTAACATAGTATCTTTTCTTTCCAGTTCTCTGTTGGTATCCATAAGCTGTTCATACTGCTGGTTCAGTTCCTGATGCAGGTCATCATTTTTTTTCAGATAATTATAGAGAATGCATACTAAAATAGAAGTAACAACTGCTATAATCAGGTTTGCAAAAATTGCCATGTTATGAGCAAAAATTATCATGCAAAGTACCATGAGAAAGAGAATGGCCGTGATGCCGAGTGCTGTATAAAATCCTCTTTTTTTATTGGTAATTACCATAATGACAATCGCAAGAATGGATGTCTGCGCAAGCAGTCCTGCCAGCGGTCTAATACTGTCTGTAAAAAACGGACCTGTCATAAGAAAGCCAATCGCACTTACAATTGTACAAACAATAAGAATCACAAGATTCTTTTGATTATTTTCTTTCGTGTTCATAAAATACCTCAGTCCTTATTTATTTTTCTGTTCATGAATTGCTATAGAAATTGATTCTGTTCTTGCCGCCGGCCTTAGCTCTGTATACTGAAATAATCGCGTTATTGAGCAAAGTGGCTGTGTCGCCTCCGGCATTCGAATAGGAAGCAACACCATAACTGGCAGTAATTGCGAGAGCTCTGCCACGAATGTTCATTGGGGAAGTCATTGTGCTGCGAAGCTGTTCTATGATATTCGTCAGTTCAGATTCAGAATGTTCACCAGTAATCAGCAGAGCGAAGTCGTCACCGCTGGTTCTGGCACAGGGGTATTTATTTCCGCAGAATGATGAAAAGCGTTCAGCATAAGCAAGAACAACAGAATCACCGATTTCCGGCCCAAAGCTATCATTGATGCCTTTGAAGTTGTCCAGGTCAGAATAAACGACAGTGAACGGTTTCTTCTGCTTGATAGCTTCGTCTATCTGTTCACAGAAATATGTCTTGTTGTTCATGCCTGTGAGCTGGTCTTTATAAGCAAGAATTCTAAGTGATTCGTCTTTTTCTTCCATCAGCTTGTTGGATTCCATCAGTTTGCTGTTCTGCACGTTCAGTTCTTTTTGCATGGTATCGCTTTGCAGGATATTGGAATAAATGATATAATCAATAATGATGGATAAAACGGCAAGACCAATACTGGGCAAAAGTGCAAGATTAAATGAAGAACTTATCAAACCAATAAGTGTTGACCCGATAACAATGCCCCACACAACCATAAATGAAACGAATCCGCGTTTTTTATTGGTAAGTACCGCAATCACGGAACAGCTAAGTCCAATCTGGGCAAGCACACCGGAGAACGGTCTGAAAATCTGCGGTGCTATTACACCTCGTGCAAGAATATACGTCAGAATGTTGATAATAATACAAACTACAAGTATCAGCAGATTTTTCTGCTCATTTTCTTTACTGTTCATAAAAACCTCAATCCTTAATTATTTTTTATTTCTTATGCCTGGCTGAAGAAGCAGGGTCTGTCCTTGCCGTTCGCCTTAGCGGTATAAGTGGCCATAATAATGCTGTCAAGCAGCGTTTCGGAATTTCTGCCGTCACGCGGATGCGTTGCAACACCATAGCTGGCAGTCATAGAAAGATTTGCGCCCTGTACAGTGATAGGTTCACCAAATAAACGGCGGAACTGTTCAATCATGTTCAGGATATCTGCTTCCGTATATTCTCCAATAAGAAGAATTCCGAATTCGTCACCGGCGGTTCTTGCGCAGACATACCTGTTTCCGCAGTAGTCAGAAATGCGTTTTGCATAGGCAACCAAAGCGGAGTCTCCGGTTTTAGGGCCGAATGTATCGTTGACTCCTTTAAAATTATCAATATCAATATAAATCAGCGAAAATTTGGACTGAATCCTGATAGCTTCTTCCATCTGTTCACGGAAATAGCGCAGATTGTGCATGCCTGTCAGAATATCAGTATAAGCAAATGTTTGGAGTGCTTCATCTTTTTCGCTTAGTTTGCGGTTGGCATCCATAATCTGTTCATACTGCTTGGAAAGTTCTGTACGCTGATTTTCGCTTCTTTCCAAGAAGTAGTAAATAATATACATTGTCACAACAGCAATAATATCAATGACTACGCCTGTAATAGCTGAGGTTTGGCCGTGTATGTATCCAAGAAAAGCATTAAAGATTCCGAATACATTCAGAATACAGCTTGCAATAAAGCCTGCTTTTCGGTTTGTTACAACCAGCACAGTACAGATGACAATCTGTATTTCTGAGCCGATACCAACATAAGGCCGCATGGCATCTGTCAGCATCGGACCCATAAGCAGCCATACAATCAGATACAAAATAATTCCGATTACCAGAATTACAATTTGTGTTGCTGTTTTCTTCTCTTTCATAATAAAACCCTTCTTCTCATTGAAATAATTGATAATACATCAAAAAACTCAACTGTTGAAATGCTGTTATTACTCTGTAGGATAATAGCGTGATTCAGGAATATATACAGACCGATTGACATAAACAGACTGATTTGCTGTAATTTTAGAGAAGAAGTAAGGTCTGTCCTTGCCATTGGCTTTGGCATTGTAAACTGCCATAATGGCACTGTCTATCAAAATTTCCGAAGTTCTGCCGTCAAGAGGATAAGTTGCAATGCCATAGCTTGCAGTAGTAGAAATCTGTGTACCCTGTACTGTAAACGGCTCATTGAACAGCTTGCGGAGGTTTTCAATAATGCTGAGAGTTTCTGTTTCTGCCTGTTCTCCTGTCAGAATAAAAGCAAATTCATCACCAGTCGTTCTTGCATAGATGTACTTGTTTCCGCAAAAATCAGAAAAACGCTTTGCGTAAGTAGAAAGAGCGGCATCACCGGTTCTGGGGCCGAATGAATCATTGATTCCCTTGAAATTGTCGATATCAATATAGATAACCATGAATTTAGCGTTTTCTTTGATAAGTTCGTCTATCTTTTCCAGGAAATACTGGATATTCTTTATTCCCGTCATACGGTCAGTGTAAGCCAGCATACGAAGGGCTTCTTCTTGTTCGTGCATGATTCTGTTGGAATCCATGATTTTTTCATACTGCTCAGAAAGTTCTGCTGCCTGTGCTTTGCTGAGATTCATGTATGCCAGTATAATTGCAGTCGTGATAATGGTGATAATCGGTAAAAGTATGCCCGGAAGCGACCCGATGGAATGTGACCGCAACAGGGCAATCACTGCACCCATCATGCTGAGAACGCATAAAACCACTGAAACAATAAAGCCTCTCTTATAATTAGTAATGACAATCATGGTTGCAATGAGAACTTGCAGTCCGGTCAGTACACCTATAAAACTTGATATAACTTCTCTTAGCGGACCCTGAAGTATAATAATTAATACATACAGAATAATTCCAATTACTAAAACAGCAATGTTCCGCACGTTATTTTTCTCCTGATGCAATTGTATCTCTCCTCCCGTAAATATCCTGTAACGCAGTATCCGGCATAAAACAGCCGGACACTGCGAAAAATAAAAACCATGTGTTTGCGGATGTTGCAGAACGGCTTAACCCTGGCTGAAAAAGCAGGCTCTGTCTTTGCCGTTTGCCTTGGCATTGTATACTGCCATAATGGCACTGTCCAGAAGTGTTTCATCATTTCTGCCATCACGCGGATGGGAAACAATACCGTAGCTGGCAGTAACAGAAAGCTTTGCCCCCTGTACAGTGATTTGCTCACCAAATAGACGGCGGAGCTGTTCAATAATATTCAGAACATCAGCTTCAGTCTGTTCTCCTGTTAAAATAACACCGAATTCGTCACCATTGGTTCTGGCACAGATATATTTGCGGCCACAGTAGCTGGAAAGGCGTTCTGCATAGGCAATCAGTGCAGTATCACCAGTTTTTGGGCCAAATGTATCGTTGATACCCTTGAAGTTATCGATATCAATATAAATCATAGTGAAAGGCATTTCCAGTTTCACAGCTTCTTCCATTTGTTCACGGAAGTACTGCATATTCTGCATTCCGGTCAGACGGTCACTGTATGCAAGCATTTTCAGTGCGTCGTCTTTTTCCTGCATGATTCTGTTGGAATCCATGATTTTTTCATACTGTTCATTCAGTTCTTCCTGCATCGCTTGGTTCTGGTACAGATTTCCATAAATGATGGACAGGGAAACAATAGAGACTATCGGAACAAAGACCCCCGGCAGTGCTCTTGATTCAACCTCCTGAAGATAGCGCATCAGTGTCAGGACACAGGAAATTGCATTCAGCGAAACGGCAGAGATAAAACCGCGCTTGCGATTTGACACTACCATGATGATAGCCATCAGTACGTTAATCTGTGCAAATACACCATTAAACAGGCTGAGCTGAGGAATTTGAATAGGTCCTGTCAAAAGCATAAATACTATATAAACAGCAATGCAGATAACCAGAATTAAAATATGTGTTCCCTTATTCTTCTCTTGATTCTCTTTCATAGTAATATCCTCAATTTTGAGCGGAACTCAGTTATTCTTCAACAGCCAGATTCGGATTCCGGCGAAGCTTGTTCTTCAGTCTCTGCTTTGCAAGCTTTGCTTGTTGCTCTGCCTTGCGCATTTCTGCACGCGCCTTGTTCTTCTCTACTTGTCTCTTGAGGGCTTCTGCACCATCCTTAACAAGTTGTTTGTCGAAAATACAAGACAGTGAAATATCATCCTGTGTGCCGAAATTAGTACGCTTTGTCAGATTACGGACTACTATCTTGTCAAAATCGGGCATATGCTCCAGATGACTGGCAATAATAGTATGATAGTCCAGAAAATCTTCACTGCTCCGGAATGATGTGAATAATCCGTCAGTCGAGACAAATACCGCCATCGGAATTTCCATCATGTAGAAACAGTTAAACATGTCAATTGCGTTCGAGTTGCTCATAGATGCGGTCATGTTGGCCGGTGCAGATTCATCATCTACAATCGGCATTTCTGATTCTCCGTCTTCATCCAGAACGACAAGGCTTCCGTCGCCAATCTGCATACCAAAAACATAGTCCTTGCCCATGACAACTGCAATCAGCGTTGTACCATAGATAGACTCCATCTTGATAGCTTCAAGCTGTTCATCCGTGAACGGCGCACGTTCCTCATCAGTAACAGGATTTTTACGGTAATGCTTTGAAACTTCACGGTTCCATCTGGAAATAATCTGCTTTTCAATCTTGCGGATAACATCCTTGGGGTTCTCCATAAAGCTTTCTTCAAACTCCTCCGGGTCTCTGTAGAAATTACGCACAGTACGCAGAGTTGCTCTGACTGCGAGTCGTGAGCCGACATCGCTTCTGAAATGTTTTTTGCTGCCGTGACCATCTGCTACAACAGCAATCGAATAGGATTCGGTTGACTGAAAATTAGAAAAGTCCTGGCAGACTGTACCTTTCGCTACGTGGCTTGCGCCAATGACGGAATGACAAAATCCTTCATACATAGCGAACACCTCCTTTCCCTTTCGTTACCATTTGCATCTTACCATCCGGCATCAAAGGGAACATTGTCGCCATAGCCTTCGGATTTGATGATTTCCTGAATCTGCTGACCCAGCATTTTCTGCTTGGTTTCAAATACGTCTTCCATGCCCAGTTCATGGCCGGAATCGTCAGAGAGCGTCATACTCTTACTGCCTATCTGTGAGGACGTTACAGCAATCACTTTAATCAGATGTGCAAGCTGTCCGCCGGAATAGGCATGAACTACAGTGTCTTTTGTGCCTGTGAATTCTGCAAGCATATCGTCGTCTGCTTCTTTGCCAATACCAAGAGCAGTTTTCAGACCGTATTTGTACCAGCTGTTCTGCTGAAGTGCTGCCAGACCTTCTTTATAATCGTCTGAGGGATAGCCGTCTGTCATCAGAAAGATAACAGGCGCAAAGGACAGGGACGGGGAATTCAGGAAGCTGTTTCTTGACATTCTGATATTCAGTTCCTTGAATGCCGCACCCATGCTGGTGACACCATCTGCACGGAGTCTTGTCCATTCAAATTCCTCAATCGAGATAGGTTCTGAGTACATCCACATCACAGAAGTAGAGAATGTCAGAACCGCAATTTTGACATCGGTATCTGCCTCACCGACGCGCCGGATTTCCGGAATCAGCTCTTCCATAACAGCGTTAAGTTCGCCCATTTTAGTGCCTTTCATACTGCCGGAAGTGTCAATCAGGAAGAAGATGACCAGACTTTTTCGGGATACACCCGTTGCGTTCAGCGGGTCATCATCATCGAAGTTCATGAAATCATCAAAATCATCAAGCCCGTCGCCGAAACCACCGCCGCCGAAACCGCCGCCGCCGAGGTCGTCGTCGAAGTCCAGGTTGTTTTCCATTTCTTCATTCATAGTTTTCACCTTTTCTTATGCTTATTTTTTGCCGGAGAATTAATCTTCGATTTTGGCAGTAATGCCGTCACCAAAGTCGATTTCCAGCTTTTCCCATAACGGGAAGCCCTTACCGGACGGTGCAGCGTAGAAGTTGCCGTCAGGCATCTTGACACGCCACGATTTGCCGGAACTGTTCTTGACACCCATCATGCCGGGGCGAAGCTTGTTTTCTACTACTTCACCGGTCACGGTTTCAAAGTCGTCAGAATTTTTGACAGTTTCACAGGCATAGAATTTGTAGCCCAGGTACAGCGGCACACGGTAGTCCCGGTTGTTGAACTGGAGGCTTGCGATGTAGTTTCCGCATCTGGGACACATGAAGAAATTGGGGTTGTCCTCGGCCTTGCGGAACATGGTCGTGAAATTGGTTCTGCCACAGGTGCAGGAGACAATTTCAGAACGCAGGCGGATGAATAATCTCTGCCATTCGTTTTCGATAATTCTCTTGTTCGGGTCGGAAATACCGACTGTAAACGAATGGATAAATGCTTCACGCACATACGGCGGATAGATTTTCCAGAATTTGATAACATTGTCATGAATGCCACGCACAGGTCTGTTGGAAGTATCATTCGGGTCATAGACAAAAACCGCATTTGAGCCGTAATGTTTCAGCTCGGAAGTTTCTGTCAGACAAATGTCCTTTACTACTTTTTCGCCTTCCATTGGGTCGCCTCTGAACAGGAGTTTGAACAGAACGACTGCAAGAGAATATTTATCGGTCTGAACGTCAGGCTTCTTGAGTCCGCGAACAACTTCCGGTGCCATATAGCCCGGCTTGCCGCCGATACCAAAGTTGCTGCCGTCCGGTGCGATATTGTCGCAGTCACAGACCAGAATATCACCGGTTTTGATATTGATAAAGAAACCACCGTCATTCAAATCCTGATAGCTCTTTCCGGCTCTGTGAAGCTGACGGAATGCATTGACAATGTTGATGACTGCTGTTACCATGGCATACAGACTCTTGAACTGTACAGGTACTTTGATGGCCTTGCCGGTAAGCGGGTCAACATCCAGCTTGTAAGTGTTGAGAATGTCTACAAATGAATCGTAGCCCTGCGGACGCAAATCCATCAGATAACCAAACGTATCCGTTCCGGGAATCTGTTTGGTCAGATATTTCGGCCACAGGAATTTTTTACTCGGTGCGCCGTCGTTGATATTGCTTGCAATGTTCTGACGGAATGCCTTCGGATTACGCATCTTGTCAATGTCATACCATTTCAGCGCGTAGTCCATATTGTTGAATTCCACCAGATAGACAATACCCTGACCGCCTTGACCGAGAACTTTCTTGACTCTGGCAGCACCGCCGTATTCCATTTCGACATACTGCCCGATTTGCAGTTCAACCATATTTGAACTCATCCCTTTCTGAAACTAAAATTATAAACAGCACAGTGATTTTTATCAGATTGATTCAAGCTGAAAAGTTTTAATCAGAATCAATCAGAACAAACCGCCCTTGCTGATAAGTTCTGTCTTGATGCCATTTTCTGAACAGAATTTGTATGCATAAGATTTGTCATAGCACTTGACAGTTAAGTAAGCGCACTGTTTGAATGCATCATCTGCAATATGCTTCACGCTCTCTGGAATAAAGAGCTTCCTCAGACTTTCACAGCCCTGGAATGCACCGTTTCCAATGCTCTGGAGCGTGTTGGGCAGTTCCACAATTTCCAGATTATGGCAGAATTCAAACGTATTGTCTGCAATTTCTGTCACACCGGAAGGAATATTGATTCTCGTCAGCTTTCCGCAGGAGCTGAATGCGCCCTGACGGATGATGCGTACACTTGGCGGAATTGTGATGGTCTTCAGACGCTTGCACTCAGAGAATGCATAGTCGCCGATAGTAATCAGTGTTGCCGGAAGTTCGATAGATTTCATAAAGCTGAAACCGTCGAAGCAGAAATTGTCCAGTGTAGTATAGCCGGGAGCTACTTTGACATTGCCGCGCAGTCTGGAACGAGCTGCATCAGATGCTGCAAAGATAACCGGATTTTCTTCCGGCTGTGCGGAAACCGGTGCAGAAGCAGCGGCAGCAGCGGCCTGAATCTGCGGTGCGGCGGCAGGCTGCGGGATGACCGGCTGCGGAATAACTGGCTGCTGCTGTATCGGGGGCGGTGCAAAACCTGCCATCGGCGCGCCACCATACGGATTCGGTGCAGCAGTGTACTGCGGCTGTGGCTGGAATGCCTGTGCAGGAGCAGCCATAGCTCCCTGTTCCGGCATTGTGGTTTCATAATTCCAGTCAAGCAGATACGTAAAGCATACCATGACAAACTCTACTGCACCTTCTGACAGGAACATTTCGTTCATCATATATTCTTTTGACTTCATAATGGCGATATTCTGATTATCGCTTCTTTTCATTTTTGTCAGCACATCACTCTTGACTACATTTTTCAGAAGACGGCGTTCTTTTTCATACTCCGGAATAAAGTCATTCATCAGAGAAACGAACTTGTCAGGATTGTTCAGAATATCGTCTCCGAACTGCTGAACCATGCCTTTGAGTTTCTGACTGACAGCGATTGTGTTTTCAAAGCCTGCTACATTGACCATAAGATATATCCTCCCATTCAGTTTTTTGCAGAGCAGGACTCCAGAAAAATGGAATCCAGAAAGGCACTAGGCCTGTTCGCTGTATATTTAATACACATTTATTAAAATTATAGCATGTGTTCACCGAATTGTCAATAGATTCTGGATTGATTTTCTGAAATTTTCCGTTTCTCACAAAAATTCGGAACTAAAATATTGCATATCGCACCAAAGAAAATTTGCCTGAAAGTTTCAGGGGAAAAAATAGACAGAATTCTTATTTGATTTTCGTCATATTTAGCACTTGTATTTCTATGAGAAATATGTTATAATAGACAATGAATATGACTGCACAATGAAAAGTATTTGTGTGGATTTTTATTTGTATTTCTTATTTTTACTTAATTTTTTGAGAGAAAAAGAAAGGAGGATTTCGGATATGAGAAAGAATTTGTATCAAAGCCTCCGTAAGACAGCACTCGCGGTGGCAGCACTGTCATTATGCATTTCTTTGGCCGGCTGTTCCCAGCAGGAAGAAAAAAACGGAGAAATCGCTGTTATCTGCAAAGCACAGGGCGTACAATTCTGGGATGCTGTAAAAAAAGGAGCAGAAGACGGCGGAAATGAACTGAACTATGCAGTTTCTTATCAGGCTACCGCTAATGATACTATGCTCGGCGAACAGATTAAATTAGTGGAGAAGGCAATCTCTCAAAATGCGGATGCAATTATTATTGCTCCAAATGATGTAGATGCACTTAACACAACCTTGGACAAGGCAGTTTCTAAAGGCATTCCTGTGATTACTATCGACTCGGATGTCAGCTATGAAGGAAGACTTGCTTATATCGGCTCGGATAATACCGCTGCCGGTGCGGTCGCTGCCAGAGCTGCTATGGAAGAAGTTCCCGAGGGCGGCGAAATCGCCATTGTCGGACATGTCGAGAAGTCTCAGACTGCAATTGAGCGTATTTCCGGCTTCAAAGAGGAACTCTCACGGCAGGAAGTGCTGCTTGATGTGCCTGTCGAGGTCGGCACTGGTGAAAAGAAAAATGCAAAAGTTTCTGATTCCAAATATCATATTGTGGCTACACAGTACTGTGATAACGATTTGGAAACTGCCAAGCTTCAGACAACCGCAATTCTGAAAAATCATCCGGAAATCAAGCTGATTTATGGTACTAACGAAAATAGTACCACTGGTATCTGTGATGCCATTGCAGAACTGGGAAAAGCCGGAGAAGTAAGGGTTATCGGTTTCAATGCATCTGATAAGGAAGTCGCCTATATCCAGGATGGTACATTGGCCGGTACGATTGTACAGAATCCGTATAATATGGGATACCTTGGCATAAAATACGCAGATGCTGCCATAAAAGGCGACACAGCTTCACTCCAGTCAGAAATGATTACAAGCGTGACGCTGGTAACGAATGAGAATCTGAATAACGAAGATATTCGTTTTCTGATAAATCCGGTAACGGATTGAAAAAAGCTATGAGATTTTTTAGGAGGAATTATTTAAGCTATGAGAAAAAAATCTAGAATCGTAAAAGCCGTTGTTGCAGGTATCCTTGCAGTATCTATGATGCCACTGACTGGATGCGGTCAAAGTCAAAGTACAGATACAGAAACGGTAGATGTTGCTGTTATTGTAAAGACAATGAATTCTGACTACTGGAATCCAGTATGGAAAGCCTGCGATAACCTGCAAGAAGAATTCGGTGATGAAGTCAATATCATCCGCATGGGCCCTGAGGAAGAAGATGCCGAACAACAGATTGCTGTTATCAATCAGGCAATCTCCCAGAAAGTAGATGTTATCGTTCTCGCTGCCTGCGACCCGGAATCCGAAAACGAAGCTCTTGCTTCTGCAACTGCTGCCGGAATCCCGATTATTACAATCGACTCTGATGTTACTTATGAGGGCAAGGCAAGCTATGTCGGCACATTAAATAAAAATGCCGGCGAAGGTGCAGCACGAACTGCTGCTACTTTGCTGAATAATGAAGGTACTATCGGCATTATCTATCATGGCTCGGCTTCTACTGCAATCGAACGCCGTGACGGTTTTATCAACCAGCTTTCCGGAAATGTTCAGAAACCGCAGGAAATGGCTGCTGGTGCAAGCTCCAAGCAGAATAACTCACTTCCTGCCGAAACGGAAACTGATGCAGACGGCAATATTATCGAAGCCGAAACCGAAACAGCACAAACTTCTGATGAATTTGCTTCTTATGCTAATATCAAAATTGCAGAAGTCCTCGACGGCGAAAGCAATTGGGATGTTTCCAAAGAACAGGCTCTGAAGCTGATTAAAGAGGATCACGTTGACCTCATTTTCGCAACTAACCGTAAGGGTGCATGGGGTGCTTGTGAAGCCGTTTCTGATTTGATTGCTGACGGTACGATTCAGCCCGGTGAAGTGCATATCGTAGGTTTCGACTATTTCGAGAACGAAGGCAAGTCCGCAGATATGTACCTGAGCCAGAATATTCTGGATGCTACTATTATTCAGAATCCTTACAACATGGGCTATCTGGGTGTCAGCTATGCAATTGATTTAGCACACGGTGACCCAATTCCGTCTCTGGTAGACTCCGGCGCAACCACAGTCACAAAAGACAATATCAATAATGATGATGTGCAGTTCCTCATCAATAATTAATTCTCAGAGAGGAGAAATTTAAAAATGGCAAAAAGAAAAGCGTTTGACCTTAGTTTAAGGCGAGACAAAACTATCCGCAGAGTCGGCAGAATGTACGGTATCCTTGGTGTTGTCATTGCTGTGGTAACATTGATTAACATGCTGGTGCAGAATGCAGTGTATGTCAGCACCAGAGATATATTGCAGGAAAATATTGAATCTATTAAGATTATTTCGGATATTCGTAATAATTTTACCGAAGCAAACGAAAATATACTTAAACTCTTTGCTTCTATGGGTACACCGGAAGCTGAAAGAGTAGAAGCAGAAGCCGCTGAAAACCTCACAAGTTGTTTCAGCAACATTGCAGAACTTTCCGAACAGTATAAGGCTTTGCATGACGATGATGAAAGCCTGAAAAGACGTTTTGAACACGCTGAATATGCTATCAATGCGTATCGGAGAAAAATCATGGAAATCAACCAGACAAAGAGTGCTTCCGTAATCCATGAGGAAGGTATGAACATTTACAATCAGGAACTTGCACCGCTTCAGTTGACTGCTGCTGAAATGCTGGAAGCTACTGTAAAAGTAGCTACAAAAGAGGGCGAAGCGCATGAACAAAGAGCAAGATGGTGGCGTGCTACTGCACAAGGTGCTCTGACTATTGTGCTGGTTCTGACTATTATTGCGCTCTACTTCATCGGCAGAACACAGATTAACTCCCTCATTGAAATCAAGCAGAAGGAACAGGAAATCACCGAAGCCGGCAACCGTCTGACAAAATCCAAGAAGAAACTCATGGACTCCGCTATGACAAACATTCTCACCGGTATGAAGAACAGATATGCCCTCGACGAAAGCCTTTCCCAGCTTATCGGCAACGCACAGTTCAATATTGCCGTATTTGATATTGACAACTTCCGTATGATTAACGACATGTACGGCTATGAATTCGGCGACGAATATCTTGCCACTGTTGCAGAGCGACTCAAGGAAGAATATTCCGAATATGCTGAAATGTTCAATATTTCCGGTAATGAGTTCTGTATGGTATTCTATGAGCATGTATCTGACTTACAGGCACAGCAGCTTGCCGAACAGATTCGTCAGGGCATTGGTCAGCCGACTCTGGTTGCCAATATTCCGGTACAGACTACCGTTTCTTCCAGCCTGTACCACTATCTGCCCAGCGATAACTTAGACGTAAACACCCTTTTGATGAAGATGGACTCTGCACTTCATGCGGCAAAGCGTGACGGCGGCAACCGTATGTATCAGATTCAGTAAGCTGAATTTTTGGCATTACATGAAAGATTCCCTCTCAGTACTGCATCTGAGAGGGGTTTTTTGTCATAATCTAAATATTTTGCACAAGATTTTTCAAATTCCCTTGACAAGAACTAGATAAAATGGTAAAATAAATCTGGAAGGAGGTCACGCACATGTTTTTAGTCACAGGCGATATTCATGGTCTGCGGAGTGTGGAAGATATTCAGCGTCTTTCAACAGCACATCAGGAATTATTTAATATGATGACAAAAGAAGACTATTTAATTATTGCAGGAGATTTCGGGCTCGTTTGGGACAGCTCCAAAGAAGAAGTAGAACTTCTGCAATGGCTGGAAGACCGGCCTTATACAACGCTTTTTATAGATGGCAACCATGAAAATTTTGACCTTCTGGAACTGCTTTATCCTGTTCAGAACTGGTGCGGAGGCAAAATTCGCCGGATTTCTCCCAGTGTGATTCAGTTACTGAGGGGGCAGGTCTATCAGATTGACGGAAAAAGCTTTTTTACTATGGGCGGTGCGGAAAGCTATGACAAGCAGTTCCGGATTCCGGGCATCAGCTGGTGGGCGCAGGAACTTCCCAGTGAAAAAGAAATGCGCGAAGCAAGAGCCAATCTGCTCGGACAGGGCATGAAAGTCGATTATGTCGTAACGCACTGTCTGCCGACCAGCGTCCAGCATCAGTTATTTGGGGATTACAGTCAGTATCCGGATAACAGCCTGACAGATTTCTTTGATGAAATCAACAGGAAGATGAGTTATAAGCAATGGTTCTGTGGACATTATCACCGTGACGGGACAGTGCTCACTAACCCCAAAATGCATATTATTTATCAGAAAGTAAAGTTATTATAATCATGATAGCAGTATTGAACACTGTCCGGAAGAAATTCCGGCTCAAAGGCGAAATTCTGGAAAGCATTCCGCTGACAGACGGCGGAATTCACGGAACATATCAAATCCGGCTGAAAACAGGGAAAAACTATATTTTTCAGCAGGTGAATACCAGCGTTTTCCAAAATCCCGATGCAGTGATGCAGAACATTGTCAGAACCGCATCTTATCTGGAAAAATATGTTCCGGAAATGCAGGTTCTGCATTTTTATCAGACGGAGCAGGGAGAATATTTATTTCAGAACTGGCGTGTGATGGATGTTATCCACGGCTACAGCATGAAAACCTGTGAAAATCTGTATCAGATTCAGCAGGCCGGAAAAGCATTCGGAGCGTTTCAGAAAGCCGTTTCCGGAATGGATTCCGCCGGTCTGGTGCAGACGATTTCCGGATTTCACGATACAAAAGCCTATTTTCAGGAGCTTCTGCATCTGAAATCCTCTTTGCCGGAAATGGAAATTCTCCGGAACTGGCAGGAGCAGGCATGTTTTGTCTGCGATTGCTATCAGAAAGGGAAACTGCCCTTTCAGGTGACACACGGCGATATGAAATGCAGTAATCTGCTGTTTGACAGGGAAACAAATCAGCCCGTGGCGGTAATCGACTGGGATACTGTCATGTCTGGAATGCCTGTTTATGATTTCGGGGATGCAGTGCGTTCGTTCGCCTCGAACGTGAGTTCCTCAGAACCGGATTTATCCAGAGTCGGCATCAGTATGTCGAAGTTTGAAGCCTTTGTTTCCGGCTGGCTTTCAGAATGTCCGCAGATGGATAGAAATCTGCTGATTCCGGCTGTTTTTTCAGTGACTGTAGAATTAGCCGTCCGGTATCTGACAGATTATTTACAGGGGAATATCTATTTCAGAATCACCCATCCGGAACAGAATCTTATCCGGGCACGGAATCAAATCCGGCTGGCACAGGAAATTCTGAAACACGAATCAGAAATCAAAAAATTAATATCTTAGGAGGATTTTTATTATGGAATTTACAGAAGTTATCAAAGGAAGAAGAAGCATCAGAAAATATGCTGACAAGCCCGTCACAAAAGAAGCTATTGAAAAAATTATCGAACTGACAAGATTCGCGCCGACTTGGAAAAATTCCCAGACAGCAAGATTTCATGTGATTCTGAATCAGGAATTAAAGAACAGAATCGCCGAAGAAGGCACTTGTAATTTCTCGAAGAATAAGCTCAACATTCAGAGCGCATCCGGACTGGTAATTCTGACTACGGTTGACGGCATCGCAGGCTACGAGAAGGACGGAACATTCACAACCCCCAAAGGCACACACTGGCAGTCATTTGATGCCGGAATTGCTTGTCAGACATTCTGCCTGACCGCTTATAATATCGGCATTAGCACTCTGATTATGGGCATCTATGATGAAGACAAAATCAAAAACATTCTGAATCTTCCCGAAAATGAAAGCATTTCCGCCCTGATTGCTGTCGGTTATGCAGATGAATCTCCGAACGCTCCCAAGAGAAAAGAATTATCTGAAGTCATGGAAGTGATTTAAATTTTTTTCAGAAACACTTGCTATTTTCGACAGAATGTGCTAAAATAAGAATATCCCCTCTGAAAATCAGGGGAAATTCTTCATAAATTCCGGGGGCATTCCGAATGGATAAGTTTGCAGAACAGCTTGTAAAAAAACAGGATTCGACAAAAGATACCATGAAACGTGCATGTGTGATAGTGCTCACTATTACAGTCACGGTTGTTGCGCTGGTGATGGTGGCAATGGGGTTCGCACTGGCGATAGTTCTGCCTGTATGCGCTATCTGGGGTGCATGGTATTTCCTGAAAATGCTCAATGTGGAATATGAATATTCCTGCACGAACGGTGTTCTCGATATTGATAAGATTTTCGGACAGTCCAAAAGAAAACAGCTCCTGAGCGTGGAAGTCAAGACATTCACAGTTTATGGAAAGGCTGGAACTTGTCCTGAAGAAGAACAGGCTGATGATTCGATTACGACATTTTCAGCTCTGGGGATTTCGCTTATGGGCGAGGATGATGATGCAGAAGAATACTATGCAGAATTCGAGCATCCAGAGCATGGAAAATGCTGTCTGTACTTTAATCCGGATTCCAATTTCAGAGAAGCTCTTGAACCGTTTCTTTCAAGAGAAATGAAAGTAAAGCTGAATAAACGCTGAAAACAAGCCCTTTCTGAACAGAGAGGGCTGAATTTTTAAGGAGAATCATCATGAAGAAAAAACGCTTATTATGGGCAGTTTTGATTTGTCTGCTGTGTACAGGCTGTGCAAAATCGGAAGCACTCAGAAACGATTGGAAAACCACTCCTGTCATAAAGTGGGACAGCCCGGCAGAACGCTGGATGCTCTCGGAAAATGAGGAATTTTCTCTGAAAATGAAACTTTCAGAATTTCCGGAAACTATTTTTATCTGGTCTGATGAGCAAATCTCAGCGAAAAAAGATGCTGAGGAAAAACTGCTTATTTTCGGAACACCGATTTTTTCAGCCTATTTTACAGACCTGAATTATGACGGCTATCCGGAAATCTGTGCAGATATCGGATTCGGCTGTGGATTCTGTGACGAGCATATCGAAGTTTATGATTATTATCATGATGAAAAATATGTTTTATAGGACAGAACGAGGTATGATTATAGACTTCTTATGGAAGATAATAAACTTCTGGTACAGAAAACAGTTTACGGTCAGACAGAAGGAGTACCGGAAATCAGCAGACTTGCTCTTGAAAATATGACTTTATTCCAAAAGGAGGATAATTTTTATGTTAGTAACCCCGAAACAAATGCAGATGCTTGAAAAATTAACCGATGAATCCGGTGTATCTTATTCCGAGATGATGGAGCGTGCCGGACATGCTCTTGCGCAATTTCTGATGCAGAATTACGGCGATTGTCAAACTTTCCTGTTTCTGGCAGGAAACGGCAACAACGGCGGTGACTGCTATGTTGCCGGATATTATCTGTATTTTTATCATAAAGATGTGCGGATTCTCGCACCGATGGGCGAGCCGAAAACGGAAATATCCCGAATCGCCCGTGAAAGAACTGTGAAAGCCGGAATTCCAGTACTTTCCGAGCCGGATGAATTCTTAGATAATGCAGAAGTCCTTATCGACGGCATCTTCGGAACGGGATTCCGCGGAGAACTTCCGGAGAAGATTCAGAAACTTTTTTCCGGACATGAAGAACAAATCTGTATCGCCTGTGACATCCCCAGCGGAGGAAATGGCACAACCGGAACAGTCAGCCCCGGAACGTTTAATGCTTATGATACTGTAACATTCGGCGCAGAAAAGCTCGGCATGAGTCAGTATCCGCTTAGGAAATTCTGCGGAGAAATTCATACAGCAGATATCGGCATTCCGGAGGAGGCATTTCAACAAATCGAACTGGTTCACAGGCTGACACTCCCGGAAGTGCTGGAAAATCTGCCGTATCGTTCAGCAGATGCCTATAAGAATCAGTTCGGGCATGTGCTGGCAGTTGCCGGAAGTGCTCGGATGAGAGGAGCTTGTATTCTGGCGGTGACTTCGGCCATGCGAAGCGGAGCAGGACTTGTGACCTGTGCTTCTGTAGAACAGGCACTGACGGCAATTTCTGTGAATCTGCCGGAGGTGATGTGTCTGCCTCTCAAAGCAGATGAGAACGGCTTTTTTTTGGATAGAAGGAATCATGAAATCTTATCGCAGGCACTGAAAAATAAACAGGCATTATTAATCGGCTGTGGTATAGGAGTTACTGAATCGACAAGAAATTTGATAAAATTTCTGTTTTCGGAGAGTTCCTGTCCGATAATTTTGGATGCAGATGGTCTTAACTGTGTATCGGACTGCATAGAATTAATACCGAAAGGACGAACTATCTTAACACCCCATGTCGGAGAAGCTTCAAGACTTCTGAAATGTGAAGTATCTGAAATCCAGAAAGATAGGATTTCATCAGCGAAGAAGCTGGCAGAACTGACTGGAGCAGTAGTTATTCTGAAAGGTGCAGGGACGGTTATCACGGACGGAAAGCAGACAGCCGTCTGCAATCTGGGTAATCCGGGTATGGCAAGAGCCGGAAGTGGTGATGTTCTGGCAGGAATTGCGGCATCTTTTGCCGGACAGGGGCTTTCTCTGTATGAAGCGGCATGTACAGCAGTGACAGTTCACGCAGCGGCCGGTGATGCAGCAGCAAAACATCTGCCATATCGCTATATGTTGCCTTCAGATTTGATTCGTTCTTTACAGGAAATTTTATAATTTTATTATCTGCAAAAATACAGGAATCACAAGCGAAATATTTTACTGAGGTGATTTTTTTATATGTATGATGTCAAGCATATGAAACGTATTTTTGCAGTCATCAGTCTGAATACAGTATTGCTGAGTACAGGCTGTACTGTTGTGCAGACAGTTCCCGGAAAGATTGCCAATCCCATGACAGGGGGATTTACCGCGGAAGTGACTATCACAAATGCGGATTCCGAAAGCAAAGCTACTCTGACCAGATACGGCACAGATGCATGGTGTGTGCTGTTCAGTGAACCGCAGACATTGGCAGGAGTTCAGCTTGATTTTCTGGATGATGAGGTCAAAGCGTCTTATAAGGGGCTGGAATTTTCCGTTCCGCAGTCAGCGCAGGCTATCCGGACGGAGCTGGAAGATTTGATGAATATCATTGATGATATGGCCTTGTCGCCGGATTTAAGCGGAAAAACAGATGAAAATAAAATCATCTGTGAAGGTGCTGTCGAAGAAGGCAGTTATACGCTGACCTTTACAGAAGCCGGTATTCCGGCAGAATTTTCGCTTCCGTGCTATGGTGTTGTGATAGTATTTGATAGTTTTACACAGCAGATGGGAACGAATACATCAGAAACGATAGTACCGGAAGTATCGGAAACGCTTCCGCTGGTAACAGAAGTTCCAGTTTCGGAGACTGTTCCGGCAGAACAAGCTGTGATACCTGAACCGATTCCGGCAGAACCGGCAGCGGTAATTGAAGAATCTGTTCCGGAATAAGAAATCAGCCCGTCTGTTATGACGGGCTGATTTTTATCAGAAATGATTTGGATTATTATCATCATAAGGATTTTTGTCAAGGTTGACGCGCGGTCTGCTGTCTGGAGCAGAAGAATTATCAGGCTGATTGAAATCAGAGCCCTGTGTATCATAAGGCGTTTTATCCAGATTAATGCCGGGCATACTGTCAGGCTGATAGGGATTTGGATTCTGGTAGGGGCTTTGAGGTTCATAAGGATTTGGATTCTGGTAGGGACTTTGAGACTCGTAAGGGTTGGGATTCTGGTAAGGATTCTGAGACTGATAGGGATTGGGATTCTGATAAGGATTCTGTGCATTATAAGGATTGGTTTCAGGATAACCGCCGTTGAATCCGCCGAAGTTGTTATACCCAGTGAGTTCTTCTTCAGTTGTGATGCCTGTCGCAAGCATTTTCGCTCTCATGCAGGCATAGAATTCTGTATCTGTTGCCTGCATATAGGGCGCAACGTAAAGAAATCCCAGATAGCATGTTATAACGCCTAAGAACCACCAGCCGATAAAAGAGAATATCAGAAGAAAATATTTCATCTTTTCGCCGTACATTGTCTGTTTGGAGATGCTCAGGGCGCGTTCTCTGGAAAGATTCGGATTCTCTGCCAGCAGGTAAGGCACAAGCGCATATTCCAGAAGTTTGATATAGCCGGGAATAATCAGCAGAAGACTATAAAGAAAAATTTCAAGATATCTCTGAAGATTGACTTTCACACATGGCATATAGCGTCCGCCCTGAAATGCCCAGAACAGATTGCCAAAATCGGAATCACCCTGTCTTGCATGATAGAAATAACGACATTTGCCGATTTCCAGAATGCTTGCAATAAAGATTGTAATCGCAAAGCTGATTAGGATAGTAACGACATAATAAACCCAGACTGCTGGGTTGTCCAATTCTTCCGGTGCGCTGTCTAAATTAGAAAACCCTACAGTCACACCAAGGAAGAACGCGGGAACAAGTGATGCCATATAAGAAACTGCACCGGAAATAATTCCCATAATTACCAGAAGACCAACCGCAGACCAGAAGTAAGGCTGCATATTGTTTTTGGCATTCTGTTTCAACAGACTTGATGTCCACATAATAAAGATACCTCCTGTATCATGAATTTTTAATATTATCATTGTAAACCATATTTACATTTTTGTCAAGAGATTCTGCGGAAATTTACATAAAATACTAATATCCTCCTGTTTTCAAAAGTGAATTTATGCAAAATGCTATGGATTTGGCTTATTTTTTCAATGATTTTTCTGAAATAAAAAAAGTCTATTGACAAAATTCAGAAAATATGTTATACTAAAATTGTTAAAGTTCGTGGAGGATAACTAAAGTTTTCCCTGCGTAATTCAAATAGGAGGAATTTTATTATGGCATTAGTTTCCGCTAAGGATATGCTGAACAAGGCAAGAGCCGGCAAATATGCTGTCGGTCAGTTCAACATCAACAATCTCGAATGGACAAAGGCAATCCTGCTGACTGCACAGGAACTCCAGTCTCCCGTAATTCTGGGCGTTTCTGAAGGCGCAGGCAAGTACATGTGTGGCTACAAGACAGTTGTCGGCATGGTAAAGGGCATGATTGAAGAACTGAATATCACAGTTCCGGTTGCTCTGCACCTCGACCACGGTACATTTGAAGGCGCACAGAAGTGCATTCTGGCTGGTTTTTCTTCCATCATGTTTGACGGTTCTCATCTGCCGTTTGAAGAAAATGTGGAAAAAACTACAATTCTCAGAAATACCTGCGACGTTCTGGGTATTTCCCTCGAAGCTGAAGTCGGCGCAATCGGCGGCGAAGAAGACGGCGTTATCGGCAAGGGCGAATGTGCTGACCCCGAAGAATGCAAGACCGTTGCTGACCTCGGTGTTACCATGCTGGCTGCCGGTATCGGCAACATTCACGGCGCATATCCCGAAAACTGGGAAGGCCTGAGCTTTGAAACTCTCGATGCTATCAACAAGAGAGTCAACGAAGGCAGAGAAATTCCCATGCCTCTGGTACTGCACGGCGGTACAGGCATCCCGGATGACCAGATTAAGAAGGCTATCTCTCTCGGCGTTGCAAAAATCAACGTGAATACAGAATGCCAGTGGGCTTTCCAGGAAGCTACCAGAAAGTACATCGAAGAAGGCAAAGACCAGCAGGGTAAGGGCTTCGACCCCAGAAAACTGCTTGCTCCTGGCTTCGAGGCTATCAAGGCTAAGGTTAAGGAAAAGATGGAACTGTTCGGCTCTGTCGGCAAGGCTTGAGAAATTGCCTTGTGCAACAGTGAAATTTGAAATTTGTATATTTTCACAAGAATCCTCTGCTGTGTGGAAAACAGCAGGGGATTTTTTTAATTTTTTCTGAATTATGTTTCCCTCGCTTGACAAATGCAATGAAATGTGCTATAGTTAAGTAAGCCCGGAGAGATATAAAGGGTGTTACTAGTAAGAAGGGATTAGGTATGAATCAAAATAAAAATACAGCATCATCAGAAAAAAAGAAAATGATTCTGGTACTGGCAGTTTCTGTATTAACTGCTCTTACAGCCGGAATCCTGCTGGCCTTTCAGTTGCATAGCAAAGAGGAAACACATACACTTGAAGATATACTTCCGGAAA
>SVNI01000162.1 GCA_015066975.1 Ruminococcus sp. | reverse complement strand
GATGTTGTTCATAATCTGTATCCTGATGCTTGAGCGCATCTGCTTTTTTCTGGATTCAGGAATCTGCCGATATTTTTTTCTGATATGTGTCACAGGAAGAAATATCAGAAACGTCAGAAGCACACAGAGCAGATTCAGAAATGCCCAGTGTGTTTCATCAGAGGGGTGGCCTTCTGCTTTCAGAACAGTTTTTTTGGTATCTTCCGGGACAGCCACAGATATTTCTGCCGGAACAATATCTGCAAACAGAACAATTCTTCCGTTAGTGTTCGCATCCGAACAGGTAGAGAGGGCAAGCAGATTGGCCTTTTCTGCTGATTCAGCATATTTGTCATCATAATTGACGGAATGTTCCTGAATATAATGCATCAGCTCCGGATAGACGGAAATATCTTTCGAGGCGACGTGATAAATAATTTCCTGATAAGAATCCGTCAGGATACAAGCAAAAATTTTTATTTCATAATCGCCCTGCGGAGTCTGGAGCAGACCTTTCTGATGAGAATAGAAAAAATCTGCATCCTGATATTTATCAATATCGCCGAACATTGCGCCGTTATCCATGTGATGGCCGTATATCAGATGATACCAGTCATGAAATCCGCGGTCATTTTCAGAAGCAAGATATATCGAGCCTGTCAGGGAGCTGTTTCCGTAGATGTCTTTATTGGAATATTCCAGGTCATTCTTTCCCTGCATAACAGGATAATTGATATTTGTGCCGTCAATGGAAATCCAGCCGACAGTATCCGGATTCAGCCGGAGCAGAGTTTCAAAACCGTTCAGAGCATTTTCTTCCGTGTCTGCCGGGACGGGTCTGTACTGTAACAAATCACGGGAAACAAACGCATTCTGATTGATATAGAAAATATCATACAGAACATATGCGCTGTAGAGAAAAATCAGCAGTGCGCCCATCATCAGCAGAGACATCAGAATATGATTGGCCATTTCGGCAATCTGACAGAGTTTTTTCAAATGTATTTTCACCTCCATGCAGATTACAGATGATTTCTTCTCAGCACAGTAATGATTTTACCTTGAATTTCCTTTTGATGTACTGCACCGTAATAACGGCTGTCTTCGCTCCCGTTCCGGGCATCTGCGAGAATAAAATATTCCGATTCCGAAAGTGTCAGCGGATAGGAAACAAAGCCGTCAAATCTCGGTGTAGCAGAATAGATATTATTTTCAATCATAATATTTCCGTTGATGATGAGTTTTTCGCTGTCGGAGATTTCGACAGTGTCGCCGGGCACGGCAATCACTCTGCCGATATATGTTGTATCGTTCTTACGGATAATCACAATATCCTGTGCCCGGATTTTTTTCTGTAGCCGATAGGAAAGAAGCAAGTCTCCTGCTTTCAGGTTGGGGGACATGTCGTCATTGGGAACAGACAGAAAGCCGAATACAAATTCAGACAGCAGCCATACAGCAGTAAAAATTATCAGCACGTTCAGAAAGAAAATCTGTATCGGATTCATAGGAGAATGCCTGCTGTTTCGGACTTTTTTTCTGCGGATTGCATTTTTCTTCTGTATCATAGTTGTTTCTCACCTCCTGCATACATTCCCTAGTATATGATAAGAATTTGCAATCCTGAACCAGTTTGGCAGAAATAAATTTCCCGGAAGCCGTTTTCTGACAGCCTCCGGGAAATAGTATTTTATTCCTGAATCAGGGATATTCTGAAGTTACCTGAAAATATTCTTCCAGAGAAAGACCGCTGTGATAAATTTTATCAGCCCAGTCTTTTCCTACATAGCGAATATGCCATGATTCATATTTATAGCCCGTGAAAGTTTCTTTCTCTCTTGGAAAACGGACGATAAAGCCGAACCGCCAGCAATTTTCCTCCAGCCAGACGGCTTCCGGCGTATCATTGAAGGCATCTCCCGGCCAGTTGACATCAATTACCATTCCTGTCTGATGTTCAGAATGCCCCGGCCTTGCAGAAAAACGGTCAGCAGATTCTTTTCCGTACTGACTGCAATAATCCTCATACAGATAGACCTGTGTATGATATGACCTGAAATCCGAATGGGAAAATAAAGATAGTCCTGCTTCTTCGGAAGCGGCTTCGCACAGAGTCGAAAAGGCTTCTTCGGTTTCGGGAGTCATACCGCCGGGATTGTAATCAGACGGCAGAGAATAGGTTTTATTCACAAGCATGATGTCATGAATATAAGTGATTCCGCCGATAACCTGTATATCTTCGCGGATTCCGGAAACATCCTGAACCGGGTCACAGATGACATGTTCCGGCTGTGGGAGTTCTTCATTTTCGGGATATACTTTGACTGTGACTTCTGCCGAAACGTCGGGATTGCTGACAGAAGTCACCCTGATGATGCACTCCCCTGCCCCGACAGGCGAAATCCGGCCGTTTTCATCCACGACAGCAACAGAAGTGTCAGAAGATTCCCATATTTCTGACATATCCAGTGCATCTGCCGGATACATGCTGGCAATCGGAATGATTTCTTCATCATCTGTATGCAGGAATGCTCTGTAAAAACTCAAAGAAATTCCTGTAACTGTTCCGGGCGGAAGTTCTGTTTCTGCCACTGTTTCCGGGACAGGTTCTTCTGTTGTTTCGGGAATTGTCATTTCTGTTTCAGAGACTGCTTCTGTTTCCGGCTCTGCTGTAAAAGTTTCTTTTATTTCAGCGTTTCCGGACTGTCTGATTATCAGCAGAATGCCAAGAATCAGGCACAGAAATGATGCTATAATAAGCAGTACTGAAAGTAAATTTTTCTGGACTTTTTTTGATTTTTTTCTTGAATTGCTCATGTAAAATCCTTTCTGTGAATCTGTAATATTTAATAATTATTATAGCACATTATACACAGTATCGTCAAGATATTTTATTTCCGGGCAACAAAAATCAGCCATATCCTGTAAGATACAGCCGATTTCTGCCATTTTTTCATATCAGCCTGCCGATGCAGACTTCATCATTTCTTTGCCAGCATTCCAAGCCTGACTGGAACTGGTCAAAAATCAGGGCATTAAATTTAGAGCGGTCAATTTTGCTGTTTTCAGAAATAACAGATTCTTCCGTACTGATATAGGTATCAAAATGTTCAGACAACTGCTTCAGACAGCCTTTTTTTCTGTCCTCTTAGCTGATAATGATGCACTGTACCACTGTACAGACCCCAGTAGAACACGCTCCGGCATCCGGTATTTTTACAGCGATAATATTTTGTAGGCTCTTCCCATACACTTTCAGTATCGAAAGCAGAGAATTCTGCCAGGTGAGTATTTCCGCAGT
>SVNI01000001.1 GCA_015066975.1 Ruminococcus sp. | reverse complement strand
ACATGTCGGCCTGAACGTTGCCGCTGACCCGTTATTCACGTTATCTTATACAGGTGTGACCGGCGGACTGGTTGTCTGTGTCGCTGATGACCCCGGAATGCATTCTTCTCAGAACGAACAGGATTCCCGTCATTATGCTATCGGCGCAAAAGTTCCCATGCTCGAACCGGCTGATTCGGCTGAATGTAAAGAATTCGCAAAGCTCGCTTTCGAGATTTCTGAAAAATTCGATACTCCCTGTCTGCTTCGCATGTGTACCAGAATCGCACACGCACAGAGTGTTGTTGAATTTGAAGAACGTGTCGTTCCGGAATGTCCTGCTTATGAAAAAAATCCGGCAAAATACATCATGGCACCTGCAAATGCTATCAAGCGTCATCCCGTTGTCGAAGAACGCACCAGAAAGCTCACAGAATACGCTGAAACTGCCGAAATCAACAGAATCGAAATCGGCGGCACGCAAATTGGTATTATCACATCCGGCGCATGTTATCAATATGTCAAGGAAGTATTCGGGGATGCTGTCAGCATTCTGAAGCTTGGCATGGTAAATCCCCTTCCTGTTCAGAAGATTAAGGCATTCGCACAGAAAGTAGACAAGCTCTATGTCGTGGAAGAATTAGACGGCATTATTGAAAGCCACTGCAAGAATATCGGTGTTGAAGTTATTGGCAAGGAAATGTTCACTCCTCTGGGCGAATACTCTCAGAAAAGCATTGCCGCCGCATTCGGCCTGCCAGCAAAGGAAACCGTGACTGCTGATACCGCTGTTCCTATGCGTCCGCCTGTGATGTGTTCCGGCTGTCCTCACCGTGGCATGTTCTATGTATTATCGAAGAATAAAATCACAGTTCTGGGTGATATCGGCTGTTATACACTGGGTTCTGCCGCACCGCTGTGCGCTCTGGATTCCACTTTGTGCATGGGTGCATCTATCTCCGGATTGCACGGCTATAACAAAGCCTCCAACGGCGAAACCGAAAATAAATCCGTTGCAGTTATCGGCGATTCTACGTTTATGCATTCCGGCATGACAGGGCTTGCCAATATTGCTTATAACGGCTCGAATTCGACTGTTATTATTTTAGATAATTCCATCACAGGCATGACAGGCCATCAGCAGAATCCGACAACCGGATATAACATCAAGGGCGACCCGGCAACTAAAATTGATTTGGAAGCTCTCTGCCATGCACTCGGCATTCAAAGAGTCAGAGTTGTTGACCCTTACAATCTTGACGAATGCGAAAAAGCCGTAAAAGAAGAATTAGCCGTGAATGAACCCTCTGTGATTATTTCACGCCGTCCGTGCGTATTATTAAAATATGTAAAGCCGAAAAAGCCTGTTGTTGTCAACAAAGACAAGTGCAGAAGCTGTAAACGCTGTATGAAGCTCGGCTGTCCGTCCGTTCATATTGATGCTGACGGAAAAGCTGGAATCGATAACACACTCTGCGTCGGATGCGGTGTCTGCGAACAGCTTTGTCCGTTCGATGCGATTCATGATGGAGAATAAACATCATGACAGACAGAACAGAAAAAGCAGTTGCTTACAAGCATAACGGAAATAACTGCTGTCAGGCGGTTCTGATGGCTTTTGCCAATGAACTGGACATCTCGCCGGATGTGCTCCGGCAAATGGGCGCGGCATTCGGCGGCGGCATGGGCTGTATGGAGGGCACATGCGGTGCGCTCTGTGCAGCAGAAATGCTCCTCGGCCTGAAACAGTTTCAGGGCAGACCTGTGCTCGGCACGGCAAGACAGATTCATCAGGATTTCACGCAGAAATCCGGTGCATCCATCTGCAAAGACCTGAAAGGCATCGAAACGGGAACAGTCCTCTGTTCCTGTGATGACTGTGTAAGAAATGCAGTAGAATCGGCGGAAAAATATATTTTTAACTAATCAATCAGGAGGAAATGTTTCATGAATACAAAAGGCATTGTCATTGCCGGAGTCGGCGGACAGGGTTCACTGCTTGCCAGCAAACTGCTCGGTAGAGTGCTCGTCAATGAAGGCTATGATATTAAAGTTTCGGAAGTTCACGGCATGAGTCAGCGTGGCGGTTCTGTCATCACTTATGTCAGATACGGCGATAAGGTATATTCTCCGGTAGTGCAGTCCGGCGAAGCAGATTATATTATTTCATTCGAGAGAATCGAAGCCGCAAGATATGCCCATCTGCTGAAAAAGGGCGGTGTCATCATCACCAATACACAGAGAATTGACCCTATGCCTGTTATCACAGGTGCGGCAGAATATCCCGAAAATATCTTAGACGAACTCACCGCAAAGGGTGTTCAGATTGAAGCTATGGATGCACTCACCCTCGCCGAAGAAGCAGGTTCATCCAAAGCTGTCAATATCGTTCTGATGGGTCAGCTCGCAAAGCATTTCCATATCGACTATGACAAATGGATAGAAGCTCTGGAACAGACAGTCAAGCCCAAGTTCGTAGAATTAAATAAAAAGGCATTCAAGCTGGGATATGAATTCTCAGCATAAGCGATAATTTTATATGCAACGCAAAAGGAGGAATTCTCATGACTGCAAATCAGCTCTCTATCTTCATGGAGAACAAACCCGGCCAGCTTGTGAAAGTGACCGAGGAACTTAAAGAAACCGGAATTGATATCCGTGCCATGTCTCTGGCAGATACCAAGGATTTCGGCATTGTGCGGATGATTGTCAGCGACTGTGACAAGGCACAGCAGGCACTCAAAGCCAAAGGATTTATGTCGACTATCACAAAAGTGCTCTGTGTGGCAATGAATGACCATCCCGGCGGACTCAGTGCCGTGACGAAACTGCTCGCAGAAGCAGATGTCAATATCGACTATCTGTATGCCTGCATTACCGTCATCGGAAAAGATGCTTATATCGTCATGCATGTGGATGACGAGAAAAAAGCTTCCGATATCCTGACAAAAGCCGGCATCAAGCTGGTTTCCGACCTTCAGACGGTTGTCTGAACTCTCTTTCCTGCCCCTGTGCTTCTTGTACAGGGGCTTTTTTTATCAGAGAAATAAAAAAATTAAGTAAAATCTCTGCAAAAACTATTCCATTTCTGAAAATTTTGTGCTATAATAAAAATAATACTAATCTGACACTCAGAATGGAGGTATATTTACTTATGACGAAACCCTATTACATGAACCGTGAACTGTCATGGATTCAGTTTAATCAGCGTGTACTTGAAGAAGCGGAAGAAGCAACTGTTCCTCTGCTCGAACAGCTCAGTTTTTCGGCAATCTATCAAAGCAATCTGGATGAATTTGTACAAGTGCGCGTCGGCACAATGCTTGACAGAATGCAGGAAGAATCCGGACAGCATAAAAAAGATTCACGCTCTGGCATGACTCCCAAACAACAGTTAAAAGCCATGCTGAAAGAAATACAGTCACTGCTCGGCCGTAAGGACAGAGCCTATTATCATACTATGGAAAAGCTCAAAGAATACGGTATCATGCATGTTGCCTTTTCTGATGCTTCTCCGGAAGAAAAAATTTTTCTGGAACAATATTTCAAAAGAGAAGTGAAGATGCTTCTTTCCCCGATTGTACTGGACAAGCGTCAGCCGTTCCCGTTCCTGAAAAACAAGGCGATTTATATTGCTGTGCATCTGGCTTCTAAATCCGGCGTGAAAATGGGTATCATCCCGGCCGGGGCTTCTGACAGAATCATCCGGCTGGGAAAATCCGGCAGATTTATTTTGCTGGAAGATTTGATTCTGCATTTTGCACCCCAGATTTTCAAGAATGATAAATTTCTGGATGCTGCCATTATCCGCGTGACAAGAAGCGGTTCTATCAGTTTTGAAAGCTCTGCTCAGGATGAAGATACTGATTTTCGGGATACTATGAAAGACTTAATTCGCAAGCGAAATAAACAGGATGCTGTCCGCCTCCAGATGAACAGTATGCTTGATGAAGAAGCTATGGCATATCTGCTCAAAAAGCTGAAATTATCCCGGAAACAGTTATTTCTGGAACAGACACCGCTGGATTTGTCCTTTGTCTATCAGCTTGGCGAATTCAATCCCGCGCCGGAACTCCGGTTCGCTCCTCAGAAACCCCAGAACAGAACCGATATTTCTCCCAAAATCAGCATGATGTCCCAGATTGCCAAACATGATATTATGCTGTCTTATCCTTATGAATCTATCTCGCCGTTCCTGCGCCTGCTGGACGAAGCTTCCATTGACCCGGATGTGTCTTCCATTAAGATTACGCTTTATCGGCTTGCTTCCAACAGTCATGTGATTGCATCACTCTGTCAGGCCGCCGAAAACGGAAAAGAAGTCCTTGTCCTTGTCGAACTCCGTGCAAGATTCGACGAAGAAAATAATATCCGCTGGGCAGAACGTCTCATTGATGCCGGATGTACTGTCATCTACGGCCCTCATAATATGAAAGTTCACTCGAAATTACTGCTTATCACCAGAAAAACAGAAAACGGTCTGGAAAATTTCGTACAAATCGGTACAGGCAATTATAACGAAAAAACTTCCAGAATTTATACAGATTTATCCCTGATGACCGCCAATCCCGAAATCGCTGAAGATGCACATCATGTATTCGACGCCCTCTCTACCGATACTCTTGTCAAGCAGACGAAAAAGCTCCTTGTCGCCCCCTTAGGCCTCAAGCCCAGAATCCTTGCCATGATTGACGAAGAAATTGAACATGCCAGAAACGGCGAACAAGCCTATTTCGCCGCTAAGGTAAACTCCATCAGCGATAAGCAAATTATGGATAAGCTCGCCGAAGCTTCCCAGGCCGGCGTAAAAATTGAACTTGTTGTCCGCGGTATCTGCTGTCTGAAACCCGGCATCCCCGAATATACCGATAATATCAGAATCGTCAGCATTGTAGGCCGTTATCTTGAACACAGCAGAATCTATATTTCCGGTACGGAACAGCGCAGAAAAGTCTATATCAGCTCCGCCGACTTCATGACAAGAAACACTGTCCACAGAGTTGAAGTCGCTGCTCCGCTTTTAGATAAAAACCTTCGGGAACAGGCTGTCAGTCTTGTAAAACTCTGCCTTGCCGATAATGTCAAAGCCCGTATCGGTCAGCCCGACGGCTCTTTCAAGCACTGCGCTCCCATCCTGGATAATACTGCTGTCAACGCCCAGGAAATCCAATACCAGAACGCTTCTGCTAATGCCGTACAGTCCTAAATGTCATATCCTGCCAAGAAAGGAGAGGTTCTATGTCCGAAAATGAACAGGAATTGGAAGAATCTTCCGGAAAATCCCCTTTTCAGGAACAGCTTTCCAAATTCATCTGGACATTTCTGGTTGTCGCATCCGCAATCTTATTCTATTATCTGATTCAGTATCTGGGAAATATTTCCGATTTCTTTCTCAAAGTACTGAAAGGCATCAGCCCCGTTATCTGGGGGTTGATTCTCGCCTATCTTCTTGAACCTATCGCCAGTTTCTGGGAACGGAATCTGCGTGAATGGAAACTTCCCCAAAGCAAAGACAAAGAAAAAACCGCCAAGAAACTGCATGTCGCCTCTGCCATCCTGATGGTGATTTCTGCCATTGTCATTATCGCAACTCTCCTTTTGCTGATTGTTCCGCAGATTTCCAACAGTATCAGCGGATTAATCAAAACACTCCCCTCTCAGATGGAAAGTCTTTCCGAAAGTCTGCGAAATAAAAAGCTGTTCGATAATAATACTTCTGCCGGTGCTCTTGCGAACAATATCGCACTGAAAGCCTTTCAGTCCGCTGACCAGTGGATTACTTCCGAAGTCACTTCACAGCTTAATAATATCATCAATTATTTCTACACTATCGGGAAAAGCGTTTTCTCCGTTGTTTATAATCTCGTTGTCGGATTAATTCTTTCCATGTATATCACGATTGATAAAGAAAAATTACAGCGTCAGGTCAGAAAAATCACCTACAGCATTTTCTCGAAAGATTCAGCTTTTAAGATGCGCCGTGCCATTGGCAAGGGCAATGAAAAATTCAGTGCCGCCATCCGCGGAAAAATAATTGATTCCCTGATAATCGGGCTTATCTGCTTTGGTCTGCTGACTTTTCTGAACTTTCTGCCATGGTTTAATTTTCCGTATCCGGTACTGCTTGCCGTGGTTGTGGGTGTGACAAATGTCGTGCCGTTCTTCGGCCCTATCGTGGGTGGAGTCATCACAGCCGTGCTCGTTCTGTTCGATAATCCTAAAATGGTCATTCCCTACGGAATCGCAATTGTCGTGCTCCAGCAGTTTGATGCGAATTATCTTGACCCTCGCATGGTGGGCGGTTCTATCGGACTGCGCCCGTTCTGGTCGATTACGGCTGTTTTGCTGGGAAGCAGTATCTTCGGCGTACCAGGATTTATTTTAGGCCCTCCGATTTTGTCCTTTATCTATGAAGTCGTCAGCGAATGGACAGATGATAAAATCCGCTCCAAAGATATGGCCGAGGAATTCGGCATTGAACCTCTCGATAATACCAATCCTTTTGAAGATTTCTCCAAAAATAACCCCTATAGCATCAATCGGCAGAACCAAATTGAAAAAGATTTCAAGAACGCTGTCAAAAATGCCGGGAATCTGATTTCCGGACTGGTGCAGAAAATCAATCAGAAAAAATAAAATCATCCCCCGATACGAAATCGGGGGATTTGTTTTATTTCACATGTTCCTGAATCCATGCCAGAAACTGTCTGTCGTCTTGTTCGCCGGATGCAATATTCAGAATTAACTGTATCAGTTCTTCATCCTGATAAAACAGCTCGATATTGTTCAGTTTCAGAAATACCAGCATGACATGCACGCCGATTCTTTTATTGCCGTCCACAAACGGATGATTCTTTATCAGTCCGAAGCCGAGCCGTCCGGCTTTTTCCAGCAAAGTGGGATAAAGCTCCGTTCCGGAAAACGTCTGAAACGGCGCATTCAAGGCGGAATCCAGCAGTCTTTCATCCCGGATTCTTTCCGAACCGCCTGAAACGGCTATTAATGCCTGATGCAGAGCAAGTACCTGTTCTTTTGAAAGACGTTTCATTTCGCTAACTCCTTATACACTTCAAGATTGCGCTGTATCAGCTCATCAGAAACTGCTTTTACTTCTTCATCGGATGCGTTCTGAATTGTTTCGGAATTCTGGTCATCCGTTTTATTGAAATCTGTATTCATCGCGATGCACCTCCTGATTTTATTATACAGCAAACCAGAAAGAAAAGCAAGGGATTTCAGAAAAAAATAAAATCATCCCCCGATGCAAAATCGAGGGATTTCGTTTTTATTCATAACTGGTTAAAATAGCATCACTGATACCAAAACAGTAATATCTAGTGCCCGAACTAATTCGTCTAAGTTCGAGTATCTCAACATCTGTAACATCTACAGTAAATTCTTGTGGTAAAACACCAGCAGTAAATTCATAAGAATATAGTAACGTATCGTCTCCATAAACTTCAAAAATATGACTTCCTGTTTCTGTTTTTGCATCATATGTCAAAAACACTGTACCAGAAAACGAGTTATATTTTCTATTAATATAATACTGTGTCCAACAATTCAACCAATAATGAGGAATTAATACATCTGTATGGGCATTTCCGAGATTATCCTTTTCAGAGCCTTTAATAAAGAATCCTCCATTATCGTCAGAAGCGTTAAAATAATCTAAACTTGTAAGTCGGGTCTTTTTTTCTTTAGGTTTTGGTTCTGTCGGAGCTTCAGTAACAAATTCAGTTGTTGATGTTTCTGGTGTTTCTTTTATAAATATAGTTTCAACCTCTTTTACAATTACAGTTTCAACTATTTTTTCATTTTCTTCTTGACTTTCTTCGCCTATGACAATTGTTGTTTCTGTAGGAGTCGTTTCTTTTTCTTTTTTGTTCCTGTCAATTTCGCTTAAATTGGCAACAATAGTTGTAATAATGACTAATGCACTACCAATCCCTGCAATAGTTAACTCTGTCTTTTTTTCGTTCAATTTCATTGCTTCTGCCTCCTTAAAATTCATGATTCATTGTATTTTCATCTAAAATACCATAATTGTGGAAGTTAAAAATATTATACCATGATAGTGGCATTTTGTCAAGTAAAATACATAATTTGTGGTATAATCTTGTTAAAGTACAATAAATTAAGGAGTCATTTCTTATGAAACATTACAAAAGAATCCGTGATTTAAGAGAAGACAATGACCTGACACAAGAAACATTATGTAAAAAATTATATGTGAATAAAAGCACCTACACTTACTACGAACAAGGAAAACACACTATTCCATTAGATTTTGCTGTATTGCTTGCTGATTTTTATCAAGTAAGCCTCGATTATATTGCAGGAAGAACCGAAACTAAACATTTTGAAAGTCAACTACATCTCAACAGCGATGAAAAAAATATAATTCAGCAGTACAGAATCCTTACTGAACGCAACAAAGGCAGAGTAGAACAGCTTGTAGATATGCTTCTGGAAAATCAGAAGAAGTAAAACTGTCCTTGTGACGAATACAGTCGTATTCGACAAAAAATCATTTTTTCATCTGTAAAATTTGTTGTGATTTCCAATTGATTTTTCGGCAAAAATCGCATATAATTAATAATATATTATACATGTGAGAAAGGATTTTTTATCATGAGTGTCAAAGTAGTCAAATTCGGCGGAAGCAGTCTCGCAGATGCAAACCAAATCAAAAAGGCCGCCGATATCATAAAGTCCGATTCCGAACGCCGTTTCGTCGTTCCTTCTGCCCCCGGCAAGCGTTTCTCCGATGATATCAAAGTCACTGATATGCTCTATGCCTGCTACGAAAAAGCTAGCCTCGGAGAAAATTTTGAAAAAGATTTCGAGAACATCAAGACCCGTTATAACGATATTATTTCCGGTCTGGGTATGAATTTTTCTCTTGATAAAGAATTTGAAGATATCAAGAGTCATCTGGCTACTGCCGGAAAAGAATATGCTGCAAGCCGTGGTGAGTTCCTCAACGGCAAGATTATCGCCGCTTATCTCGGCTTTGAATTTATCGACGCTGCTGATGTGGTTGTATTCAGTGATGAAGGTGTCATGCTCCGCAAGGAAACAAGAGCTAAAATGCGCGAACGCTTCAAGAACGTGGAATGCGCTGTTATCCCCGGTTTTTACGGAAAATCTCTGAGTGGTGTTGTCAGAACATTTTCCAGAGGCGGTTCTGATGTGACAGGTTCTCTCGTAGCCCGTGCATTACATGCATCTGTTTATGAAAACTGGACGGATGTTTCCGGCGTTTTGGTTGCTGACCCCCGTGTTGTAGAAAATCCGGTTGTGATTCCGGTTATCACTTATAAAGAATTAAGAGAACTTTCTTATATGGGCTTTTCCGTTCTGCATGAAGATGCTATCTTCCCTGTAAGAACAGTCGGCATTCCGATTAACATCAAGAATACCAACCGCCCCGAAGACCCCGGCACTCTTATCGTCGCTGATACTGATGCCGAAGAAGTCAGCCTGAGAACTATCACCGGAATCGCCGGAAAGAAAGGCTTCTGTGCTGTCAACATGGAAAAAGCCATGATGAACAGTGAAGTCGGCTTTGTCCGTGATGTTCTGAATGTATTTGCTGATATGGGCATTCTGGTAGAGCATATGCCTTCTGGTATTGATACCCTGAGCATTATTGCTGATGCCGATGCACTCAAGGGCAAAGAAGAACAGCTTCTCTCCGAGCTAAGAAAAGCTGTCAATCCGGATTCTCTCGAAATTGAACCCGATATTGCTATGCTGGCAGTTGTCGGCAGAGGCATGAGAAAGACCCGTGGCACGGCTGCAAGAATCTTTGCATCTCTGGCACATGCAAGAATCAACGTCAAGATGATTGACCAAGGCTCAAGCGAACTGAATGTTATTGTCGGTGTGAACGAACATGACCTGCATCAGGCAATCAGATGCATTTATGATGCGTTCGTAGCCTCCACACTGTAATTTAAAATCAATTTCTAAAAAACAGGAAACGGAAAAAATCCGTTTCCTGTTTTTCAATAATAATTTTGTTTAAAAAAATGCAGCCGTTCCTGCATCTCTGCAAAAACGGCTGATTTTTTTATGATTTGGATGATGAAACTTTCTCAAATATTGTAATTCAGCGTTCTTTCATCAATGATACGCTTTGACTTGTGCTCGGAACGTGTGCCGAGTCCGCCGTCCGGATGTACAATCACCTTTGCAGGCTTTACACCGATTCTTGCCTTCAGTGCAGCAGATGTCTTGTTAGCGACTTCTTCATCAGTTTCCGGATTATCGGAATTCTTCTCGATTTCGACAGCATATTTGCAGGTGAGGTCTTTCTCGAAGATTCTGATTAAATATTCACCTGTAATACCGTCAAGGTCACGGATAACAGCTTCAATATCGCTCGGAAATACATTCACTGCGGAAACAATAAACATGTCATCTTTTCTGCCGTTGATGTAGATTCTGCCGTGTGTGCGTCCGCATTTGCAGGGAGTACGGTCAATTCTGCCGATATCGCCTGTTCTGAATCTGATAAGCGGTCTTGCTTTCTTGCGGAGCGTTGTATAAACCAGCTCACCGGTTTCGCCGGGAGGAAGAATTTCACCTGTATGGATATCCACAGTTTCAACATAAATCTGGTCTTCGCAGATGTGCAGGCCGTCATGATATTCGCAGTGTGCGGCACATGCACCGAAAATATCAGATAATCCATAGAAGTCATAGAGTTCTGCACCCCAGAGGTCTTCGATTGCCTTTCTGGTAGCAGGAATTGAACCGCCGAGTTCTCCGGCAACAATGATTTTCTTGATATTGAGGTCAGTTTTCGGGTCGATTCCGGCTTTCTTTGCTTTTTCGCCTAACTGCCATGCATAGGAAGGACTTGTCCAGATAACTGTAGGCTGATAGGTTTTCAGAACGAATAACAATCTTTCACTCGGAAGTGTACCGCCCCAGATACAGAGTGCGCCGAGATTCTGTGCGCCGATAACGTCAGGACCGCCGACATAAAGCGAGAAGTTCAGAGCATGAACATATCTGTCATTGGGTCTCATGCCGACCTGCCAGAACCAACGGCTTTCGGTGTTCTGGAATTCGTCAAAATCCTCTTTGGTGAACGGGCTCATTGTCGGTACACCGGTAGAGCCGGAAGATGTGGAAATAAAGATGACATCTTCTTCCGGAACGGCGCAGAGTTCGCCGAGGAAAGAGCCTTTGCCCTGTGTTTCTCTCTGGGTGATTTTGGTGATGAACGGGAATTTTGCCAAATCGTCAAGAGATTTGATATCTTCCGGCTTGACACCTGCTTCATCGAAAGAACGCTTATAGTAAGGCGCATTTTCATAGGCGAATTTCACCATTTCTTTCAGGCGTTCCAGCTGGAGTTCTTCGAGTTTGGCATGAGGCATGGTTTCAAGTTCCTCATCCCAGAATTTATTATTGACATCACGTTTGATGACTTCAGTGCTCATAATATCTTACCTCCGTATTATTTTTAAGAGAACCGATTGTTCTCTGTTTCTATATCTATTATACACCGATAATTCCTATTTGTCAAGTAGGAGTTATCAATAGTTAGTTATAGGTAAAACCTATAGCTTGATTCAGTCCCTGTCTTGACAAAGCCCGAAAAATATGCTATACTGATACAAAATTTAGTGCAGAAAGAAGCTATGCTCTATGAATCAAATACTACAGATATTTCCCGATGCTGAAAAAACTGAAATCAAGGGGATGCATTTTCTTTCCGGAGAAACAAAGGATATTATCAATTATTTTGATGTTTCTGATAATGGATATATCGCTGTAGGATTCAGCAATTATCATATAAATATATATAATGAAAATCTGGAATTTGTTTACGGTTTAGAGCTAGACCCCGGACATTCGGTGCAGGTAATCGGCTGGGATGCCGAAAATCTGATAATTTACAGAGAAAACAGTGTGCAGATAGAATGTATTGTCATTCAGGATAAAGACAAAGCAACTGCTTTTGACATTCCGAGAACAGATGACAATCACAAACAGTTTCAGGATATTTATCAAAGAAAACTGGTCAGCTCGATAGAAAATACAGATTATATCTACCGCTGTAATGACGGTATACTTACCCGACAGGATAAACAAAATGGTACAGTGCAAATCATCGCGCAGAATTCCAAACTCACAGAATTTTCATGGAAATTTTCAGGGATATTATTCTTTGTTGGTTTCATTATTCTGTTTCTCTATGATGAATATCAACGTCACAAGCCAAAACAGGATATTTAAATTTTCATATTGACAGAATTTCTTTATCATGCTATAACATTCAAAAGGAGATGATTTTATGGACAAACAAAAAGTAGCTATCGGCATTATTAAAGAATTACCGCCTGATAAACTGGATTTGTTTATAGAAATATTCAGTCAGTATGCTGATAAAGGTTATACTGAAACTTCCGAAAAAATCAGTGATACGGATGATGTACTGTCTTCCAATTTTTTCAACGACACTACTGATTTCGATGAAGCAAGAAACGCTTATCTGGAACAGAGGTTCGGAAAATGAAACTGTTTATAGATACCAATGTTATCATTGATTTATTGGCTTACAGATACCCTCAGTATCCTTACTGCAAACAAATTATTGACATGAATCATACAGAATTATATGTTTATTCAGGTTCATTAACAACTATCGCCTATTTATTAAAGGGAAAAAGCTTGTTTCGCAATCAGGACAAAAGCGAAGGCAGTCCCCCCGAAAGGGACTGCCTTGAAAAATCTGAATTCATCTGAATTTTTCCAAACAATAGAGCTGTTCATCATTTAATTCTGCAATGTTATTTTTATAATCATAACCCATTTTTCTATAAAATTCTACTGCTGTTATCGAAGAAGGAATTTCGACTCGCCTTGCTCTTAAAAAATACTCATCCTGTTCCAAAGTTTCGATAATTTTCCGTCCAATTCCCTTGCCTTGATATTCAGGAAGTACAAATATCGTAAATAAGCTGCTTTCATCTTCCCTATCCCAATACGGAGCGATTGCACCGCATCCGACAATTTTATTTTCTTCACAGACAATATACAAATGCATCCAGTGTGAGCGTTCAATCAACTTTTCAGCAGACAAAAAGCGGATATCATTTTCAATATATTCAGATGAATAATGCCTGCTATTTGTAGTTCGCAGAGTTTTAGCAATTACCTCTGCAAGCTCGGCAGAATCCTCATGTTTGAATCGTCTGACAATCATTCTAGCACCTCTGTAAATCTTTCTGTATTCTCTGCACTCACGGTTTAGTTTTCGCTTTATTGGACTACAGACTCATTGCGAGAGACAACACCTGTTATTCTCATAAGTAATGAATCATTTCAAAATCATTTATTACTCTTTCTGCACATTTTTTGAATTATCTCCATTTCAGAAGTCTTTTCTGGAACAGATTGAACAGGAAAGTCACCCCAATAACTACAATACCAATGACAAGCAATCCTGTAATGGTTCTGGTATAATCACCGAAATCAGAATAGTATTTTACATAATAGCCCATGCCATCACGAGCACCAATCATTTCGGCAGATGTCAGCAGAATGAAGCTGACACTCAGTCCCTGATTGCATCCTAAGAAAATCTGCGGAAGTGATGCCGGCAGAATTACCTGAAATAACAGTTCCGGCTTGCTGACGTTCAGGACTTTTGCAGAATCCATGATGCGCTTTTCAACGTGAAGGACACCGCTCATCGTTCCGGCGAATACCGGCCAGAAAGATGCCAGAAAGATAACAAATACCGATACGCTCCGGAATGTCGGGAGCAGTGCAATTCCGTAAGGAATATAGACAATCGGCGGAATTGAACTGAAAAATTTGCTCAGATAAGTTGCGGCATTTCCGGCTCTTGCTGCCCAGCCGAGCACCAGTCCCAGCGGAATGGCTACAACACATGCCAGCAGAAAACCTTGCAGAATAATCCCGATAGAACTCTTGATATTAATCAGAATTTTCTGCCAGTCTTCGCCGAACTGCGCCAGAATCTTTCCGAACGGCGGAAATAATGACGGATTCAGCAGGTTCAGCTTGGCAGTTGCCAGTGTCCAGAGAATCAGGAACGCATAGACAAAACCGACAATATCCAGAAATAAATTACGGTTTTCTTTCTTATTGATGAATGCAGTCAGTGCCAGTGTCAGAATTTCAGCTATGACTGCAAAGCCGATTAAATAACTTGAGTAAGTCTCTCCGCCTGTCTTATCGGGCAGAAACTGCACAGCAATCAGTCCGATAAATAACAGATGTGTCAGACGAAACAGATATTCTTTGACTCCAGTTTTCATAAAACGACTTCCTCCCCGCCGATTTTACTTGTAATATCTTCATAGAATAAGCTTAATAATTTATTTCGAAACTTGTTGTATTCCAGCGTCTGCACCAGTTCGGAACGATTCCGGGGACGTGCAAAAGGTACTTTCACGATTTCGGAAACTGTTCCGGGATGGGATGTCAGCACAACAATCCGGTCGGATAATAAAATTGCTTCATCAATATCATGTGTGACAAAAACAACAGTTTTTCTGGTTTCGGCAGTTTCGCCAGTGCCTTCCCAGAGCTTTAATAATAATTCTTGCAGAACCACTCTGTTTTTCGGGTCGATAGCACTGAACGGCTCATCCATTAATAAAATATCCGTATCCATTGCGAGTGCTCTTGCGATAGCGGCTCTCTGCTGCATACCGCCGGAAAGCTGTGACGGATATTTATTCCCGAAATCTCCGAGGCCGACTTTTTCGAGAAATTCATCTGCAATTTGCAGACGTTCGGCTTTCGAGAGATTCTTTCTGACCTGCTTGATGCCGAATGCAATGTTCTTTCTGGTCGTCATCCACGGAAACAGCGAATAATGCTGAAAAACAACGCCTCTTTCTTTTCCTGTCCCTTCCAGAGGTTTTCCGTCTATGAGAATTTCGCCGTCAAATTCCTGATAGATACCTTCCAGAACACTCAGCAGTGTAGACTTTCCGCATCCGGATGCGCCCACAATGCTGACGAATTCGCCTTGATTGACATTGAAATTCACATCATGCAGAGCCATGAATTTTTTATTTTTTTCAGCATAGTGTACTGTCAGATTTTTAATTTCTATTTTATTCGTACTCATTGAAATGCTCCTGTAATTCAAGATAAACTGCATCATCAGGATTTTCGGCTAAAATTTCGGAAAGTGCGTTCTGATAAATGTCAGTATTGTACAGGCTGTCGATGTCATAATCTTCCGTATAGCCCAATTCCACGATAGAATCTTTCAGCGCAGATGTTCCCTGCTTGTCGGGGTCGGGATTGGATGCACCGTATCCGCCATAAACTTCAGTTCTGATGAATTCTTCATCAATATCAATATAGACCTTTACATCCTGAATTGTTTTTTCTTCGTTCTCCTGTGAGAATTTATAGGCTTTAATCAGTGCTTTTTCAAAAGCCGTGAATGTATTGGGATTCTGATTCAGATTTTCGGTAAAAGCAACCTGACGGCAGCAAGGCTGATTTTCGAGTGCCGGTTCTTCGGAGCATCTGTAAACAATTTCATATCCCTGATTTGCGGCAAGTGATGCATAAGGAGAATATACCGAAGCGGCATCAATCGAAGCGTTGGCAAGTGCGGCATAAGCATCTTTCTGGCTGTCGAAATATACAATATTGACTTTATCTTCGCCCTCTCCGATTTCGATATGTGCATTTTTCAGGAGAATCTGCAATTCTGCATCCTGCACGCTGTTCTTGACGGAGGCGACGTTTCTGCCTTTCAGAATGCTGATGTCCCAGGAATCAAGACCCTCGGTATACTGGGACTTGATGACATAGCCGTGACCGTTGGTCATTGCACCGCCGAAGATGGTTAAATCATGCCCCTGACTTTGGAATGTCAGAGAAGGTACAGAACCGATAAAGGCGGCATCCAGTTTTCCGGACTCCAGTCCTGTGGCGAGTTCGCCTGCACTGGAAAACTGTGTGAGAGTAACATTCAGACCCTGTTCTTCAAAGAAGCCTTCTTCCTTTGCGACGAATGCCAGCAGGTGGGCTGTTGAATTCAGATGGCCGAGTTCAAAATCCGTCTTTTCGAGCTGACCTGTCACAGAAGCAACAGCTTCTTCGGCAGAACCGCAGCAGTCAGCAGTGGAATCCTCCTTGCAGCAATCCTTTTCGGAATCTTTGCAGCAGTCTTCGGAAGATACAGCATCTGCATCAGCCTGTGCTTCTGTTTCTACAGTGGCCGCGGAGCTGACAGAACTGGTATTTTCCGCAGTGGAATTTGTTGCTTCTGTCGCATTTCCGCAGGCACTGAAGGAGGTTAATAATACAAGTGCAAGGGCACTGATGATAATCTTATTCTGTTTCATAAAAAATCACAAATCCTTTCTTTCTATAGCTCATAAACAGTAAACTGCGATTCAGTTCACATTCGTTTTACCAGGCACTTCATCAAACTGCCCCTTTCTGTAAAAGTTTTATTTTCTGTTTCTGTATTTATTATACACCCAGAAAGCCTATCTGTCAAATATGCAAATATAATAATCAGTTATCAAAAAAATCTATGGCGGTTATCACGCCATAGATTTTCTGAAATTGATTATCTGTGATGGCCTCCGCCGCCGTGTCCGCCGTGGGAGTGCCCTCCGCCGGAATGATGATGGCTTCCGCCGCTTCTTCCACCGGAACTGCTGGAAACATGGGTTTTTGTCGTCCGTTCCCGGATGAATCTGTCTGACTGTTCGATATAACGCACAGACTTTTTATTCAGATACGTGGTAGGTGAAATTGCATATATGAATTTATACTTCGCCTTGACTGCCGCACTGGTAATTGCCGCGGCACAAAGTCCGATAATCAGGCCGATAATACCGCTTATCACCAGATTGGCCTTGTCGATATAGGGCTTGCCGGAAGTGGTAATTATCTGACCGTTTTCTACATGATAATATTCATGGTATAAATCATCATACACCCAGTACTCGTCCGGAATGCCGATTTCATAATAATCTTCCAACTGGTTGGCAAATTCTTTCAGCGCACCGACAGCATCTTCCCTTCCGATAGGGTAGAGATATTTTTCTACAGAATACAGCATAGAATCTATTCTGTTGCTTCTGTCACTGTTGGTATAATAAAACTGTGCCAGTCCGGAAGTAGAGATATAATCATAAGGATGTGCAGCACTGCTCAAATCAATATACAGGCAAATGCCGTCTGTTTTATTTCCGTAAAGCTGGTCATAAACAGAATCCGCCATGCTTTCGATTGTTGTATCGGAACGTTGTTGATTTCCCAGAATGGCAACCACATTCATATGGATATTCTCTGCCGCTTCGTTCAGACGTTCTGCGACCTCTACAAATTCTTCTGATGTCAGGCGGTTTCCTTCATCATAAATCTGCATCTCAGCGGCTGATGCCGGAACAGCAGAAAAACACAGTACCATGCATAATACAGACATCAACGCAATGATATAATTCTTCACAGCAGCAGCCCTCCCAGTATGCCGAGCACCATTGCACCAAGCGTAATTCCTAAACAGAGCCTTGTGAGCTTTCCGCTGTCCAGCGGTGGTGTTCCTGCTTGTTTCCCGGTTTGTCCGTTAATTGCAAAATCATACTGCTTTCCCTGATACTGATACGACATGAACCACACCGGAAGAAGCATATACTGCCATTTTGTCCGCAGTACATTCATATCTGACTGAATGACCCTGACAGAATCATATCCCACCATGGATGACCGAAGCGTCTGGTCACTGCCGTTGACGGCTCTGTTTCTGACTCTCGGAAACACCTGATTTTTATTCACATCATACTTGTCAGACATGAATCCGCTCAGATAGGCCATTTCAAAATCAACCGTCTCGCGATAATCAAACGGCTCGATAGCTTCCATGAGTTCATCCGGCACTTTAGATTCTCCATCTGCGGGGATGCCCTCGAAATCCAGTTCAGCATTGCGAATGACTTCATATTCTTTTATCTCTGTATAATGATAATCACCGGATGACCAGCGGCGTATTTTATGACATTCTGCCTTCATTCTGCCGCTGACATGGCAATCTGCCACCCAGAACGGCACATAAACCCCGTGCAGATGCAGAAGCTGACTTTCTGACAGAAAATTTTTCGGGAGAAATTTCCGGTTTCCGCACCAGTTTTTAAAAATCTCTACAGCCTTTTCACGCGAAACTTTGAAAGGAATGACTCTGGACGGGCGGTATTCCCCTGATAATCTGCCTTTCAGTACGACAGGATTATGACAGTAAACACATTCTGTTGCAGTGGTATTATTATCCGTAATCAATTCCGCACCACAGCTCTGGCAGATATAAAGCTGATTTCCTTCCGCAAACTCATTCATTGCCGGAGCGGCTTCCTGTGCATCTGCCTGCATCTGTTCATTGGCGGTCTTGCATTCTTCGATAGTAAAGAAGCTGTCACAGAATTCGCAGGAAAAGCCCTGCTTATTCGGATTGAACCGTAAATCCGCGTTACAGTTCGGGCATTTGTACTGCACACTTGACATATTCTGAGAATCAGAACTCATATTTTCCTCCTTATGATAATTTGCTAAGTCCGTTTCTTACCGCATTTGATACAGAAATTTCCTGTATTCGTCAGACCGCATGAACAAGTCCAGCACTGCTGAGGCAGTGGTTTCTGTCTTCCGCAGACAGAACAGAAATTTCCATAATTCTGTGAACCGCACTGACATGCCCACGGCTTCTGGAGATTGATGCTGGATGTTTCTGGCTGTTCCGGATTCTGATTCATCATAGTATTTCTGCTCCGGAGGTTGACAAGCTCCCGGCTCTGGTCATCATAGCTGATATTGCCGATGCCAACTGATACCAATTCAATTCCGCGTTTTTCTTTCCAGACGGTATCAAGCTGAGTATCCAGATATTTCACAATCTCCTGATTTTTCGCCCCCAGATTGGAAACCCTTACACCGTCCTGAGACATCAGGCTGACTGCGCCCTGTAATGCCATGAGAAATTCTTCAAGGCACTGGTCAGATAATACCTGCGTGGAAACATAATCGGCATTTCGCGGGACGACTTCTTCAAAAAATTTCAGCGGGTCGCAAATCCTGATAGAATACGTCCCGTGACAGCGGACAAATAATTCTGCATTATAGAAATTATCAAAATACTGAAGCGGATTTCTCGTGCCGAATTTCAGCCCTTTAATTTCCTGTAAGTTCAGAAAATACACATCCTGACTTGCGGACGGCTGACCGCCGTATTTGATACGCTGGAATGTTTCCTTCACGGCGGCACTGAGTTCGCCGTTGAACATGGAAGGCGCAGAAGAAAGCCATACTTCATAATCTCCTTCTGTGGCGCAGTAATCGACAATCTGTCCTCCCTCGCAGAGTATCATGAGCTGATTCGGCGCAATTTTGATTTTCGAGCCGTTGGAGATAGTCTGCACCCGTGAATATTCATTGCCGTTTTTGCCTCTGATGACACGGACACCTCTTGTCATAAGAATATTATTATCCATACGGTCAGAAACGATATATTCCAGCCACTGCGATGCAAGAGAACCGCTGACCGCATTGGCTGTTGCCTGAATGATACCCATTATTCCGCCCCTTTCTGTAGTTCTATAATTAATATCTTATTGCATAATAAATCACATATATCCAGTTAAGCGCACCGTGAAGTATTGCCCACAGAATAGAATGCCAGTTTGTATAGCTGATAACCGTAGCAAGAGAAATTCCCAATGCTCCGGCAGCGGTCAGATATTCATTTGCATTTTTGTTTTTTCCCTCTCCGCCATTTGTGATTTTCACTGTATTTTCATCCTGATGTTCACCCATAGTTTTTCCCTTTTCCTCAAATTATTATAATTTTCTGTTGTCGATAACGCGCTTTGCCTTACCTTCGGAACGGGGCAGGGATTTCGGCGCAGTAATGGTGACTTTTGTCAGAATGCCGACAACAGACTTAATCTGGTCACGGATATATTTCTGTAATCTCTGCATTTCGCCGAGGCTGTCTGTCTGAGCGAAGATTTCTTCTGTCATTTCGACTTTGACTTCCAGCGTATCAGAATTATTGACTCTGTCAACAATAAGCTGATAATGCGGTGCAACACCGGGGGTTTTCACCAGAACGGTTTCAATCTGGGACGGGAAGACATTCACCCCACGGACAATAATCATATCATCAGTTCTGCCTGTGATGCGCCCCATACGAATTGTAGTTCTTCCACACTTGCATTTTTCATTATAGAGTGTACAGATATCATGTGTTCTGTAACGGAGCATCGGCATTCCTTCTTTGGTGATAGTTGTGAATACCAGTTCGCCGGGTGTTCCGTAAGGAAGCTGTTCTTCTGTAATGGGGTCGATGATTTCTGCGATAACATGGTCTTCATTGATATGTGCGCCGTTTTTCTCCTGACATTCAAAGGCAACGCCCGGCCCTGCGATTTCAGTCAGACCATAGATATCACGGGCATCAATGCCGAGAGTTTCTTCAATATGGAGTCTCATGGCTTCTGTCCACGGTTCAGCCCCGAACAGTCCGGCACGGAGTTTAATATCTTTTCCGGGAACGAGTCCGGCATCACGGATGGATTCGCCCAGATAAGCCGCATAGGACGGCGTACAGCAAAGAATGGTACTGCCGAGTTCCTGCATCATCATAATCTGACGCTGCGTATTTCCGCTTGACATGGGGATAACCATTGCGCCGACTTCCGTTGCGCCCTGATGTGCGCCGAGTCCGCCGGTAAACAGGCCGTATCCGTAACAGACCTGTATGATATCTTTTTCATCTGCACCGATTCCGGCCATGGCACGGGCAACCATTTCTGTCCAGATTTTTACATCATTTTCAGTATAGCCGGAAACAATAGGTTTTCCTGTCGTACCGGATGAACCCTGAATTCTGACAATCTGTTCTTTCGGAACGGCGAACAGTCCGAACGGAAACGTATCTCTCAAATCTGTTTTTTCAGTGAAAGGCAGTAATTTCAAATCATCAACAGACTGAATATCATCGGGAGAAACGCCTTTTGCATCCATGCGTTCTCTGTAGAGAGTAACATTATCATAGACATGCTTTACGGTTTTGCGGAGACGTTCACTCTGCAATGCTTTTTTTTCTTCCGGATTCATACATTCCATTTCCGGATGATAGATTCTAGGTTCTGACATAAAAATTAGACTCCTTTTAGATTAAAATTTCACGGATTTCATGATAAATCATACATAACTATTTTACACTAAAAAGCGGATTTTGTCAATATGATTTTCTGAAAATTGATTTTCCTGTTTTTTATTCAAAAATACTTGTTTTTTTCTATCAAATATGCTAAAATAGTAAGTGATATTTTATTTTGATTGGAGTTTTTTCAATGACAAATCAGCATTATACATTGATAGGTCATCCGCTGGGGCATTCCATGTCGCCGTGGATTCATGAAAGATTATTCAGATTATCCGGAAAACAGGCAGATTACAGCCTGACAGATATTGCTCCGGAAGAACTGAAACAAAGAATTCCGGAACTGAAAACCTTAAATGGCTTTAATATCACCATTCCGTACAAGACAGAGATAATTCCCTTTCTGGATGAACTTGATGAGACTGCAAAATTATATCATTCCGTCAATTGTGTGGCGGTGAATTCTGACGGCAAAGCTTATGGCTATAATACAGACTGTACCGGCTTTACCAGAAGCGTGCCTGCACTGAACGGAAAAATTCTGCTTATCGGGAGCGGAGGGGTCGGCCGTATGATGGCAATTGAAGCCGTTATCCGAGGCGCAGAACTGACGATTTCCGAACCCAATCAGCAACGGGCAGAAACTCTTGTACAGGAAATCAAAAACATACGGCCTGATGCGAAAATCCGTCTTGCATCAGCAGATACGCTCGACGAAGCTTTTGATTTAATCATGAATGCTTCCCCTGTCGGCATGTTCCCGAAAACAGATAACTGTCCTGTCAGGGATAACTTGATTCAGAAATGCTCTGCCGTATTTGATGTGATTTACAATCCGACAGAAACGCTCCTGATGAAAAAAGCAAGAGCTTTCGGAAAAACAGCCGTCGGCGGTGCATCCATGCTGGTATGGCAGGCCGTCAGAGCGCACGAAATCTGGTATAACTCCAGATTCCAGCGTGAGGATATTGAAAACTTAATCTCTGAAATGGAACAGGAAATCAACAGATTATTCCCAATTGAAAAAAAGGAGAATCAGGCATGACTATTTTTCTATGCGGTTTCATGGGATGCGGAAAATCTACCATCGGCGAAAAACTGGCAAAAAAATTAGGCTGTGACTTCATTGATATGGATGATTATATCGAACAGCAGGCAGGCATGAAAATTCCCGAAATTTTTGAAAAATTCGGCGAACCCTATTTCCGTGACCTCGAAACGCAGGCTGTCCGTGAACTCTCTGAACGCTCCGGCGTGATTTCCTGCGGAGGCGGTGCAATGCTCCGTGATGTCAATGCCGAAATCGCCCGTCAGCACGGCTATGTCGTTCTGCTTGACGTGCCGTTCCGTACCTGCTATTTCAGAATTGCTGATTCTGACAGGCCTATCGTCCGGAACAATACCCGTCAGCAGCTTGAAGAATTATATGACAAGCGTTATGTAATTTATCAGAAGCACTGTACTCACGTTGCAGATGCTTCCCACAGTCCATCCGCTGGTGTCTCTGAAATTCTGAACGTCTTAGGCATTGAAAACAAGGAGAATTAATTTATTATGATAATCTATAATGCTGAAGTTTACTCTATGACAGAAGATATGCATTTCTATGGCTATGTAGAAATTCAGAACGGAAAAATTATCGCTGTCGAACAGGGCAGACCCGATTCTGTTTCCGAGCAGGATATTGATGCGCAGAGTGGTTTGCTGTTTCCCGGTTTTATTGATGCACACACACATCTTGGCATTATTGAAGACGGCATTGATTTCGAAGGTGATGACTGCAACGAAATTTCCGACCCGTTCACCCCTCAGCTTCGGGCAATTGACGGCATCAATCCGTATGACAGATGCTTTTCAGAAGCCCGTCAAAACGGTATCACTTCCGTTCTGGTCTCCCCCGGCAGTGCCAATGCCTGCGGAGGAGAAATGCTCCTGATGAAAACTTTCGGCCGGTGCACTGACGAAATGATGATAAAACCCTGCGGAATGAAATTTGCACTCGGCGAAAATCCAAAATCCGTTTACAGCGACCGTGAAGAAATGCCTGTCACACGTATGGCCACCGCTGCCCTGATTCGTGAAGGGCTTCAGAAAGCTAAACTTTATTCTGAACGCTTACAGCGTTTTGAAGAACATCCGGATGAAGAAGAACCTCCGGAATATGATGCAAAATGCGAAGCCCTTCTGCCTCTGCTTGACGGCAATGTCAAGGCACATTTCCACTGTCACCGTGCAGATGACATCTGTACGGCCGTGCGTATCTCAAAGGAATTCGGTCTTGATTTTGTTATCATCCACGGAACAGGCGCACACATTGCTGCTGATTTGTTCGGCGAATGGGGTTTGTCTATGATTGTAGGCCCTGTTATCTGTGACAGATGCAAGCCTGAAATGAGCAAGCTTGAAATCTCAAATGCTGCCAAATTATACGAAAAAGGTGTTCATATCGCTATTTGTACCGACCATCCGGAAGTACCGATTCAATATCTGCCGTTATCGGCAGCACTTGCCGTCAAAGGCGGACTCCCCAGAGAAGCTGCGCTCAGAGCTATCACTTCGGAAGCTGCTGATATTCTTGGTGTTTCTGACAGAATCGGCAGAATCGAAGCCGGCCTCGATGCAGATTTGGTACTGTTCAAAGATGACCCTCTCGACATCATGAATGACCCTGTTTTCGTGATGATTAACGGAAAAATCATGGAGGATTGAAATTATGAGAGAAATCAATATTCAGGAAATTACTGACGCTGTCGCTGAATTATGTATTCAGGCGAATAAAATTCTCCCCGAAAATCTGGAGAAAAAAATAAAAAGCTGTGCCAAAGAAGAAAAATCTCCTGTCGGCAAAGCCGTTTTTGATGATTTAATCGCAAATTTACAGGCCGCCAGAGAAGAAGATTTTCCTATCTGTCAGGATACCGGCATGGCTGTCGTATTTATCGAACTCGGTCAGGATGTGCATCTTGTCGGCGGAACACTCCGTGATGCCGTCAATGCCGGAGTTGCAAAAGGCTATACAGAGGGATATTTAAGATGTTCTGTCGTCGGCGACCCGCTCGAAAGAGTCAACACCAAAAATAACACACCTGCGGTTCTTCATCTGGAACTTGTCGAGGGCGAAAATATCAAAATTACCGTATGTCCGAAAGGCTTCGGGAGTGAAAACATGTCTCAGCTCAAGATGATGACTCCGGCTGTTTCTCATGATGATATTGTCAATTTTGTGGTTGACTGCATCGCAAAAGCCGGAAGCAATCCCTGTCCGCCGATTGTGGTCGGCGTGGGAATCGGCGGAAACTTCGAGGAATGCGCTCTGCTCGCCAAAAAAGCCCTCTGCCGTGATGCTTCTGTCCGGAATCCGAAACCTCTCTATGCAGAATTAGAACAGAAAATGCTCGAAAAAATCAATAAATTAGGCATAGGCCCACAGGGATTCGGCGGAACGGTAACGGCTTTATATGTCAATATCGAAGAAGGAGCGACTCACATTGCCGGACTGCCTGTCTCGGTGAATGTCGGCTGTCATGTGACTCGTCACGCAGAAAGAGTGTTATAATATGGCTGTCCGCACCAAAGGCAGAAGAAAAATCATCTGCAACGGAAATACTTATATCTGGCATATCAAGCTTGGCTATGATGACCCGTATTACTGGCTTCACATCATGGCAGAGGATAAACATCTGCATGTTATCATCCCGATAGATGATGCAAACTATACAGATTTGCCTTTTCCGATTCCGAAAGCCATCACGCCGAAATTTGTCTCGGAGGTGATTCAATGGGCAGAAGCTTTATCATCCGAACGGAAAATGAAAAACTAATCCAGCTCGACGAGCTGTTACAGACAATGCAGAATCTGCCGGAATTCAGTATTAATTTCAATCAGATAAAAATTTTTGATAAGAAAGCATATTTCGGTTTTTATGTTCCTGAGCCGGAAAATCATAATATCTTTGTGACCCGTCTCACATCGGGTTCATATATGATTGAAAGCCGTGCGCTTGAAGGTGAAGCCATCAGCCGGCAACTGTTCCTTGCTGTCACCTGTGCGGTTGCGATTCTGACTGACGGCAAGGCAAATTCCGCAGACGGTGCATGGCACAATCCGGATAAATTCTATTCCGGTCAGGAACTCTGGGAAGAATTCTGTCAGGAAGAAAGAAAAATATCATTTTCTTCGATATGACGGAGCGTATGATATAAATCATCCATTCTGCGGAATTCTTTCTGAAGCTGGTCTTCAATAAAGGTTTCCATATCGGTATTGCCTTCTTTTCTGCGCTGTTCTCTTTCCGATGTGAGATTCAGCAGGTTATTATGACAGGCGTTGAGGGCTTTCCAGTAGTCCTTAAACTTTGTATAGTTCATAGTTTCACCCCCTTTGTATATTATATATTATAAACCCATTATGAGTTTATGTCAATCGGTAAAATGAATAAAATATCAATTTAAAATTTGTCAATTATTCCTAAAGGAGTGATATGATGCCAGTAAAATATAAAATGGATGTTCTGAAAGCCTTAAAAGATGCTGGATATAGCACTTATCGTATACAAAAAGAAAAAATTCTCGGTCAAAGAACTTTACAGCGAATCCGTGAGGGAAAAGATATTTCTTTTGAAGTATTAGGCAGACTGTGCGAACTTCTGCAATGTCAGCCGGCGGATATTTTAGAATATGTTGAAGAAGATAACAATCAATAAGGAGATTGATTTTTTATGTTGTTAGCAATTGATGTCGGGAATACAAATATTGTACTCGGCTGTTTTGATGAAAATAATCAGATTCTGTTCCGGGAACGGCTTTCTACCAATCAGTCCGCAACTGCGCTCGAATATGCTTCCGGAATCAGAATGGCTCTGGATATGCACGGTATTGATAAAAATCTGATTGATGATGCTATTATTTCTTCTGTCGTGCCGTCCGTGACTGCTACGCTCAAAGAAGCCGTCATGAAGTACACTGGAAAGAAAGTCATGGTGGTCGGCGCAGGCATCAAGACGGGCTTGAATATCGTCATTGATAATCCGGCACAGCTCGGCTCTGATTTGGTTGTGGATGCTGTTGCAGGTCTGCATGAATATCCCGTTCCGCAGATTATCATTGATATGGGCACGGCGACAACGCTTTCCGTGATTAACTCTAAAAAGCAGTATATCGGCGGAGTTATCATGACCGGCATGGCGGTTTCGATGAATGCGCTTGTTGACAAGACTTCCCAGCTCCCGAAAATCGGCTTTGAAGCTCCGAAAAAAGTCATCGGCTCGAATACGGTTGACTGTATGAAATCGGGCATCATGTACGCGACGGCATCTTCACTTGACGGCATGATTTCCAGAATCGAAGAAGAACTCGGAGAAAAATGCACTGTTATTGCAACCGGAGGACTTTCCGGAACGGTGATTCCTCTTTGTAAGTCCGAAATCATTCTCGATGATGATTTATTGCTGAAAGGCTTGTCGCTGATTTATCAGAAAAATAAGTCCTAAAAGAAAGCACTCAGGAAATTTATTCCTGAGTGTTGTTTTCTATATTCTGTCCGTGCTTGTGCGAGAGCTTGACAGCCTGATTCACCAGAAATGCACCGGAAACTAGGATAATTTCAGCAACAGTCTGCCATAATCTTGAAATCAGGGAAATAGTCAGAGCATATTCTTCGGGCATGATTAAGCAGAGTCCGGCGGTCAGAATGCCTTCCCGGACACCCAATCCGCTTGGTGCGAACAGCGCAAGAATCCCGATTATCGTCGATAAGCCATAGATTCCGCCGATATACAGCCACTGCGAAGCCGGTACAGGATATACCGCATGTACGAGCATATAGAATCCCGAACCGGCAACTAACCAGTTCGCTATGAATAATAAAACCGTTTTCAGCATTTCCGGATACGTCACTGGAATCAGCATATCTTTCTTAGCGATTTTTCCGACAATGCCCAGAAAGAAATTAATTATTTTCGGGTTGATGCAGATAAAAAATGCAATTATCAGCAGAACCGTCAGATATTTATAATTTTCGAGCAAATCATTTGGAAAAAAGAACAGCGAACTCAGAAACAGAAACGCCGCGCCCAGAAGCGTACAGGCATTTTCCAGCAGAAAGCAGACAGTAATCTTCCGTAACGGCTGATTTTGTTTTTCATATGCCGGGCATCTCGCCGCTAACATGAACACTTTCCCCGGAATGTATTTTCCCGGAATAGAATACAGATAGGCTATCACGGCATCAAAACGCCCGATACTGCATTGATTCAGCTTCGTGATAAAATGCCACAATGAAGCCAGTGTCACGATATAGGCAAAATACAGCAGAAATGACACTGTCAGACTGAATGCATCAATATTCCAGTCGATTTCTTTAATTTTCTCCCAGTTATCCAGAAAGTAACTTCCCAGAAAGTAAATCACCAGCAGAAAGAAAATAATTTTAATGACCTGAATCAGCTTTTTTTTCATGGCTCTTTATCCTTCTGCGTATCGGGTCGCATTCGATTTTGCGGACACGATATTGAACATCTTCGAGAATTTTCCGGTTAGCGGCGATAGTATCTCCCAGCAGTCCGATTGTGATTGTCTGGAATCCCAGCATGATGAGAATTGCTGTCAGAATCAGCGACTGTACATGCCCTGCGCCGTCACCCATCGCCATAAATATCAGAAACCGGATACCCAGTATTGCACCCAGCAGGAACAGAATTCCTCCTACAATGCTGAAAAATTTCAGCGGACTGTACATCACAAAAGAACGTGTGATGACTGTTGCAGAACGTTTCATATATTTCCACATACTGGAAAACAATCTGGAAGGTCTGGTTTCAGCATTCGTCCGGATGGGTACGGAAGTCATCGCGATTTTGTTATGTCCTGCCTGAATAATCGTTTCGAGCGTATAGGTATATTCATTTACGACATTCATTCTGAGGGCGGCTTCTCTGGAATAGGCACGGAATCCGCTGGGCGCATCCGGAATATCCGTTCCGGATGCCACACGCACAACCCAGCTCCCCAGGTGCTGGAATTTCTTCTTCTGCCATGAAAAATGCTCCGTCTGGTCAATAGGTCTTTCACCAATGACAATATCAGCTTTATTCTCAAGAATCGGACGGACAAGCTTTTTAATATCCGCACCGCAGTACTGATTATCGGCATCCGTATTGACAATAATATCTGCACCCAGATGCAGACAGGCATCCAGTCCAGCCATGAAGCCTTTGGCAAGTCCTTTGTTCTGTTTGAATGATACAATATGATGAAAGCCGAGTTCACGGGCTTTCTGCACGGTATTGTCCTGACTGCCGTCGTTGATGATTAAATATTCGATTTCGTCAATGCCCTTGATTTTCCGGGGCAAATCCCGGTAGGCAAGCTCGAGTGTTTCTTCTTCGTTATAGCAGGGAATCTGAATGATTAATTTCATAGTTCACTACCTTTCTTGAAATACAAGTGATTTGATAGGGATGCCGATAGTTCTGGTATCAGCAGGATTGACGGCAGAAGCCTGCCATACATCTGTCTGGAAACTGATGATGTTTGAGCCGTCATTCAGGCAGATTTCGGGAATTTCCAGTGTAATTATCTGGTGATTGTTCTGCCGGGTGAGGACTTCCACATCTGCCAGAATGCCGTTGACGGAAAGCCGGATTGTGAATCTTTCCTTTCCCATTTCTTTCAGAGGGAGAGTGCTTCCGAGGGTCAGAGTCATGGCGTAGGCTTTCTTCCGGAGGGTACAGCGCACCGCAGATGCCTGACTGATTGTCCAGCAGAAATCTTTATCATAATCATCAATGCCGTATAACTGGAAGCGTTCGACATCTTCGGCTGTATAGAAAGTCTGATAATTCAGATAACGATAGAGATATAAATTTTCTTCTGTTTCAGAAAATGCCATTGGCATAGAGGAAAATGCTCCCTGATTTTTATCTTCGGAACAGTGTACAGTGTTCCGGTAAAGAATTTCCAGATTGCCGTCAAGCCGATAGGTGTAATCTGTCATACTGATAACATAAATTGTTTCATAGTGTCCTGAAAGATTTCTGAGCTGTTCTGTCAGATTTTTTTCAGAGGGAAATACAGAAGCATCCGTCATAGCACGGACAGGAAGCCACATTGTCGGCAGAACTCCGGTTTCAATCACAACGCAGTCATGACTGTCGATTTGTTCCGTGACATCTTCCAGAATATTCCATTCCATACGAGTATCATCTTTATGAGAAACCAGAAATCCGGAATAGGGTATCACAGCACAGACACTGACAGCAGATGCCGTCATGATGATTTTTTTATCCAGCTTATCAAGTGCTGTGACGGCGAATAATACTGCCACCGGAACAAACGGCACTAAATATCTTGCATAATAATAATAATACTCTATCTGGAATCGCAGAAACGCCGAATATATCAGAATACAGTAGAAAAATGATACAAAAATCACAAGCCTGCTTTCCTGTTCCAGAAATATCTTCGGCCGGATGAATAATACTATCACTCCGGCAGGAATCAGCAGCACTCCCGAATTCAGAACAAATCCGGCAAGTGTCAGTGCGGAAACATCTGCAATTGAATCCAGCTTGCTGAATGCCTTATATAAGATATAAATCAGCGGAAGTGCTGTCAGGCAAACCAGAATCCACTGCATCATGACCATATTTTCACGCTTTGTCAGAAACGTTTCCAAAGAAACTGTTTTTTTCATCTTCCAGATTATTAGAATATATATCATGCAGAGGATTATCAGCACTCCGCTGGTAAGCAGTACCGTTTCTGTAATATTCTGTATTGTGATATGCTGATTGAATACAAAACGATAGTTATTCATTGTGTAGAACGGCTGAATATGTCTCATCATGAGATAGCTTATCAGATAGCCCAGCACCGAAAACAACAGCATTGAAGCGAAAACTTTCCGCTTTGTGAAGAAATACATTCCGGCATAGATTATCATCACATACGGCATCACCGTATAGATAGAAACATGATAACAACTGAATACCCCTATCGGAATGATAGAATAAAAATAATCTTCCGGATGTTCTTTATCCGTCAGGAAATATAAAAATAATAATATCAGAACAGCAAGAAACATTTCCGTCAGAGAAGATTTTGCTACCCATATCACCACCGGCGACAATGCTAACATCACAGCAGAAATCAATTTGGAAAAGGCTTTCAGCTTTAAATTATCGCAGACAAAGCAAATCAGAAAAACACTCAGCAGATAGAATACTGTCTGAATATCCGCCATGTGTTCTATTCCCGTCACCGTTCCCCACATGGCAAGCAATGCTGCATATGTCGGTATGCCGTGATAAATCCCTGATACCGGACTGATATCACGGTCATAGACGGTTTCGGGATAATCTTTGCTTGGAATATCATATCCGACAAGCTTATTATGCACGGCTATCTGAAAATTTTCCCTTGCTTCATCAGATTCCAGAAGCTGATATTCTTCAAAATCCTGCTGGCGGTCATCATAACCATTCATGAAATTAATCGCCACGCACTGATAAACGCCCTCATCCTGTCCCATGCCGAACAGTTCATTCTTCTGACTGACAAAAGGCATTCCTATGAGGGCAACCAGCAGAGGAATCACAAACACTTTCAGTTCCTTTTCGGGACTGAATCCCTCTTTCAGCTCCTGCAAAGGTACTTTCCTGCAAGTGAGCACCGCCGTTAGAAATGCCACGGCATCCGTGAAACATGTCGCCTGCATTCCGCGTTCGAGCTGATACACATCCAGCAGAAATAATATCATTGTACTGAATACATAGGAACAGAAAAACCAGGAAATCCCCAATGTCAGAATTTCCGCGACATGCCTTTTATAAAACAGAAGACAGCTCGTCGCGAGACACAGAAACATGCTGACTGCCATCAAAATCAGAAATACACTCATAGGCATTCCCCTTGCCGTTTTTCTATTTTTTCAAAGAATGCCCTGTATTTTTCGGTAATGACATTCCAGTCGAAATGCTTCATGACATATTCCCTGCCGTTTTCGCCCATGATGTCGGATTCTTCCAAATGATGCAGAAAATAATTCAGACAGCCTTCAAATTCAAAATAGTCATTGAAATACAGACCGCCGTTGGATTCCTGTACGAAATTTTTTGTCACAGCGCATTTATCATGCACCAGTACAGGACGGTGACAAAGCCAGCTTTCCATGATAACCAGCGAAAAGCTTTCGTTCTTCGAGGGCTGACATAAAATCTCAGATGCCCCGTAAGCATTATATTTGTCCTGAATATCGACAAAGCCTAAATCGACAGTATCTTTCCGGGCACTCTCCGGAATGTGAATTTCTCCTCCACCGATAAGCACAAGTTTCAAATCCGAGGGATTGCGTTTCTTGAATTCACCGAAATAATTCAGAAGCGTATGCACATTCTTTCCGGAATCCTTTCTTCCGGCATAGAGAATAAATTTTTCCTGAATGCCGAATTTTTTCCGGAATTCTTCCGGATATGTCTGCAAATCGACATCCATGCCGATACCCATGACGATTTTTTCAACTCCGGAAATATCATAGACTTTTTCAGTTAATTCCAGTTCCGGACGGGCATTGAATATCATTCCGGCAACCTGCGGATATAATTTTTTATAAATCTGCATATAGAGATAGGCTTCATCATGAAAGCACGGAATCATGACAGCTTTTTCCGGACACTGTGCAATGCCGTAATAAGTCGTTCCGAACATGTACGGAATATACACAAACGCTGTATATTCGTCTTTATGCTCTGCGATATAAGCATATAAATCCGGACTGTTTATCATCTCCTGAATAAAAACCTTTTCTTCGGGTTCAGTGGGCTGAATCCGGTTCATCAGCTTGAGATTCACTTCATCAAAAGCTCTGGTATTGCGTTTCCGGACTTTGAATCTTCGGACAGGAATTCCCTGAATAATTTCGATTCCCTCCGGATAGTAATTTTCATTCCAGTCGCTGACGAATTCCCGAACGCAGGTTGTCAGAATTTCGACATCCATGCCGGCCTGATGCAGATGCTTGGTAACTTCGCGGGTTTCCATTTCCGCACCGCCGGGAATTTTTTCAGCATACCACGGAATAACAAATGCTATTTTCTTCATATTGATTTCTCCTGTAGAAAACTCCTGAGCTGACCTGCAAACAGAGTTTTAATTTTTTCATACTGAAAATCCTGCAATCTTTCGTTCTGATTCTGAATGATTGTTTTTCTTAGTTCCGTATCGGACAGAATTCTGTGCATCAGGAGGGCAGTTTCGGCGGGATTTTTGGAATCGGTCAGAAATCCGCTTCCGCCGAGTGTCCATGGCACAGCACAGCTCTGATATGCCAGCACAGGCACTTGAAAATACATCGCTTCGACAAGAGGAACACAGAAGCCCTCATGTTCGCTCATACAGAGAAACAAATCAGCAATTTTATAATACGCTAAGATTTCCGGAAATTTAATATGTCCTGTAAAGATAACATCATCCAATTCCAGAGCGTTCACATAACTGACAAGACGGTCGTGATATTTTTCCATTCCGCCCCAGTTTCCGACAAAAATCAATCTCGATTTCGGATTGATATTTTTTTTATAGAATGCGAATGCCGAAATAATATCCTGCTGTTTTTTATTCGGGGCGATTCTGCCGACAAAGATAATATTCTGATACTGGTCAGAATATTTCTTGATAATGCCGGAATCCGGCTTTTTTTCATAATCGGAAAAGGGAATCAGAATCGGACGGACATCTATCGGACAGACGAAACCAGCTTTTCTTAAATCAGATTTATTAAAATCGGAATCGGCTAAACAGTAATCTATTTTTCCGGCGAGATGTTTCAGACCGTCAAGCCCGTATTGTGCATTGGATTCCGCCTGTGCGTTATAGCCGTGAAAGAAATGCGGGGGGGTGATATTATGATAAATCATCATTTTCCGGCAGGGATATTTTTCAAGTTCGTAGTTTAATTTTGACCCTGTGGACATGTGATATAAAATCACATCTTCTTTATTGAGTTCCGGCATTCCGGCACACAGGTCAGAAGCTGTTCCCTTTGGAAGTCTCTGGTCAACGGCTTCCGCGAAAATTGCCGTTTCATAGCCCAGTTCTTTCATAGCATTCTGGAGGGCAACTGTATCATTTCCGACAGCGTCCCCAAAGGCAAGCGTCGGCAGAAACTGAATGATTCTCATGATTTCAGCCCTCTCAGTGCCTGATTTTCGGCTTGCAGAGCTTTTATCTGACTTCTCAGGGCGTTCATTTCCTGACGGCTGGCAGACTGTCTGGTTTCGAGTTCTTCAATCCGGGAAATCAGTGCGGAAATATCAATACTATCTGCTTCCTGTCTGTCCTGAATATAATTGTTCATCTGCTGAACTGCATTTGCTGTGTGCAGGTTCAGGGCATTCTGTTCGGTCATGATGGGCATGATATAGAATTTCACCAGTTTCCGGATGACTTTCTTGATAAAGACTACCAGAAAATTTCCCTCAATCGGCTTGTAAGCTTCAATCTGATTCCGGATACTTAAATATTCTGCGCTCTGCTGTAACGAAGCAAGCTGAAAGTTTTTGTCTGCATGGCTGATTTCCTGTGCAAATGGAACTTCTTCAAAAGACAGCATGGAGCTGTCGAGTCCTTTTTCTTTAATTTCCGCACGGATTTGTTTCATAATTTCTTCTGTGTTAATGGTCTGCATTGACCGGAGCACTCCTTTCAGGAAATGAATTTTTCATACTGGAATTTGTCAATAAAAACAGAGTTAATCCCTGTAAAGGCATATTCAATATAATTTTTAGATTCCAGATAATGCAATAATTCTGTGTTCTTGATTCCGGCAGTCAGTTTTCTGGAATAGGGTATCATCTCAATGATGATGAACAGTGGCCGGTACTGTTCCAGATTCATGCTTTGGAGAATCTGCATTTCGAGGCCTTCAATATCCAGATTCAGGATAACAGGGGCTTTGTTATCGAAATATGTTTCGATAATATCATTATAGCAGACTGTCTTGATTTCGATAGATTTTTCAAGCTTTGCCGAGGGGTTCTGTTCCAGAATATCGGAAACATCTCCAATTTTCGACAGGCCGTCCAGATTCAGAATATTGAATGTTACAGTTTCGCCGGATTTGTCCGAAACGGCCTGATTCAGAATGATATCTCCCGAACGCTGATTTTTCAAGTCCGGAATTAATAACGGATTCGCTTCGAGGAGCACTCCCCTTGCACCCTGTTCATAGAAAAAATAAGTGTTGCTCATATCAACGGGCTTATTCGCGCCCAAATCCAGATAACTGCATTCTTGCAGAGGGATTCCCAGCATAGCACAGGCATAGAGCAGAATTGCATCTTCACCGGCCTGTGAATAGGTTTTCTTATTGAACAACTGGAGCGGATTTTCATAGATATGACACTCCCGGAGAGCTTGTTCAATACATTCGGTTCTGTGCGCCAGTCCCAGAGTTGTTTCATCATCAGACTGCATACGCTTTTCGGTTTCAGTCCGGTAATGTTCGAGACAGTCGAGACGCTTTTCGGAGCGTTCGTCGCGCTGGTCGTGTGCCTCATTGGACTGTTCGATAATTTCCTGAAAATAATTCTGTGAATGTGTCAGTTCCTGTATGAGTTCGCTTGTCTGCTGTTCGAGCTGTAAAATCCGGTTCTGTAATTCCTTATTTTTCTGCTTTGCTTCTGCAAACTGACTGTTCAGTGATTCTGAAACAGATTTTGTTTCTGCTCTTGCGCTTTCATTCCGGGCATACAGGTCACGAAGCAGAAACCGGAGTATTTTTGTATAGAGACTCAAAAAAATTCACCTCCATGAAAATGCAGAATGCAGACGGCAGACCCCGATATCATGCTTATCAGAGGAAACGACGAACGAAAGCACCTGCCGGATGTCATCCAAAATAATTCCGTCATGGGAATGTACTGCAATATCCAGAAAATATTTCGCCGGAAGCAGACTGTTCTGAAAGATGATTTCCACTCTGCCTTTTTTCTGCACCGGAATGCATTCGCCTGTTTCAATCAGAATATTAGTTCCGTAACAGTGCAGGCTGTCTTCCCTGAAAATGCCGTAGCCGAAATTGCCTTTCAAATCCGGCTGAAAAGATTCATATTCCAGAATGATTTTAATTTTATCTTCGGAATTGAAAATAAACTGCTTTTGATTCTCCAGATTGCAGAGCATGGCATTCGTGAACCGGACAGCACCGTTCCCCATGCGGACGGCGGTTTTCTCGCAGAAATCCGGAAGCTGTTCTGCTTCGGGAGATTCTGTATTTTCGGACTTGTCCTGATTTTTCTGATGATGCTGTTTTTCAAGCTGTTGATTTCGTCTTTCCTCCATGCTTTTTAGATAATGGTCATGAACGGTTTTCGGCGTACCGGAATCTTTAATCAGGCCGTCTTCAATCCAGTAGGATGTTTCGCAGATTTGCTCAATCTGTTCAAGAGCATGGGAAACTATCACGATAGTCGTGCCGTGTGCTTTGATTTCTCTGAGCTTGTCGAAGCATTTCTTCTGAAAATTGGCATCACCGACGGCAAGTATTTCATCTATCAGTAAAATATTGGCATCAACATTAATCGCCACGGAAAAGGCTAATCTCATATACATGCCGGAAGAATAGGTTCTCACCGGATTGTCGATAAATTCTTCAAGTTCAGAAAAATCAATAATTTCCTGTAATCTCTTATCAATTTCCTTTCTGGTCAGCCCGAAAATAGAAGCATTTGTATAGATATTTTCCCGTCCGGTCATATCGGGATGAAAGCCAGCACCAAGTTCAATCAGGCTGGAAACTCTCCCCGCCATTTCGACAGTCCCTTCATCCGGATAGAGAATTTTTGTCAGCAGTTTGAGCGTGGTACTTTTTCCGCATCCGTTGTGCCCGATTAAGCCGACAGCTTCGCCTTTCCGGACACTGAAACTGATACCTTTCAGCACCCATCTGTCCTCATAATGATTCCGATTCCGGAACAGAATTCTGTCTTTCAAATCATTTCCCTTGTCGTAGAAAATCTTGAATTTTTTCTTCACATTGCGGACTTCAATGGCATTTTCTGGATTCATGATTATAATACCTCCGCAAATCTTGTTTTCAGTTTTGAGAATACCAGTTCGCCCAGAATCAGGCTTGCAATTCCGAACAGGAAAGCCATCACCAGCGTAGACAAATCCGGCACTTTCGCATAATATAATACATCCCGGTAAGCCACAATCACAGAAGTCATGGGATTGAGATAAAATAATTTCTGAATTTTCTCGTCAGAAATCATATCAATCGGGTATAATACCGGGGTCAAATAAATCCATGCCATTGTGATGATGCTAAGAATATGTTCCATGTCGCGGAAAAATACTGTCACTGCTGAGAACAGCAAAGCTAATCCCAGTGCCATGATATATTCTGCAAGCATGATAACCGGCAGACAGGCTATGGCCAGCGGATTCAGCCCCACTCCCGAAAATATCACCACAAAGAAAATAATTATAAACGTCAGAAGCATATTCACAAAACAGCTTGTGACATACGAAATCGGAATCACTTCACGGGGAAAATAAATCTTGGAAACCAGATTTTTCGCCGCCATAATTGAATTTGCACCGCCCTGCAAGCTGGATGAAAAAAATATCCATGGTATCAGTGCGACAAACAAATGCAGATAATATTTTTCAATCGGGCTGGGCAGAATAAATGAAAACGCTATTGTGTAGATAATCAACTGAAACAGCGGATTGATGAATGTCCACAGAAATCCGAGGACACTGCCTTTGTACCGTCCGCGCAAATCCTTACGGACAAGACTGAAAATCATCTCTCGATACGCATATAATTCCTTGCATAATTTCACTAAAAAGAACTCCCTTTTTGATAGATAACATAATTTATTATACCCCGATTGTGCCGAAAAGTCAAGACAACAGGCTTTTTTTTGCATGAAATCCAGAAATTTTGTAAAATAGCAACAGAAAAAAGCATCAGAAAACTGATGCTTTTCCCCTGACTGTGAGATTTTAAAGAAAATCAAGATTTAATTTTTGCCCAGAAGCCATTCATACATGCCTTCATATTGCTTTGCGGAATTGTTCCATGAGAAATCCTGTTCCATGCCCCGGCGGAGCATATCATTCCAGTTGTCACGATAATTAAAGAAGACAGACTTTGCATAGTTCACAGAGCCTAAGAATGCTTCTGACCAGAATTCCTTGAAAGTGAAGCCTGTGCCTGTGAGGTCGAATTCATTATAGGGCTGTACAGTATCTTTCAGCCCACCTGTTTCGCGGACAAGCGGAATAGAACCGTATCGAAGGGAAATGAGCTGAGTCAGGCCGCACGGCTCGAATCTGGACGGTACAAGCATCATATCCGCAGCCGCATAGAGCTTATGCGCCAGTTCGTCATTATAGCAGATATTTGCCGAAACATTGCCCGGATAGCGTCCTGCAAAATAACGGAATGCGTTTTCATAGCCCGGTTCGCCTGTGCCGATAAGTACAAACTGTGTGTTATCGTCCAGGAATCTGCCCTCGAAAACATCACTCAGAAGATTCAGGCCTTTCTGGTCTGTCAGTCTGGAAATCAGGCCAATGAGCATTTTTCTGCTGTCCTGTTCCAGTCCGAGTTCTTCCTGTAGTTTGCGCTTGTTTTCGGCTTTGCCTGTGATGGCATCACTGACATCATAGTTATAGAAAATCTTCTTGTCGTTTTTGGGGTCAAAAATGCTGTAGTCAATGCCGTTGACAATGCCTCTCAGAGACATCTTGCGAGAAGAAAGCAGACCGTCAAGGCCTTCGCCGTATTCACGGGTTTTGATTTCTTCCGCATAGGTTTCGCTGACGGTGGTGATATAGTCCGCATAAACCAGACCGCCTTTCAGCATGTTGGCATCCTTGTGAAATTCCAGCTTGTCCGGTGTGAACATGTAATCCGGAAGCTGTGTATTATGCTGGAATGCATCAATATCCCACACACCCTGAAATTTCAGGTTATGGATGGTCATAATGCTTTTGACACCCTGATAAAACGGATGTGTTGCAAATGTGGAATGCAGAAGCACCGGAATCAGGCCGGTCTGCCAGTCATGGCAGTGAATGATATCCGGGCGGAAGCCGATAACCGGCATCATAGCCAGCACTGCTTTACAGAAGAAAGTAAATCTCTCAATGTCCCACTTCAGGTCACTGCTGTAAGGTGTTTCGCCGTTGAAATAATACTCGTTATCAACATAGTAATATTTAATGCCATGATATTCATATTCCATAATACCGACATGTTCCTGCCGTCCTGCATAGTCCATGAAGAAATGATGACGATAGTGAAAGAAATTTCTGTATCTGCCGGGAATACAGGTATAATACGGAATAATCACACGGACATCGAAACGTTCTTTATTGAGATTCTTAGGCAGTGCGCCGACAACATCGGCCAGACCTCCCGTCTTGACGAATGGTACACATTCAGAGGCCGCAAAAAGAATATTAGTCAAAGAAATCCCTCCTTGATAGTTTATTTATATTTCTATTATACTCTTTTTTGCCGGAGTAGTCAAGGGATTTTTCACAATTTTTTCAATTCTTTGTATAAAAAGACAAAAACCTGCAAAAATAAATCAGAACCGCGCTTTCAGGCATTTTCGGCATAAAATCTGCTTTTGAGTTTTTGGCTAAAAAATCGCCGGAATTTCAAGAAAATCTTGTGTTAAATATAGAAAATTCCGTTTTTTCATTGACGAACGGCGCAATATCTTGTATAATAATTCCATAAGCCAATAATTATTTTTTGCGGTCAATGCGTAATGTTTTCGCTTGCTGCAACTGAAGAAAAGAAAGGTGAAAAGGCAATGACTTATCATGAACTGGTAGAAAAGGTTAGAATTGCACTTGTAGTCAAGACAGATGCTTCTAAAATCGAGGAGCATATCGCTGCACAGGTAAATGTACAGGGTGAAGCTGAGGGCGCATTCTATATCGAAATTAAAGACGGCGAACTTGTTGTAAAGCCGTTTGACTACAATGACCGCGACTTCCTGCTGACATGTGACGGCGAAGAAATCCTTGCAGTTGCACAGGGCAAGAAAACTCTGGAAGCAGCTATCACAGAAGGTGTTATCACTCACGAAGGCAACTGGGACAAAACTCTTGTTCTGAGCAATATTATTCCGTCAGCAGAAGAACCCAAGGCAGAAGCTCCGGCAGAAGAAGAAAAGCCCAAGAAGAAACCCGGCAGAAAGCCCAAGGCTGAAGCAGAACAGTCTGCTGAAGAAACTCCCGCAGAAGGCCAGCTCGCTTTCGGTGAAGAAGTTCCTGCCGAAGAAGTAAAAGCAGAAGAAACTCCTGTTCCGACTGTGGAAGAAGTAAAGGCTGAAGAAACTCCTGCTTCCAAAAAGAAATCCGGCAGAAAGCCCAGAACTGAAACTGCAAAGAAAACTACCAAAAAAACAACCAAGAAAACAGACAAGTAATTTCTGATTTTGTTTGATTGATTAAAATATAATACCAAAAGGCATTTCTGCAAATCAGAAACGCCTTTTGTTTTATCTGTCAAAAGCAAAAAAGCTGAAAAAACAAAGAAGTGAAAAAGACACAGCACAGCCATGCCTTTTTCAGCAAAAAATAAGAGAAAGAGGTTAGAAATCATTTTCCTATTTCATTATACCAAAAATTTCACAAGATGACAAGTATTTTTTGAAAAATAAAAAAATTCGTATACATGCACAAAAATCGGATTTATTTTTTGACATTATAGACAAAAAGATTCCGGTTTTCAGAAAAATTCTTTTTGGCACTTGCATTTTCTTTTAAAATGTGTTATAATAAGCTACAGAGTTCAGAAAAGTCTGGATTTTCTTTCGGAATATAGGTGTGCGGGCCCTGTGCAATGATTCGCCGTGAACCATGTCAGGCGTGGAAGCGAGCAGCATTAAGCGGATTGTCTCATGTGCCGCAGCAAGCCTGCACACCTATGTTCCGAAATTTTTTTGAGCACAGCAGAAAGGAGTGCCGGCATGTATCAGGCTTTATACAGAAAATGGAGACCTATGACTTTCGCCGATGTGCTTTCTCAGCCACAGGTGACAACCACACTCCAGAATCAGATAAAATCCGGAACAACTGCACATGCCTATTTGTTTACAGGCTCAAGAGGAACTGGCAAAACGACCTGTGCGAGAATCCTCGCAAAAGCAGTCAACTGTCTGCATCCTACCCCCGACGGCAACCCCTGTCTGGAATGCGAAATCTGCAAAGCCGCTGAACAGGGCATTTTGTCAGATTTGACCGAAATTGATGCCGCTTCCAATAACAGTGTGGAAGATATCCGTGACCTGCGTGATGCCACTGTCTATACGCCGGAAAAATGCAGATTCAGAATTTACATCATTGACGAAGTACACATGCTTTCCACAAGTGCTTTCAACGCGCTTCTCAAAATCATGGAAGAACCGCCCCCGTATGTCAAATTTATTTTAGCAACGACAGAAATCCATAAAGTTCCGGCAACTATTATTTCCAGATGCCAGCGTTATGACTTCCGCAGAATCCGGCAAAAAGATTTAGTCTCCCGTCTGCTTTACATTGCAGAACAGGAACATATCAGCATTGAACCCTCTGCGGCCGAACTCATGGCCAAGCTTTCTGACGGCGGTATGCGTGATGCCATTTCCCTGCTTGACAGGTGCTCTGCTTATGGTGAAACCATCACTGCACAGATGACAGCAGAAGCTTCCGGCACAGCCGGACGGGAATATTTAACACAGATTCTTGAAAAAATTCAGCAAAAAGATATTTCCGGCATTCTGGAAATTATCGCACAGCTTCACGAAAATTCAAAAGATTTGCAAAGACTCTGTGAAGAATTAATCCTCATGCAGAGAGATGTCATGCTTCTGAAAGCTTCCGGAGATATTTCCCTTCTGCACTGCATGGCAGATGAAGTTCCTGCTTTACAGAAGCTTGCATCTGAACAGAATATGGACACTATCATGCAGATTCTAAATCACTTTCAGACCTGCCGGGAACGCATGAGCCGTGCTGTCAGCCAGCGTGTGGAGCTGGAAATGATGCTTATCCGGATTTGCAGTACTTCCGCACCGTCTGCTGTTGTTTCCGCCCCGGCAGATTCTGCCGAAATTCAGCAGTTAATGCAGAGAATCACACAGCTCGAACAGCATCAGCCTGTCACAGAACATCCGCTGACAAAACCGCACGCTTCTCCCGAACCCGAACCCAAGCCCGAAGTCGATTTGAAAAGTCTCAAAATGTCCGATTTCAAACCGTTTCCACAGTGGAATGAAATTCTTGAAGAATGCGGAAAACTCAATCCGGCAGTACAGGGAACACTTGCAGGGGCAAAAGCTGTTTTCTATGCGAATATTATTCTCATCACTGCCGAAAACACAATGTTTCTTACCATGTTCAAGCAGAAAGAAAATGCCCGTTCCCTGAGCGAAGCCATCTTCCGCATCACCGGAAAACGCTTTGTTATCCGTGCGAAATGTTCTGCCGAAGCCGTGAAGCCCAGACCTGTGGAAGAAATGATTGAACGCGCTAAAAACAGCGGTTTACAGACCACTGTTATATAAAAGATTTTTATTTTTTTAAAATTATTCTAATCAAAAGGAGAAAAACCATCATGAGAGCAAGAGTACCCAAGGGCGCAGGCAATAACGCCCAGAACATGAACCAGATGATACGTCAGGCACAGAAAATGCAGGACCAGATTACCGAACTGCAAGATGATATCGAAGCCCGTGACTTTACAGCCACTGTTGGCGGCGGTGCTGTTGAGCTGGTCATGACCGGTAAGAAAACTATCAAGTCTCTGAACATCAAGAAAGAAGTCGTTGACCCCGAAGATATCGAAACCCTTCAGGATTTAATCATCAGTGCCGTCAACGAAGCAGTCGGCCAGATTGAACAGACGACTGAAGATGAAATGAGCAAAATCACCGGCGGTGTTTCCCTGCCCGGCTTATTCTAAGAATCCATATGGCAAATCATGATGCACTGCCGCTTGTCGTACTGACAGAACAGTTTGCAAAACTGCCGGGTATCGGGATGAAATCCGCTGCCCGGCTTGCCTATCATGTCATGGCGATGGATACGGCTGATGTCGAAGCCTTTGCACAGGCTCTGCTGAATGCACGGAATACCGTGCATTACTGTCAGTGCTGTGAAAATCTGACAGACAAGCCCCTGTGTCCCATCTGCGAAGATGCTTCCAGAGATAAATCTGTCATCTGTGTGGTGGAAACTCCGAAAGATATTTCCGCTTTTGAACGCACCGGAGAATATCACGGCGTTTATCACGTTCTGCACGGGTTAATTTCGCCTTTGAAGAACGTTCTGCCGGATGATTTGAAAATCCGTTCCCTGCTTTCGAGAGTACAGGACGGTGATGTGAAAGAAGTCATCATGGCAACGAATCCGACTGTTGAAGGTGATGCCACTGCGGCTTATATCTCACAGCTTCTGAAACCGCTCGGCGTGAAAGTTTCCCGTCTGGCGTTTGGTCTGCCTGTGGGCGGTATGCTGGAATATGCAGATGAAGTCACGCTCTATAAGGCTCTGGAAAACCGGAATGCAATGTAATGAAACTTCTGAAAAGTTCCCTTTATCAAAGGGAACTTTTTTTGCTATCTGGTATAATAGTTTTATGCAGTTTATTAAATCAATCTTTAAATTGTTCACACTTTGTTCAAACTGCACGAATTGTGACAAATTTTTTCTACATAAAGACTCCCCCAAGTTAGCAAAAATTCATAATTTATTCACAAAAAACGTTTTCGTATGTGATATAATAGTAATATGAACACATAGTGAACAGTTTTTGTCATCACTGTGTATAAAATTTTGTACGTTATTTAATTTATTTACTGATTATTTCAGAAAGGAAGATTTGATTATGATAACAAGAAGCATGACAAACCGTATGAAAGCTGCCGCTGTTGCCGCTGTCATGTGCATTTCTGCAAACGCTTTTGTTCTGCCGACTTTTGTGGAAACAGCTTCTATGAGCGTTTCTGCTGCTGCTTTGGATACTCTCGAAGTTGACGGCGTTTATAAGGGCTATACTGCCGATATCGCCGCAAGCGGTATCAAGACTATTACCGTTTCACTGACCGCCGATTATACCGGAAATTTCTCCTATGGATTTGGTATCGGCATTGCAGATTCCCCTTACTGGATGGAATGGGACGGCTCAGGCTGGGTTGATACCAAAGGCGGTACTGTTTCCGTTGAGGGAATTTCCGTTCCAGTCACCGCCGGAAAAGAAGTGACTGTCACAATCGACACTTCTGACCTCGTTCTTAAATATGCAGATGCCTACAACAGTAAATATGATGGCACTTTCGAGTTCAGAAACTACTACAGCGGTACAGGCGGAACTGTCACTATCAATAAGATTACCGCTAATGAAACCCCTGCTGTGACTGAAGCTACCGAAACTGAAACAGAAGCCGTAACAGATGCCACTGACGACACGCTGGAAGCTACAGAAATTACCGAAGCAACAGAAACAGAAGCAACAGAAGCAACTACCGAAAAAGAAACTTCTTCTTCCGTTGCAGATGTCAAGGAAAAAGGCACTTACAGAGCTTTCACCGCAGATTTGGCTGAAAAAGGCATCAAGAATATCACCATTACGCTGGATACAGGCAGTTATACCGGTTCTGTTTCCTACGGTTTCGGTATCGGCATTGCAGATTCCCCCTACTGGATGGAATGGGATGGCTCAGGCTGGGTTGATACCTCTGACGGCTCTGAAGTTCCCGGCACAAGCGTGACTGCCGTTGACGGCGAAATTGTTATCGTCATTGATACTTCCAAACTCGACCTGAAATATAAAGATGCTTACAACAGCAAGTATGACGGTGAATTTGAATTCAGAAACTACTACAGTGACGGCAATACCATCACTATCAAGTCGATTGAAGTAAACAGCAATAAAGAAGCAACTCCGGCAGTAACTCCGGATACAACTGAACCGACCGAAGATGAACATTCTCTTTCCATCAAGGACGGTCAGACAACTACCAACAGAAAGAGCGGTACATGGTCGTTCACAGATAACGGCGACGGCACAGGCACTATGAGTGCAACACAGGCTCGTCAGATTGAATTTGCAACTCCTCTCACTTTGACTCAGGGCTATGATGAAGAATATTATGCCAAGCTTGAAGTCAACCCTGTAGAAGGCACCGACCCTCTCAACAGCCACAAGTTCAATTATTCTGATTTCGGTCTGTCCAGTGTCGGCGCAAAGGGCAGTGTTACTATCGAATCACTTCAGGCAACTATCCAGAGTACACAGAGTGTCAAGAATTTCATGTACGGCGGTGGCCTGAACGTGGAAAACGGCTCTGCTGCTGATACCGAATCTGCAAAGGCTGCAAAGGGTGTTGCTACTACCAAAGATGCAGGTTACTGGTATAATGACATGGGTCAGGATAAAATCACAGAATATGAAGAAGCAGGCGTTGAATTCGGTATCACTCCGGGTTACGGCTATTATCTGTCTTCCGAAGATAATCAGCTTGGTGAATATTTCAGTGTTATCTGGGACGTTCCGGAAGCTGTACAGCCTTATGAAACATCCGGCGCGATTTCCTTCCAGTACTGGTACGGTGTGGAAGATGCAGAAGAATATACCGAAATTCCCGCTGTTGACCTCGTAGGCGGTGCTGTAACCTACACTGAAACACAGACTTTCAAGTATACTGCCAGCAAGAAGACTACCCTCAATAAAACTATCAAAGCAGGCGATATGTCCGGCGAAATCAGCTTTATGGATGATTTAGGCCTCAATGAAAGAGATGACGTTCATGCTGTTGTCTTCACAGTATCTGCTGATACCGACCTCGACAAGCTTGTTTATGGAATCGGCGCATCTGTCGGCGATGACTGGATGCAGTGGGCTCCCGAAGGCGCAGACTGGAATTATGTAGTCACCAATACCGAAGCCGGCGATATCGAAATTGCCTGGATGCCTCCGGCAAGCATTGACCTCAACGAAGAATACGGCAATATTCAGTTTGGTTTCTGGTACGGCGGTCAGGGCGAAACAGAACTCAGCGAAATCACCCTCAAATCTGTGGAAGTCTTCTACAAAGAAAAAGCCGCTGCCGAAGTATGGGGCGATGCGGATGAAAGCGGTTCTGTTGATATTCTTGATGTGATTCTGATTAACAAGACGATTCTCGGCAAAGATACTATGACAGAACAGGGTCTGGCAAATGCTGACCTGAACCTGAACGAAGTGCCGGATAATATTGACTCTCTGAATGTTATGAAATTGATTGTCGGCCTGCTCAAACAGGAAGACTGCCCAATTAATGCCAAATAATTTCTTTCTTATTATCTTTAATCCTCACAGAATAAAACCCCTGCTGATTCAGCAGGGGTTTTATTCCATACCAGGGCGAAAAATGCCCTGTTTGAGATAGTGCGAATTTTTATGCCTTTTCTTTTCTTCATACATGATATGGTCAGCAATCGTCACAAGCTGAAATAAATTTGTATCTTCTTCCGGCACAGAGATATAATATCCCAGACTTGCCGCCAATGTATAGGAGAATTTTTTCTTCCGATTGGTTTCTTCCAGAAGATTCCTGATTTTCCGGGAAAGGTTTTCTGCTTTCTGTTCTGTATAATCCGCCGCAAATATGATGAATTCATCACCGCCGAACCGACAGCAGACTTCCTGTTCTGTGCATACCTGACGAAGCACTTCTGCCATGCACCAGATAGCATTATCTCCTGCCTTATGGCCGAATGTATCGTTGATATATTTCAGTCCGTCCATATCCAGAAACATCAGCATGACAGGCTTCCGTTCCCGGATACATGCCTGAAACAAATGCTGTGTGCTGATGCGGAATCCGTTCCGGTTGTTGATATTGGCAAGCGTATCGACAGTGTATAATTTATTTAATTTCTGGGTGATACGGTTCAGACAGAGAAATTTTCTGACACTTTCCAGAGAATTGCTGATATTGGTAATAAAATTATGAAACAGCTTGCTGTTCACCGGAAACGGACTGTCTTTCATGACACAATATCCGAGCGTTCGCTCGCCGATATGCAAAGGCACGAAATAATATTCTCCGCGTTCGTTTTCATCAGAGAACAAGCCCGGAAGCATTTCCAAAACCGAAAAATCCCACATTTCAAAGAAACTGCCGTCCCGGTATGCCAGCGGAACAAGCATTCTGTTTCCGTAGCCTTCTATGATATAATCCTCCGGCGACAGAATATGCATCAGATAATTTTCTTCATTCTCATCAGCCATGATGCCCTGTGTCCAGCTATCGCACAGACAGAGCCAGAATTCTTTGCAGTTGATTTCCCGGATAAACGGCTTCAGATTCTCTGCATAATGTTCCAGACTGTCACAGGATGTCAGGGCAGAAGCCATCCGGCTGATAAGGGAAATATCTTCCGAAAAAGACTCCAGAACAGTAAAATTCCGTTTTTTGAATTCATCTGTATCCATAAGAGACACCTGATTGCATCCGCAGCTTTGGGAAAAACGGCACTGTGTATCCATGATTTCGCTTCGTTCCTGCGGAATTTCCTCCAGATGATTGAGAATCTTCCGGCAGGCAAGCTGTCCGACACGCTCCAAAGGGCGTTCTACAGAAGTCAGCGACGGCGCATAATTCCGGGCATTGTAAGTATAATCAAATCCGGAAACAGCGATTTCTTCCGGTACACGAATACCACGCACTGCCAGAGCATTCATCACACCGATTGCCATATTGTCATTGGCGCAGACAATCGCCTGCGGCATTTCATCCTGCAAAAACTTCTGCACGGCATTTGCACCGTCATGCGAGACAAAATTTCCATGATAGATGCGTTTTTCTTCCAACGGAATGCCGTATTTTTTTAGCACATCCCGATAAGCTTTCAGTCTCTGACTGCTGTCGATATTATCCGCCGGCCCTGATACATAATTAATGCGCGTGTACCCGTGATGCAGAATAAAATGCTCCACGATATTGCACATTGCCTTCTCGTTATCAATGCAGATGCTGTAAAGTTCCGGCACATCCTTATCAATGCAGACTGTCGGCACATGGATATGTCGTACCCGTTCCAGAACGGCTTCACGATATTTCACATTCTGGATGGTATTAATCAGCAGAATGACACCGTCAAACTGCTGAAAATCCACCAGAGAGAAAATATTATATTCTCCTGTATCATGTCTTTCATCACCACCGATATTGCCGGATGCCGCAAAATGCGCCAGAGTAATACCGTTTGCTGATGCAAACTGACGGATACCGCTCAGGATACCGCTTTGATAATCTTCATCAATTGTAGAAGCAATGACTGCAATATGAATATGCTGTTTCATCACGGTTCAGACTGCATGACCGCAGTTTTCGCAGAACTGCTGACCGGGAGTTTCAATCTTCTTTCCGCAGTACGGGCAGAATTTTGTTGCATCATCCGGAATATTTTCTGCTTCTGTTTCCTGTGCAGGACTATCTACAATTTCGGCATCCACGACCTGTGCTTTTTCTTCTTCTGTGATAGGTTCTTCCGGCTGTACCTGTACATCAGCAGCAGTCTGTGCAGGGGCAGCAGCCGCAGCGGCCGCATCCTGATACTGTGGCACTAACTTCTGACCGCAGACAGAACAGAAGGCCGTTCCGCCGGGGTAAGTATTTCCGCATCCCATGCAGACCATGGCAGAAGGTTTGGCCTGTGCTGTAATTCTGGCAGGTGCAGGCACATCTTCCGGCACTGGAACAAGTTCCGGTTCTCTGGCGCGGATAATTCTAATAGACTCCTGCAATTCTGTAATTCTCTGCTCTGATTTGGTGATAGCATCCACCATTTCTCTGAATGCTTCTTCCGGTTCTTCTCTGTACACATCATAATACAGCTTGCCGATAGCCGTCAGATTTTCCTGAATATTTTTATTTTCTGCGGTAATTTCGCTCATCAGCTTGCTGGCATCTGTGGAATTCTTTACTTTCTGGGAAAGCTTTCTGCTTTCGTTTGTAAGATTTGCACCTAATTTATCTAAAAATCCCATAATAAAAAACCTCCTGAAAAGTAAAATTTATCTGTTTTCAGTATAACATATTTCTAGGCAAATTGCAAGAGCTGTTCCGGAAAAATCAGCGTTCTGCTAAAGGAGTATAAGGTCTGGGGTCAACAATGGCCTTATAAGCCGGACGGATAATTTTATTGGAATTAATCAGTTCTTCGATTCTGTGTGCAGACCAGCCGGAAATTCTGGCAATAGCAAAAATCGGTGTGAATAATTCTTCCGGCAGTCCGAGCATTCTGTAAACAAATCCGCTGTAAAAGTCCACATTAGCGCAGACCCCCTTGTAAATCTTTCTTTCTGAAGCAATCACTTCCGAAGCAAGTCTTTCGACTCTTGCATATAACTCATATTCTTTTTCGCGGTTCTTTTCAACGGATAATTTCTGGACAAATCCCTTGAAAACTCTTGCACGGGGGTCAGACATGGAATATACCGCATGACCCATGCCGTAAATCAGGCCGGAATGGTCAAAGCCTTCCTTATGCAGAAGCGAACGCAGATAGGTTTCCAGTGCTTCTTCATCTTCCCAGTCAGTGACATGCTGCATCAGGTCGTCGAACATCTGACAAACTTTGATATTCGCACCGCCGTGCTTAGGCCCTTTCAGCGAACCGAGTGCCGCTGCAATTGCCGAATAGGTATCCGTTCCGGAAGAAGAGACTACATGCACCGTAAATGTCGAATTATTACCGCCGCCGTGTTCTGCATGGAGCACTAATGCCATATCCAGCAGTTTGGCTTCCAGAGGTGTAAATTTTCCATCTTCACGAAGCATATATAAAATATTCTCCGCAAGTGAAAGTTTCTTGTCTGGCTGACGGATAATCAGGCTCTGGCCTGCCTTGAAATGATATGCCTGATATCCATAAACCGAAATCAGCGGAAACAGGCTAATCAGCGACAGGCACTGCCTGAGTACATTCGGAATTGAAATATCATTTGCCGCACTGTCATAAGAATACAATGCCAGAACGCATTTTGCAAGTGTATTCATCATATTGTCGCTGGGGGCTTTCATAATCACATCTCTGGTGAAAATCGCCGGAAGATTCCGCATTTCTGCGAGCAGTTCCGTAAAATCAGCAAGCTGTTTCTTATCGGGAAGCTGTCCGAATAATAACAGATATGTTGTTTCTTCAAAACCGAGCCGGTCATCTGCAATAAATCCGGCGACCAAATCTTCTACGTCGATTCCTCTGTAATACAGTTTTCCGTCGCATGGTACGCTGACACCATCAACCATTTTGGAAGCTACCACATTACCAATATTAGTCAGACCTGCAAGAACGCCTTTTCCGTTCAGGTCTCTCAGTCCTCTTTTGACATCATATTTTGTATACAGTTCCGGATTGATAGGGAATTCCTGTTTGCAGGCTTCTGCGAGCTTGTCAATCAGCGGACAAGCGGCCTGTGCATAATCATAACGCGCCATAATACTCAGTTCCTTTCTTTCATGTGTGATATATTTTATTTTTTGAATATATAAATTTAATTATATCACATTTTATGAAGAAAGTCAACAAAAACGCAAAAAAAGTTTTTTGAAATTTATGCATTTTACCTCTTTACAAATCAGAAGTTTTATGCTATAATAGTATCTGTTGAGTTGAGAAACATCATCGAGGTGTGGCTCAGTTTGGTAGAGCACTACGTTCGGGACGTAGGGGCCGCAGGTTCGAATCCTGTCACCTCGACCATATCACAAAAGACCGTATATAGCTGAAAAAGCCTATATACGGTTTCTTTTTTGCATTTTCAGGGCAGTTGCAAGTGCGAAAATTACCCCTGAAACTGCACCTGTGCAACTCAAAAAGCAATGATTGTTGGACGAATTGTTACAAGGAAAATCCATATAGAAAAACGAAATCTACGGTATGTGAAGCTGATATTTTACAGAACAGAGAGTGGCTGACAGAGGCTTTCCCTCCTTGCAGCTGATGTATCATTTATTGGAACAAAAGAGGAAATTTGTGATGCGGGTATCTTCCAATTTTCTGAAAGAAGTGTAAGAAAATTTTCAATGTTCCTTATGGAATACTTGCATTTATTTTTAAAATATGCTATAATAGATTTATCAATTATTTCCAGAAAGGACTGTTTCTCATGAAGATTGAAACACAATGCCTCCACGAAGGCTATGAACGCAAAAACGGCGACCCCGGTGCGCTCCCGATTGTGCAGAGCACAACTTATGTATTTGATTCTACTCAGCATATCGCTGATTTGTTCGATATGCCGACGGAATATATGTATTCCCGGTTTGCAAATCCTACTGTGGATGCTGTCGAAAAGAAAATTGCTGCCCTTGAAGGCGGTGCTGCTGCAATGTGTACTACCAGCGGACAGGCTGCTTCTCTGCTTTCTGTTCTTAATCTGTGCAATGCTGGAGACAGCATCTTAGCAGTCAGCTCTCTTTATGGTGGGACTATCAATTTATTTGCAGTTTCTCTTAAGAAACTCGGCATCAAGTGTATTTTTGTTGACCCGGAAGCGACTGATGAAGAATTACAGAATGCGCTTGAACCGAATACAAAATTAGTATTTGGCGAAACGCTTGCCAATCCGGCTTTAAATGTTTTTGATATTGAACGTTTTGCAAATTTTGCGCATAAGAATAAGATTCCGTTAATTGTTGATAATACTTTCCCGACGCCTATTCTTTGCCGTCCGATTGAATTCGGTGCTGATATTGTCATTCATTCCACTACAAAATATATGGATGGACATGCACTTCAGGGGGGCGGTGTGATTGTCGATTCCGGCAAATTTGACTGGACTAACGGCAAGTTCCCTGAATTCACAGAACCTGATGAAAGCTATCATGGTGTTGTGTATTCTGAAACATTCGGCAATATTGCCTATATCATCAAGGCAAGAATGCAGCTCATGCGTGACTTTGGCTGTTATCCGGCTGCAAATTCTGCTTTTCTGCTGAATCTGGGTCTGGAAACGCTTGCTGTCCGCATGGAAAGATACTGCAAGAATGCACTCACAGTTGCAGAATTTCTTAAGAATAGCGAAAATGTTGAATCTGTCAGCTATCCGGGCTTAGAAGGTGACAAGTATTATGAAAGAGCTAAAAAATATCTTCCTAATGGCACAAGCGGTGTTATTTCCTTTGTTATCAAGGGAGGCCGTGAGCGTGCTACCAGATTCATGGATGCTTTGAAACTTGCTTCCCGTGAAGTACATGTTGCTGATATTCGCACCTGTGTACTGCATCCGGCAAGCATGACACACCGTCAGCTCACAGATGAACAGCTTGTTGCAGCAGGTATTAACGCAGGGCTTATCCGTTTCTCGGTCGGCCTTGAAAATGTTGACGATATTCTTGATGATATCAAACAGGCTTTTGCTAATTCTTAATTATCCCGAACGGAGGTTTATTTATCATGAAATATTATATCGGCATTGACCTTGGCGGTACGAATATTGTGGCTGCTGTTGTAGATGAAAACTATCAGATTCTGACTAAGGCAAGCACAAAAACCAACCGTCCCAGACCTGCGCAGGAAATCGCTGATGATATGGCTGCTATGGCACTCAAGGCTGTAAAAGATGCAGGCCTGACTCTCGAACAAATCGAATGGGTTGGCGTAGGCACTCCCGGACTTGCCAACAGTCAGACAGGCATTGTTGAATTTTCCAATAATCTTGGTTTTGTCAATACACCTCTTGCTGAATATATCAGAAAGCATATTGATAAACCTGTCTTTGTTGAAAATGATGCGAATGCTGCCGCTTACGGCGAATATGTTGCAGGTGCAGCCAAAGGCTCGAAAAATGCTGTCTGCATCACACTTGGTACAGGTGTTGGCGGCGGCATCATTATCGACGGGCAGATTTATGCCGGCTCGAATTTCGGCGGTGCAGAAATCGGACACACAGTCATTCAGGTGGATGGTGCGCCCTGCTCCTGCGGAAGAAAAGGCTGTTTTGAAGCTTATTCCTCTGCAACGGGCTTAATCCGCATGACAAAAGAAAAAATGGAACAGTGCCCGGATTCGGCTTTGCATACCATCACTGCTGAACGAAACGGAAAAGTTTCTGCAAGAACTGCTTTTGATGCTATGCGTCAGGGTGATAAGGCTGGTAAGGAAGTTGTTGATGATTATATCAAATATCTTGCCGCAGGTATCACGAATACTATTAATATTTTCCAGCCGGATGTGCTTTGTATCGGTGGTGGTGTCTGCAACGAAGGTGACCCGCTTCTTCTCCCGATGAAAGCACTTGTTGAAAAGGAAGTCTACACCAGAAATTCTCCGAAAAATACGAAAATTGTCATTGCTGAACTTGGGAATGATGCCGGCCTTATCGGTGCAGCTTTCCTCGGCGCGGCTAAGAAATAATTTTTCTTATGATAAATCAGACTCACCGCTGACAGTTCAGCGGTGAGTCTTTTCTGATTGCATAAAAAACGGCTGTATTTTCATACAGCCGTTTTTTACTGTTCAGGAAATCCTGATTACTTTACATTGAATACCTGTCTGTCAGCAGTAACGTCCTTGTTTGCTGTTGTCGTAACAGCAACTCTGTAGGTGTACTTGCCTGCGCCAAGCTTGTTGAATGTGATATATTTATCCACGTTCTTCAGGTCATAGCTCTTAGCATTCGGAGCAACAGACTTGCTGGTTACAAGTTTGTTATTGGAGTCATAAACAGCAACTGTAACTGCCTTGATAGTATCGTTGGAAGATACTGTACCCTTTACAGTGACTGCCTGCCCCTTGGAAATGCTTTCGGGAATACTTGTGCCGTTTGTGAGCGTTACACCCTTGTTTGTAGTTCCCTGACTGCCGTCAGTTGTGGATACTGTAGATGTTGCATTGCCGATTGTGAAGTTCTTATTCACAATGACATAGTTACTGTTATTTGCATTGCTTGCAAATACCATGTAAGTATAATTGCCGTCTGTCAGCTTGTTGAATTCTACATAGTTATCCAGCTTGGAAACATCATAACTCTTAGCGTTTGGTACTGCGGTCTTGCCGGTTACCAGTTTCTTATTGCTGTCATATACACCGACTGTAACAGATGTCAGATTGGAGGTTGCAGAAGTAACTGTGCCCTTTACCGTCAGGCAAGCACCCTTTTTGAGCGTATCCGGAATGGTTGTACCGTTTGTGATTGTCATCACATCAGTGCCGTCAGATACTGTGAATGCCTGGTTTACGAGTTCATAGTTCTTGTTTGCGCCGTTGCTTGCAATGACTTTGTAATTATAAGTACCTGCCGGAAGCTTGTTGAATTCTACAGCACTGTCCAGCTTGTTGATGTTGTAAGTCTTGGCATTTGGTTCTGCGGTTTTGCCTGTCACCTGCTTGCCGTCCTTGTCATAAACGCCTACGGTTACAGATGTAATATTGGAGCTTGCAGATGCCAGTGTTCCCTTGACTGCAACGCCTTTACCCTTTGCAAGTGTTGTGGGCACGGTTGTGCCGTTTGCAATTGCGATAGCATCAGATGCTACCTGTCCGCCTTCGCCTACTGTAAATGCTTTATTCACCATAACATAATTTTTGTTCACGCTGTTGCTTGCAAATACCATGTATGCATAAGTACCGTCAGCCAGCTTGTCAAATTCAATATAATTATCCAGTTTAGATACATCATAAGTCTTTGCGTTCGGAATAGCTGTTTTTCCGCTCACGAGCTTACCAGTGGTATCGTAAATACCTACAGTCAGAGATTCGATATTGGAAGATGCAGATGTCACTGTACCCTTTACCAGAACAGCCTTTCCCTTTGCCAGTTTATCCGGAACGGCTGTGCCGTTGGTGATAGTCAGTGTATCTGTGCTGTTGGATACAGTCTGGGTATTGGTTTCAGAAGTCTGCTTTTCTTCTGTAGTTGTGGATGCGGGCTGTGCTGTGCCGTCTACGGAAACTGCAAAGCTCTGTGTTACAATGACATAATCCTTGTTGGCACTGTTAGTTGCAATAACTTTGTAGGTGTAAGTGCCGTTATCAAGCTTGTTGAATGCAATATCATTATCAAGCTTATTGACATCATAGGACTTTGCATTCGGCTGAACAGTCTTGCCGGAAACCAGCTTGTTATTACTGTCATAGATACCGGCTGTCAAAGATGTAATATTGGAAGATGCAGAAGTGACTGTACCCTTGACGGTCACGCACTTGCCCTTCTTCAGAGCACTTGGCAGGGATGTGCCGTTAGAAATGCTCATTGTATCTGTTGTTGTTTCTGCTGTGCTGGATGCACTTGTCACAGTGAAGCTCTTGTTTGTCAGCACATAGTTTGTATTTGTACCGTTGGTTGCAAATACCATGTAAGTATAAGAACCGGGGGCAAGCTTGCTGAATGCAACATAGCTGTCAAGCTTGGAAATGTCATAAGATTTTGCTTTTGGCAGTGCGCTCTTGCCTGTTACCAGTTTTCTGCTGGAATCGTAGATACCTACAGTCACAGAAGTGATATTGGAATCTTCGGAAGAAACAACACCCTGTACACCGACTCCGTTTCCTTGTGCTACAGTATCCGGCACTTGTGTACCGTTTGTGATTGTGATAGCGTCATTTGCCGCAGAAGCGGTGAGGCTGACAGATGTATTCTCTGCATGGAGCACCGGCAGAGCGGCAGCACCTGATGTCACAACAACGGCAGCGAGGACACCGGCAGCAATTTTCTGACTATTTTTCATAAAAACAATCCTCTTTTCTTTCTCTTCTAGATTTCTTTGGGGACAGCGTGACATCTGATACAATTTCAAAAGATTAGACTCCACCCCAATTATAGAATTATTATAACATACTTTTTTTAATTAGTCAATATATGGATTTCAATCTTATTGAAATTTGACTCCTTGCCCAAAATTCGCCCGTTATTTCCGGTCATTTTTCACAAAATGCCAGGGCATTGAGACACAGAATCACGGCGAAATGCATTTCCGTCTTCTTTTACAGAAAAAGCTTGATTTTATTGAAAAATTATGTTATAATGATAATAAATTATTTTCATATCAGAAAGGGAGATTTTCTAAAATGGCAGTTAAAAATATCGATTCCAGAGGCATTCTGATTTCTCCCAAAAGCATGCCGGAAATCGGATTTCAGGAATATATGTACAGCTACAGTCTGAAAGAAATTCAGCAGCATTGATGGCGGCGGATTCCGTGACTGTGCGGCTCTGACAACACTGACATTTCAAAAGTGCAAGCACGGAACTGTCTCTGCCCTAAAATATCTTAGAGCTTATCGGGAACTTGTTATTCCCTGTATCAGCCTTTTTGTTGAATTCGGCACACTGGAAAAGATTCAGGAAATTCTCAAAAAATACCCAAAGTATTTCCATCAGGACTGCTATCGACAAGCAAAAGCATGAAATTCAGATTATCCTGACGAATTATAAAAATGAACATATCGGCTTTGCTGACCCTGCCGAAAAATTGAAATTATAATCTGGAATGCTTGACTTTTTTGTCAAATCCTGCTATAATATTAAAAATATATTTCATTGGAGGAATCTATCATGGATGAAAAAAGAATTTTTCAGATGGGTAACATCACCCTCGACGAACTTGTACGACTGCTTGAACAGTATCTGAGTATCAACAAGCATCTGACCACACAGAAATTCATGCTCGGAAACAAAGCGATTCTCCAGTGTATGGACAGCGATTCCAACTGGAAGCAGTTTCTGGGACTGGATGCGGCTCTGACAATCGAACTCGCCGAAACTGAAAATGATACTTTAACAGTTGCTATCGGCAATGCCAAATGGCTCGATAAAGTCGGTGTGGCTGCGGTTGGAGCACTGTTCTTCTATCCCCTGATTGTTGCTGCCGGTGTCGGCGCAATACGTCAGGCTGTTTTGCCGACTGATATTTTTACTTTTATCGAAAACAGCATCGGCAGTACTGTTTCTTCTTTTGCGAAAGCACAGTATGAAGAAGAATATGAAGCTGAACCGGATGACGTTCTGATTTGTCCCTGCTGTGGGAGCGAAGTACTTAAATCCCATGCGTTCTGCTCCAAATGCGGTACAAAACTCTGATTCTGTCCCGGATTTTCAGAAAGCCCTGCACATAGCAGGGCTTTTTCGCATCAATGCGTATATTTTTTCATAATCTGCCTATACTTATCAAAAAGCATGATATGCGATTCATGAAAGGCGGTTATGCATTATGCAAGCGATTCTTTACTGTGACAGAAAAACAGACTGTATCCCTGTCCGGGACTGTCCCGAAGCACTGCTCCCGTTCTGCAATATTCCTCTGCTGGAATATCTTTTACACTATATCGAACAGAAAGGCTTTCAGAAAGCTGTGCTTCTTGCGCCTGACGAACGTGTCAGACATCTTGCAGAAAGTCTGCGTCTGAAGATATCCGTACAATACGCGCGTTCCATGGCATCACTCCGTGCCGATATGCCGACGCTTCTTCTGCGCCGTCTCTGTGTTCCTGAATGGGATATGGGCGAACTTTTTTCATTATGCAGTCAGAATGCTGTCAGGCTTCTGCATAAAGACGGCACACCGGCTTATGCCGAACTTCATCCGCAGGGTTCTGTTCTGCTCGAACCCGAAACGGATGCTGTTGCTGAAACATCGCTTTTTCAGCGGGCAAACACTCCGGCAGAATACCGGACAATTCAGCAGAAACTGCTTGTTTCTTCCAGAATGCTCCGCAAGAAACGAATCGGTGAAGGAACTTCTTTATCCAATTCTGCGTATGCAGATGAAAGTACTATTATCGGCAATGACTGTACTATCGGGGAAAATGCACATCTGGAAGGATGCTGTCTCGGGAGCGGTGTACAGGTTGGCGCAAACGTCACCCTGAAAGACTGTGTTATCTGTCCGAAAGCCTTTATTGATTCCGGAACGAAGCTTGAAAATGCTGTAATTCCTGAAAATACAGTTCTTTATCCTGATAACGGCACGGCAAAAGCGAAAAAGCATCTTGTTCTTCCGGATGACGGCATCTGTGACGGTCTTCCGAAATGGAATACTGCTGAAACTGCTCTGAAAGCCGGGTCTGCCCTGACTGTACTCGGCAACAGAATTCTCATTGGCTACAGTCACAGACATGCTGAAAGTCTTGCTCTGGCTTCTGCTTCGGGAGCATCTTCTCACGGGGCATCTGTCTGGCTTGCCGGAAACTGTGCGCTTTCACAGCTTATCTATATTGGGGAGCTAACTTCCTGTCAGATTCTGCTTTGGATTCAGGGCGAGAAAATCATGCAGATAAAGCCGTTCAATGCCGGGGGCTTTCCGCTTACTGAACAACAGGCGCACCGTGTCTGGCAGGCGATTGAAGCCGAAACCTGCTGTCATGCGTTACAGCCGGGCAGACTGCATCATGCAGAGTCACTTCTTGCGCTCTGGGAGGATTCCTGCCGGAATCTTCTTCCTCCAGCGCAGTTTGATATTACTGTAAGCTGTGCCAATTCTGTTCTCCGCATGACAGCACAGGAATTATTTTCTGGCGGTACAGGGCAGAGAATCACGCTTTCGCTCTCGGAAGACGGCACACGGATTTCGGCATTTTCTTCAGAATCCGGCATGATTCGCCACGAACAGCTTTTATTATTATCGCTTTTGTCTGTACAGGAACAGAGCCAGCCTCTTGCCCTGCCCGAAAGCTTTCATCTTTCTGCGGAAGATTTTGCATCTCAATATGATGCAGAAATCAGGAGAGTTTCCCGGTCTGATTCTCCAGAAGCGGATTTATATCGCAGACAGGGCATCTGCACGGACGGTATAAAATTATTCTGTCATGTACTGCATGTACTGCACCAGAATCAGATGACACTTGCACAGGCTGCCTGTCTGCTTCCCAAACTCTGTACCGTACAGCATGAAGTGACCACTTCGCTCACCCGGCAGAGTGTCGAACAGCTTCAGCTTTCCAATCCGGATGCAAGAATTAGCATTGTCATGCCGATGCACAGTAAACTTGTGAAACTGCGTGCCCATGCCGATTCTGTCGAAACCGCAGCGGAACTCTGCGGTTTGTGGGAGAAAAAACTGCGTCTTCTGGAATCCGCAGAACCCTGAAAAGCAATTTATCTCTTTTTTTCAATTTTTTTATGTAAACTATCCAATTCTATCCAGTAACGTGCTCTCTGCACTTGACAAATCTGTTGATTTCCGTTATAATATAAATTAAGTATTGCAGGCTCTCTGTTTTATGAGAGTACGTTTTTCTAAATTACTTCTGATTTTTTGGCTGTATGCCTGAAATAAATTCAATTCGTTACACCAAAGGGAAGCCCTCCGGCTTCCGTACTTAACATCCGTTCTGTCAGCCGTTTGCTGACAGCCCAAACAATTACAAATGAATTACTGCATTCTCCTTCTGCAACATAATTTCAGACGATTCTGTTTCACAACTTACCAGCAGCTCTATGTCAGCAAGGCAGCAATGCAGCATTTGTGTGTCATGAAATGAGGTATCTATTGAACAATCAGAATTTACACCCGAACCGTGGCGGTCAAGGCAGTCTGGAACCCAGACAAAGAAGATATACCGCTTCGCAGACTCCGGAACAAAAACCTTTCCGACCACAGAGAAAAAATAACAACAAAGCCTATGAACAGCGTCGTGCGCCTGTGCGCATTATTCCTCTGGGCGGTCTGAACGAAATCGGCAAGAATATGACTGTTTTTGAATGCAGTAATGACATGTTCATCCTTGACTGCGGTCTTGCCTTTCCTGATGCCGAAATGCCCGGCGTTGACATTGTCATTCCGGATTTTTCCTATGTGGAACATCACAAAGACAAACTCCGGGGCATTGTGATTACGCACGGCCATGAAGACCATATCGGCGGACTGGCCTACCTGCTTAAGAAAGTCAATGCGCCTGTTTACGGTTCGGCAATGACTATCGGCTTAATCAAGCATAAGCTTGAAGAACACGGCATTCTCAATAAAGTACCGCTTCATGTCATGGATGCCCGGAAAACTATCAAGATGGGATGCATGACTGTAGAATTCATCAAAGTAAATCATTCTATCCCTGGTTCTATGGGTCTGATTATCTATACTCCGGCTGGAGTTATGATTCATACAGGGGATTTCAAAGTTGATTTTTCTCCTGTGGACGGGGAACGCATTGACTTAGGCCGTTTCGGGGAACTCGGCAACAAAGGTGTTCTTGCGCTGATGGCAGATTCCACCAATGCTGAACGCCCCGGCTATACGCCGTCGGAAAGCAAGGTCGGTGTATCGTTCGAGAAATTATTCACCAAAGCCGGGAACAGAAGAATCATTATCGCGACATTTTCTTCTAACATTCACAGAGTACAGCAGATTATCAACATGGCTGTCAAGACAAAGCGCAAAGTCGCTGTACTTGGCAGGAGCATGGTCAATGTCATTGCGACTGCTCTGGAACTGGGCTATCTGGAAGTTCCCAAAAATATTATTATTGATATTGAAACTATCAATCAGTATGCGCCGGAACAGCTTGTACTGGTTACGACAGGCAGTCAGGGCGAGCCAATGTCTGCCCTGACCAGAATGGCCATGCATGACCATAATAAAATCAACATCACGCCGATGGATTTCATTATTTTATCCGCGACCCCGATTCCCGGCAATGAAAAGCATGTCACCAAAGTTGTGAATGAACTGCTCAAATCCGGTGCAGAAGTCATCTATGAATCCATGTATGATGTACACGTTTCCGGACATGCCTGTCAGGAAGAACTGAAACTTATGCTTGCCCTTACCAGACCGAAATTTTTCATTCCTATGCACGGCGAATACAAGCATCTTGTGAAGCATCAGGGGCTTGCACTTGAAATGGGCATCTCGAAAGAAAATATCATTCTTGCTTCTATCGGCAATGTTATCGAAACTGACGGCAATTCCATGCAGATTGTCGGTCAAGTGCCTGCCGGACGTACGCTTGTAGACGGTCTTGGTGTCGGTGATGTCGGCTCTATCGTGCTCCGTGACAGAAAGCATCTCGCCGAAGACGGCTTGATTATTATCGTTATTGGCATTCAGAGAAATACAAACGAAATTGTTGCAGGGCCTGATATTGTCTCCCGCGGTTTCGTCTATGTCCGTGAAGCAGAAGACATGATGGTACAGGCCAGACAAATCATGCGCCGTACTCTTGACGGCTGTACCTATGCCGAACTTCGTGAATGGTCTTCCCTGAAGACCAAACTCCGTGACCGCATGTCTGAATTCATCTTTGAACAGACAAAGCGCAGTCCTATGATTCTGCCCATTATTATGGAAATCTAAGTCGAAATGCCTATCTTCGCGAAAGGAGCGTGAAAAGGTGAAGCCCAGATATCATGCAGTTCTCTGGGGGCTGACCATACTGCTGCTTTTACTGACTGTCATCACGACTGCTGTATTATTTCACAGCGGTCTGAAATATGGTTTTCTGTACAGTGTGCCGGCTTTTCTGCTGGCGGGTGTAGCCGGATTCACACTTCTGGATTCCAACAGAAACCGTATCCGCTATATTGCACGACTGAACCGGGAATGCACAGAAGCAGAACTCGCCACATTCCAGCAGTTGGATATGGGGCTGTGTGTTTTGGATGAAGACGGCATTCTTCTGCATTACAATGAATATTTCAGCGAACATATTCTTGATACAGAAGATATGTTTGGCAGAAAACTGTGTGATTTTCTTCCGCTGGATACCACTCTTGCTGTTCAGGAAATCCACTGGCAGGATTGTTATTATCAGGTAAAGGCTGTTTCCTATGCCGGACAGGAAAAAAATCTTACTGCCTACCTCTGGTCAGATATGACAGAACTGGAAAAAACGAAACAGCTTTATCAGAATTCCCGTCCGTGCGTTCTCCTGATTGTTGTTGATAATTATGAAGACTTAATCCAGAATGCCAAAGAAAGCACCCGGCTTGAAGTCAGTGCGGCGGTTGAAAAACTGCTGGAGCAGTTCATCTCCCAGACAAACGGCATTTTGAAACGGCTGAAGAATGACAGATTCATTGCTGTTCTGGAAGAAGAACATGTACAGCAGCTTATCGCCGGAAAGTTCAGCATTCTTGATGAAGCAAGGAATATCCGTGCGGATGAGAAAAACTGTCTGACGTTTTCTATTGGTGTAGGACATGGTGCTTCCAGTATGCAGGAAAGCGAAGCTCTTGCTGCACAGTGTCTTGATATGGCACTCGGCAGAGGAGGAGACCAGGCCGCTGTCAAAACAGAAAGTGGTTTCCGGTTCTTCGGCGGTGTGTCCAAAGGTGTTGAAAAAAAATCAAGAGCCAAAACGCGCATTATCGCTGGAGCGATTCAAGATTTAATTCTTAACAGTGCCAATGTTTATATCATGGGGCACAGATTCGGGGATTTGGATTCTATCGGCTCTGCCTGCGGACTTGCCGGTGCGGTCAGACTGATGGAGATTCCTGTCAATGTTGTTGTTGATCCAGAGAAAAATCTCTCGAAACAGCTTATCTCCCTTGCCGAAGAAGAACTCGGAAAAGATTTGTTTTTAACCCCGAAACAGGCACTTGATACAATTACAGAAGACACGCTTCTGATTATTGTGGATACGCATAACAAAGATATTCTGGAAAGCCTTGCATTATATCAGGCTGCGAAGCAGGTTGTTGTAATTGACCATCACAGGAAAAATATCAATTATGTTGATAATGCTGTTGTGTTTCATCATGAGCCTTATGCCTCTTCTGCCTGTGAAATGGTGACGGAGCTTATCCAGTATTTCAAACTGAATGAAGAAGTAAATGCCTGCTGTGCAGACTGTCTGCTTTCTGGAATTATGCTTGATACGAAAAATTTCGTCATGCGTACAGGTGTCAGGACGTTTGAAGCCGCAGCTTATCTCAAGAAAATCGGTGCAGATACCGTCAAGGTCAAAGGCCTGTTCTCCGGCTCTATCGAAGCTTACAAGAGCCGTGCTGAAATTGTCAGTTCTGCTGAAATTGTCGGCTGTCACGCTGTCGCCATTGCACCAGAAAATACTCCCGAAGTTCGTCTTGTTGCACCTCAGGCCGCTGATGAATTATTAAGCATCTCTCATGTAGATGCCGCATTTGTCATCTATGCGGTAAAAGATTCCGTTTCGATTTCTGCCCGTTCGCTAGGTGCAGTCAACGTTCAGGTCATTATGGAACAGCTCGGCGGCGGCGGTCATCAGACCATGGCCGCGACACAGATTCCCAATATCACTCCTGAAGAAGCCAAAAATCTTCTTCTGGAAGTTCTCGCTGAAGATATTCCCAAACAGGAATAATTATAATATATCTACTTAACAGAAAGGAAGATTCTCCCTATGAAAGTTATCTTTATTCAGGATGTCAAAGGTTCTGCCAAAAAAGGCGAACTTAAAGAAGTCGCTGACGGCTATGCCCGCAACATGCTTCTCAAGAAAGGCCTTGCTGTAGAAGCTACCCCTGAAAATATCAATAAATTACAGGGTCAGCAGGCTTCTGCTCAGCACAAGAAAGATGTTGAAAAACAGAATGCCGAAGATATCAAAAAAATTATTGACGGAAAAACGGTTACCATCTCTGCAAAAGCCGGCACAGGGAGCAGACTGTTCGGTTCTGTGACTTCTGCGCAAATCGCTCAGGAAATTGAAAAACAGCATGGCTGCAAAATCGATAAGAAAAAAATTATCCTGAAATCCGATATCAAGGCATTTGGCACATTTTCTGCTGAAATTCGTCTTTATACCGGTATTACTGCATCTGTTACTATCGAAGTTATTGAAGCATAATCCACAGGCGGCATCCCAAAAGCCGCCTTTTATTCAGGGAAAGGGGAAATTTTATGCCAGATTTTGAACATATCAACATGCCCTACAGCTTGGATGCAGAACAGACGATTCTCGGTGCAATCCTAATTGATTCCGATTCGCTGGGAACTGTACTGGAATCCATCAAGCCCGAATGCTTCTATATCGAACAGCACAGAGCCTTATTTTCCATCATGGCCAGCATGTCGGCTTCCGGAAATCATGTAGATGCTGTTACGGTTCTGGATAAAGCTGTTGCAGCGCATATCTTTGAAACCGCTTCCGAAGGCCGGAACTATCTTGCCAATCTGGTGGAAATGGTTCCTACTGTCGCCAATTTGGAAAGCTATTGTAAAATTGTTGCCAATAAGTATTATATCCGCTCGCTTGCGGAAGTCTCCCAGCATATTCTGACGGACATCCAGAACGGCGAAACCAATGCCCAGATGCTTCTGGACAGCGCAGAACAGCAGATTTTCGCTATCCGTCAGGGACGTGATGTCAGCGGTCTGACTCCTATCCGGGAAGTAGTTGCGGAAACTTATGAACAAATCGGCAGACTTGCAGGGCCTGACAGAGAAAAATATAAAGGCATCGGCACAGGGTTTGCCTATCTTGACAGCTTAATTTCCGGGCTGAATAAATCTGACCTGATTCTGATTGCTGCCCGTCCGGCTATGGGTAAAACAGCATTCGCACTCAATATTGCTGAAAACGTCGCAAAAAATCATCCGAATGAAGCAGTTTGTATCTTCTCACTGGAAATGCCGAAAACTCAGCTTGCATCCCGTCTGCTGTCTTCTATCGCGAGGATTGATTCTAATAAGCTCCGGAGTGGACGCATTCCGCCCGGCGAAGACTGGACAAATCTTGCCGTAGCGGCAAGTTATCTGAGCAATCAGCCGATTTATATTGACGATACTGCCAGCATCACCGTACCGCAGATTAAATCCAAACTGCGCAGAATGAAAAATCTGGGACTGGTCGTGATTGACTATCTTGGATTAATTCAGAGTACTCTGCGAACGGAAAATAAAGTACAGGTTGTTGCTGAAATCACCCGTCAGCTCAAGATTATGGCAAAAGAACTGAATGTTCCTGTTATTCTGCTGTCACAGCTTTCCAGAGGGCCGGAAAGCCGTACCGACAAGCGTCCGATGCTTTCTGACCTGCGTGATTCAGGGTCTATCGAGCAGGATGCCGATATTGTGTTATTTCTCTACCGTGATGCGTATTATAACAAAGACAGCAAAACGCCCAACGTGGCAGAATGTATTGTTGCGAAAAACCGTCACGGCGAATGCGGTACAGCTAATTTAATCTGGGACGGTCAGTATACAAGATTCTCGTCTATGGAGAAATCTGATGCGCCCGCTTGATGCTGTCCGGCAGTTTCTTGAACGGGAACAGATACAGAATCAGGCTGTTGTCTGTGCGCTCTCCGGCGGTGCGGACAGTGTCTGCCTTCTGTACTGTCTGCTGAAATGGCAGAAAAAATATCAGCTCCGGATTTCGGCAATTCACATTCAGCATAATCTGAGAGGTGCGGAAAGCATTCGGGATGAAAGATTCTGTGCTGATTTGTGTCAGAAATTTCATGTTTCTCTGAAAATTGTTTCTGTGGATGTGCAGACTTATCAACAGGAACATTCCGGCTGTTCTGTTGAAACTGCTGCAAGAGAATGTCGTTATCAGGCATTTTGTGAACATGCAGAAGGCCTTGTTGCGACGGCGCACAATGCTTCTGATAATCTCGAAACGGTGATATTCCGGCTTGCCAGAGGGACGGGCTTAAAAGGTCTCTGTGGCATTCCTCAGAAACGTGATATTTATATCCGGCCGTTACTAAAATCCAGCCGGCAGGAGATTGAACACTTTCTGTCAGAACAGCATCTTGATTATATTACAGACTCGTCCAATCAGCAGGATATCTATACCCGAAACTTTATCCGGCATCACATCACACCTCTGCTTTCCGGCATCTGTCCTGGCAGTACGGAAAAAAGCATTTCCATGATGACGGACATTCTCACAGAAGAAGAAAATTTTCTCGCATTTTCCGCGAAAACTGCCTATGCAGAACATCTTCTTCCGGACGGAACGCTGAAAGACTTGCAGAATCTGCATCCGGCTGTACAGAGAAGATGTATCCGGATATTTCTGGAATCTCATCAAGTTTCTTCTAATTATCTTAATGTCCTCACAGTCCAGAAACTATTACAGCACGGTGGTCAGGCTGAAATTATCCGCGGTGAACTCACCGTCCATGTCAGCCATCATGTACTGTTTCTCGAACGGAAGCTTCCCGACGTGCTTCCGAAACCTCTTATTATCGGCGAAAATCAGATTTTCCCGGGTTATCTGGTCACAGCAGAACTCGTGCAGAAAAAAAATTTTTCCGAATTTGAAAAAATTCACAGAATATTTGCAAATTCTGCTTTAGATTATGATATAATAAAAGAGTCCGCAGTGCTTCATGGCAGAACAAACGGCCTTTATCTGAAGCCGGACGGAAAAAATCACACTGTCAGCGTAAAAAAATGGCTTCAGACCCAGCCTGTTTCCCTGCGAAACTCCCTGCACTGCCTTTCGGATGCCTCCGGACTCGTCTGGGTGCAGAATCTGGGCGTTTCCTGCCGTGCCTGTGTGACAGAACATACCCAGAACATGCTAATTCTGCATGTTCACACAGCAAACACGGAATGCACATCAGATTATCACATTTCTGATGTATACTAAAGCATCAAAATTAGCAGTCTCATGACGAGAGTGCCAATTTTAATATTTTTATCAGTTCTATTCCCAAAAAGTAAAAATCAAAAAGGAGTGAAGCTCTTGACACCAAAAAGAAGCAGAGGTATTGCGGCCTATCTCTTGATTGCGGCACTGCTCATTTTCCTTGCAGCCTATATGCTGCCGCGCCTCAATGAAAAAGAACCGGAGTACACATATTCGGAAATCATCTCCCATTTCGATAATCTTGAAGTCACCGGCTATACGCTGGATTTAGGTACAGGCGACCTGAAACTTACTCTGGAAGGCAGTACCGAAGAAGTGGAATATTCCGTTCCGAATGTCTCTATCTTTCTCAATGATACTGAAGATTACAGAATCGAGTACAACAAGGCCAATCCTGATACCCCTCTCGATCAGGATTATTACCGGATTACGGATAATTCATGGCTGATTACCTATGTCCCGACTTTTATTATTCTTGTCATGGGCGTGGTGCTGTTCGTCTTCATGATGCGTCAGGCAGGGGGGACTAAATATACCAATTTCGGAAAAGCGAATATCAAGACACAGGCCGACGGCAAGAAAGCCACATTCCAAGATGTTGCCGGAGCGGATGAAGAAAAATTCGAGATGGCCGAAATTGTTGACTTTCTCAAGAATCCGCGGAAATATTCCGAAATCGGCGCAAGAATCCCGAAAGGTGTTCTGCTGTTAGGTCCTCCCGGTACTGGTAAAACTCTGCTTGCAAGAGCAGTTGCCGGCGAGGCAGGATGCCCGTTTTATCCGATTTCCGGTTCGGATTTCGTAGAAATGTTTGTGGGTGTCGGTGCTTCCCGTGTGCGTGATTTGTTCGATACTGCTAAGAGAAATGCGCCTTCTATTATCTTCATTGATGAAATTGACGCTGTCGGCAGACACAGAGGTGCAGGCCTTGGCGGCGGTCATGATGAACGCGAACAAACCCTGAACCAGCTTCTGGTGGAAATGGACGGTTTCACCGGAAATGAAAGTGTTATTGTTATCGCTGCAACGAACAGACGAGATATTCTTGACCCTGCACTTCTCCGTCCCGGCCGTTTCGACAGACAGATTGTTGTCGGCTATCCGGATATCAAGGGCAGAGAAGATATTCTGAAAGTGCATACCAAAAACAAGCCCCTTGCACCGGATGTCAATCTGACTGATATTGCCAAGACAACTGTTGGTTTTACGGGTGCAGATTTGGAAAATCTCACTAACGAAGCCGCTTTGCTCGCTGCCAGAGCCAACAGAAAAGCTATCACCAATCAGGATATTGCAGAAGCGACTATCAAAGTTGTGGCAGGGCCTGAAAAGAAATCCCGTGTCAAGACAGAAAGAGAAGTTAAGCTTACAGCTTATCACGAAGCAGGTCATGCTATCTGCACTTACTATTGTCCGCACCAGGATAAAGTACACCAGATTTCCATCATTCCCAGAGGCATGGCAGGAGGTTATACCCTCTCACTTCCGGAACATGACAAATCTTACAACAGCCTGAAAGAAATGCATGAAGAAATTATCGTTCTGCTTGGCGGACGTGTTGCTGAAAAATTAATCATGGATGATATTTCCACAGGAGCTTCCAATGACCTTGAACGTGCAACACAGACAGCCAGAAACATGATTACACGCTACGGTTTCAGCGAAAAATTAGGCCCTGTTGTCTATGGCAATGACCAGAGTGAACCGTTCCTCGGCCGTGATTTCAGCAGTACTCCCAATTATTCCAATGAAGTAGCCGCTGAAATTGATGCCGAAATCAGAAACTTTGTAGAACAAGGCTATGCAAAAGCCGAAGAAATTCTCCGCACACACATTGACCAGCTCCACACAGTTGCCCAGTATCTCATCAAAAATGAGAAAATCGAAGGGGCTGAATTTGAGAAGCTCATGCAGGGTGAATCTCTTGAAACTGCTCCCGAAACTTCTGATTCTACAGAATCCGCAGGATTCACGGAAACACCGGTTTCCCAGATGCAGGATTTCACCGAAGAATAAAATCAGCACAAAAATCCCTGTTTTTGAACAGGGATTTTTTGATTGACATCTTTCCGGATTTGTGTTATCATAAAATTAAGACTTATCAGATGGAAATCAGAAAGGAACGCTCTCATGCAGAATCAAATCAAGCCTTTTCTCAAATGGGCTGGCGGAAAACAAAAACTGCTCCAGAATATCCGGGCTACTTACCCGGAAAAAATCATCAGATACTGTGAGCCTTTTGTCGGGGGCGGAGCAGTTCTGCTGGATGTGCTTGAACATCACCGCCCTGAGGAAGTTTTAATCAATGATATTAATCCGGAATTAATCAATGTTTATATGCAGATTCAGAAACATCCCAAAGATTTAATTCTGCATCTGGATGAATTACAGAACTGTTTTCTTAATGCAGAACCAGAAATCCGGAAACAAATGTATCTCGAAAAAAGAAAGCGTTTTAACACGCTTCTGTCGACTTCAGGGAAGCAGTATGTACTTGAAAAGGCTTCTCTGTTTATTTTTCTCAATAAGACCTGCTTTAACGGCCTGTATCGCGTCAATCAGAAGGGAGAATACAATGTTCCGATGGGACGATACAAAAAACCCTGCATCTGTGATGCACAGAATCTCCTGAACGTCAGCAGGGCACTTCAACATGCCGAAATCCGGTGCGGTGATTACAGTCAGTGTCTTGACTTTATCGACAAAAATACATTCGTATATATTGACCCGCCTTATCGTCCTCTCAGTGATACGGCTTCTTTCACGGCATATTGTCCTGATAAATTTCAGGATGCCGAACAGATTGCCCTGAAAAAATTTATCGACAGAATTACCGCAGAGGGTGCTAAAGTCACCGCCAGTAATTCCGATCCCAAAAACAGCAATACGGAAGATAATTTTTTCGATGACCTCTACCAGAATTATCATATCCGGCGCATTACCGCAAAACGTGCGATTAGCTGTAAAGGTGCAGAACGATATGATGTCAGTGAATTATTAATCTGCAACAGGTAAAGCCTCAGAAAGGAGTCTCCTATGAAAAGAGATTTTCAAACATGGCTGTCCGGCTTCCGGGACAGTATCGCCAGTTATGATTATTATATTGATTTCCAAAAAGTGTATGCAAATGCAGAGTCTGTCAGAATCGAACTGCATCTGCTTAATTCTCTTATCGGCTGTCAGAATATTGAAGAAAAATTCGCAGAACTTGTGCAGAAATATCCAGAAACGCTCAGATGCATCCCGATACTGCTTGCTGTCAGAGCCAGTGAAATTCCTGTACTTGACAGTACAGGCGAATATCTGTATCAGTTTTCAAAACCAAATTACAGTATGGAACAATATCAGATTTTCATGCGTGAAACGGGTCTGTTTGATTTGCTGAAGAATCATATTATCAGTAATCTGGTTGATTATGTCACAGGGGTGGAAACCGGTCTTGATTCCAACGGACGCAAAAACCGGGGCGGACATCTGATGGAAAATCTGGTAGAATCCTATCTGCAAAAAGCTGGATTCATCAGAAACCAGAATTATTTCAAAGAAATATATATCCATGAAATCACCCAGAAATTCGGGATTGATTTATCAGCAATTTCCAATCAGGGCAAGACAGAAAAGCGTTTTGATTTTGTTCTGAAAACAGATTCGGCGATTTACGGCATTGAGACGAATTTCTATTCTTCCGGCGGTTCTAAGCTTAATGAAACAGCCCGGAGTTATAAACAGCTTGCACTGGAAGCAGATACGATTCCCGGCTTTGGGTTTGTCTGGTTCACAGACGGCAAAGGCTGGCGCAGTGCAAGGCATAATCTTGAAGAAACTTTTGCAGTGATGGAGCATCTTTATTCAATTCAGGATTTAGAACAGGATATTCTTTTGAAACTCCTCTAATCTACAAAAGCCCCTGCCGTACGAACAGGGGCTTTGTTATTCCAAAAGCAGTGTCATACTGTTCCGACTGTGCAGAGAGCTGTTTACAGACTGCTTCTGCACAGTACAGAATCAGCCACTCTCCTCCGGAATACAGAATCTTCTGCTGATGATATTCTATGCAGAAATTCGGGTTTTGCAACTGGTAATTTCTCACTGTGAAAATCAGATGAAAAATTAATTTTTTTTGAATTTTTTCTGAACTGTCGTATTGATTTTTTCTTCCGGATATGTTATAATATAGAAAATATCACCAGAAAGGGGAATTTTATTATGAGTTTAAATTTAGGTATATGGGTTTTAATCGGCGGTGGACTTGCAGCGGTTCTTGGCCTGCTGATGCTGCTCAATCACGGAAAAATTTCTACTATTATCATAGGCATTCTGCTTCTGGTAGCCGGTCTGAGCGCGGCCAAAATCGGCTATGACCTTGACCAGACCACGGAAGTAGAATATACTGTTACAGAAGTTACCGCCGTGACTGCAAGAGACAATAATAACAATTACAGAATTACGCTTAAAAACAACGCAGGTGTAGAGACATGGATTTATGTTACAGAAGATAATCTCTACCGTTTTCCGAAAGATGAAACAATTACCATCACAAAAGAAATGGTCAAGAGATACAGCAACCAGAATCCTTCTGCAAATTAAATACAATTATCTGCCGGATTTTGCTTCCGGCAGATTTTTTTTGAAAAAACACTTGCATTTCCGGAATCTTTCTGGTATAATATACATGTATGTCATTCTGTTTTTCAAAAAACAGAAAATATCAGGAAAAGAGGAAATTTTCATGCCTGCAAATATTGTAATCGGAACACAATGGGGCGACGAAGGAAAAGGCAAAGTCATTGATATTCTTGCCTCCCGTGCTCAGGTGGTTGTTCGTTCTCAGGGCGGCAACAATGCCGGTCATACGGTTGTCAGCAATGGCCAGACCTATAAACTGCATCTTGTACCGTCTGGTATTCTCTACCCGGAAACACAGTGCCTGATTGGTGCGGGTGTTGTCCTTGACCCGAAAGATTTTATCGGCGAACTTGACGAAATGGAACGCCGTGGAATCTCTACTAAGAATCTCAAAATTGACCCCCGTGCGCATGTAGTAATGCCGTGGCATATTACACTTGACGGACTTTCCGAAGCTTTCCGCGGCGGCAACGACATCGGTACTACCAAGAGAGGCATTGGCCCTACTTATATGGACAAGTACGAAAGATGCGGTATCCGTGTCTGCGATTTGGTCAATCCGGAACTGTTCGCCCAGAAAGCACGTTCCACAGGGGAACTCAAGAATAAAATCATTACTGCTGTGTACGGCGGTCAGGCACATGACCTGGATGCCGTTATTGAGGAATATACTGCCTATGGCGAACGTCTCAGACCCTATGTGGCTGATGTTTCTGTTCTGACTTATGAAGCCTACAAAGCCGGAAAAACAATTCTGTTTGAAGGTGCACAGGCAACTCTGCTGGATATCGACTTTGGTACTTATCCTTTTGTTACAAGTTCTCATCCGCTTTCCGGCGGTGTGACAGTCGGCACAGGCGTAGGGCCTAAAATGATTGATAATATCATTGGTGTTGCAAAAGCCTATACTACCAGAGTTGGCAAAGGACCGTTCCCGACAGAACTTTTTGATGAAACCGGAGAAACCATCCGCAACAAGGGCGGTGAATTCGGCACAACTACCGGCAGACCCAGAAGAACCGGCTGGTTTGATGCTGTTATCGTCCGTCATTCCGTAAGAGTCAACGGCCTTGACGGTTTGGCTATCAACAAGCTGGATACGCTTTCCGGTATCGGCGATTTGAAAATCTGCACAGGCTACGTTAAGCCCGACGGTACAAAACTGCATGATTTTCCCTCCAGTCTGGAAGAACTTGCAGAGTGTGCTCCCGTTTACGAATCTTTCCCCGGTTTTGACGATGATATCACACAGTGCAGAAAATTTGAAGACCTCCCGGAAACCTGCCGGAAATATATCGAAAGACTGGAAGAACTCTGTGAATGCAAAGTCTGCATGGTCGGTGTAGGCCCTGACCGTGACCAGATGATTGAACGCTGAGGTGACATAAATGCCTGATTTAGATGATGTGCTCGGTACTCTCGAAGAACCGACTTATCAGGAAACTGAAAAAAAAGGTGCTCCTAAGCTTGATGATGCCGACTTGGCCGGTTTGCTTGATGATGAACCGGCCGTCTGGTCAGGCAATGACCAGAAACGCGGTGCGCCCGTTCTGGATACTCAGAATTTGCTTGACGAACCAGAACAGACATGGCAGGAACAATCTCCCGCCCATGTTTCCGCCCCTGTTATCGAAAATGCTGAAGACCTGCTCGCAGATGATTCTCCTTCTGCCTATGACCCTGTAGAAGATTTCTGTCAGAGACTCCAGTTTGATGAAAATCTGAAACAGGCTTTTATAAATCTGGATGCTGAAAAACAGATGCAGGTTGTCAAGATGCGTGCAGATGCCCTTGGCATTCCCGCGCCCATGATTCCAAACGAACTGCGTCCGAAAGCACCTGCCCCCACAGAAGAAGCTTCTGCCGGAGAAGAAGCCATGCTGGAAGATGCACCTAAGGCAGAAGAATATGTTCCCCAGTTCAAGGATGAAGACCTTGAACGCGCAAAGCGTGAAGCTGCCCAGCCCAGAAAAGAGCCGCTTCCGCAAATGGAACTTTCCGAGGAAGAAAAACAGGAGAACCGTCGCCGCATGGCACAGGAACGCGAACAGCGCGAACGTGAACAGGCCAGAAAGGGCTTTAAAACGCTGATTATGCTGACGATTGTCGGTGTGATAGGTGCAGTAGCTTTCTGTCTGTATTTCTCCAATCTGTTTGGTGTCGGAAACAAGCTTATCGAAGCAGGTGAAGGCGGTCTGACACTCAAGATAAAATCGATTGCCGGGTATGTAGGTGCAGTGTTCGGACTTGGTTCGCTTCTGCTGGCTGCCCCGATTCCTCAGCTTAAAGGCTTATGCAAGTTTATTGATATTGTGGCGTTTGTGATGATGCTGTTTCCGGGGATTCCTCTGCTCATGCAGACCGAAGGCGGCGGAGCTGTTGTGGTGCTTCTCTTTATTGTCGCGCTTTTTACCTGTGGTTTCAGTGCCCTGACGCTGATTACTAATGATGATATTGAGAAATATAATAAATACGGCAATTCCTGACACAAACCTGTAATTTGTAAACAATTTGTGAATTTTTAAAAAAACTGTACGGAAACGTACAGTTTTTTCTGTTTCTGCGCTTTTTATGAAAGGAGTTTGATTTGCTATGTTAAAAGCAATCGGAAAATTTATCGATACCCTTCCGCTGGCGCATCTGCTTTCTCTCGAAGAAGCACAGTCTGATACAGTCGCTATCGAAGTAGACAGATTCTATGATGTGTATGATTTGCATAATTTTCAATTCATCATGAGAGCCGTGACTGCATCCGGCGCAGAAACGCAGACGGAACTGCCACAGGAACTTTCTGCTGACGGAAACTATGTTCATCTGACATGGAATATCAGCAGTCTGTTCACCACCGAGGCAGGAACGCTTTTTCTGGATTTGGTGGCTTACTGTTATGACGGCACGGGTGCGAATCCCGAAACCGACCCGCCTGACCAGATTATCCGGTATCAGCTTCCGCCTGTTGAAATCCGTGATATTCCGAAAGGTGTCAGCGAAGCAACAGACGAAGACAGCTATACTGCATTCTGGACACAGGTGCGAACACTTCTGAATACGCATACCCAGCAGATTGAGGCTTTGCAGAATCGTATTGCTGTCATGACGCAAGAGGAATATGACGAGCTGGAAAATCCTGACCCGAATGTTATCTATATTCTGACAGAAGAATAATTTCTCCTGAAAATCCGGAACGGTTCAAAGCCGTTCCGGATTGATTTTTTCTATGATTTCTTTCAGGTCACAGCCCCATACATCAGCAAGAAGCTGAATATTTTTTTCTTCATGTGCAGGAACAGCATCATCATGTACAGCTATCGTTGGAAATCCTGCACTGACGGCGGTTTCCAGACAGTGAAGCGAATCTTCCACAACAAGTGTTTCACGCGGACTGCTATTCAGAAGCTGTGAAGCTTTCAGGAACATTTCCGGCGTTTTCTTGCTGGAGGGAACTTCTTCAGCCGTCAGGACAAACTGCATTCTGTTCAGGATGCCTAAGCGTTTCAGAACTGCTTCTGCTGATTTCCGGTAAGTTGCTGTTGCAATACCGTAGGTTATCCCGTGACTGTCCAGAAAGTCCAGAAATTCAGTTACATATGGCTTGATGGGGATGATTTCGGCATAATATTCATAACACATCTGACCGATTCGCTGAATGACCTGTTCACTGGTCATGTTAATCTTGAATTCACGGGTAAAATAGTCCGCCCATTCCTGCATGGTCATCTTGTTGACCTGATTGGAGATACCTTCCGGCGGTGTCAGGCCGTGTTCGGCAAAGAAGCGTTTATCAATCTCATGCCAGATGCCCATAGAATCTATCAGAGTGCCGTCCATATCGAGAACTGCTGATTTGATATTCCGGATGTCAAACATAAATATTTTCCTCGTTTCTGCTTATTTGATAAGCTGTATTTTCCGGCGGAATTCCGTTTCCGCAGATGTAAGTTGTTTCTGTGCCAGTCCGTAGAGATGTGCGGTATTGGTTTCCAGTTCTGCAAAGCGTTCTGCTTGTGGGGAAACTGTGCGCAGTTCCGCAAGGGACGTACTGACCGGAATAGTGCTCCGGTTTTTGCAGAGCCTTAAAAGCTCTGTTCCTTTCTGATTGAAAGCAAGAATCCGGGCAAAGGGGATTTCTATCTGAAAATCTTCTTTCCGGATGCCGAGCAAAGCATAAATGACAATTCTCCGGATTCTGGCCATAGTGAAGCATTTGGATTTCACAGAATGCAGAAATGATTCCAGAGAACAGGCATTCTGTGCTTTTCGGAAACGGCTTGCAAGATTAGGAGACATATCCGGCAGGGATAATAATTCTGTTTCGGACATGATACGCATTCTGTAAAGTATAATTTTTTCCAGATTTGCGAATTCTGCTGTTTTTCCCTGCCGGGCAGATTCTGCAAGTTTTTCTGCTGTGAATGCCGGAAGATAGCTTTCATAATCCTGATGGCTGAAAAATCTGTTCCGGATAAGGCTTGCACTGGCAAACGTTCCGGACGGATGGGGGCTGTCATGAGAAACGGAATTCCTCTGCACGGCGAACGGCCGAAACGGGGCATTCAGATTTCTGATTGCTTTCAGATATTCAAAGGCGAGCAGGTTATTCGGGTCGGTCAGCAGTTCTGAAATTTCCGGAGAAAGCGTGTCAGAGAGTGCCTGATACATTGCTGACGGATAAGAAAAGCCTTTTTTCAGAAGCTCCTGTATTCTGGGAGAATTTTCGATTTCCAGTTCTTCCGACGCAAGCGACTGTAAAAGAGACACATCGCCCGAACAGCCGAAAGATAATATTTCTATAATATTCAATGCTTTCAGTATCTGTACAGCACCCAGAGCATACAGTTCAGCCGTTGCGCAGGAATACGGAACGGGGAGTTCTATCACCAAATCCGCGCCGGCTTTCACAGCAAGCTCTGCGCGGTCGAATTTATTCAGTAAAGCGGTATCTCCGCGCTGGACAAAATCATCACTCAGAACGGCCACAAGATGCGTGATGCCTCTTTTTTTTGTCTCCTGAATATGATATGCATGTCCGTTATGCAGGGGATTATATTCACAGATAATCGCTCCGGTTTTCATGTTGTGTTCTCCTCTCCGGATTATTTACAGAAAAGATATGAGTTTTTCAGAAAAAAGACTTGCTTTTTTCTGAAAAAAGTATATAATAAGTAATAGGGTGCTTTTCAGCATTTGTTTTATCTAAATTTTTTTAAATCGAAAGGAACGAAATTTGTATGTTAATTTTAGTAGTCAATGCAGGCAGTTCTTCTCTTAAGTATCAGCTCCTCAACATGGACGACGAAAGCGTTCTCGCAAAGGGCAACTGCGACAGAATCGGTATTGATGGTCATGTTTCCCACAAAACCGCTGACGGCAGAACATATGATGCTGACTGCAATTTTCCCACACATACCGAAGCTTTCATGAAGCTTGTGGAAGTTCTTACAACAGGTGATGCCGCTGTCATCAAGGATATGAGCGAAATTGCTGCTGTCGGCCACAGAATCGTGCAGGGTGCAGAAGTTTTCTCTGAAACCACTCTTGTGACAGATGAAATTATTGACAAGATTGATGCACTCCGTGACCTTGCTCCGGTTCATAACCATGCCCATGCACTGGCACTGCGTGCATGTAAGAAAGTCATGCCGGAATCTGTTCCGCAGGCTGTTGTATTTGATACTGCATTCCATCAGACCATGCCGGAAAAGGCTTTCATGTTTGGTCTGCCTTATGAAGACTATGAAAATCTTCATGTCAGAAAATATGGTTTCCATGGTACATCTCACAGATTTGTATCTGCTGCACTTGCTAAGGCTATGGGCAAAGACATCAAGAATCTGAAAATTGTTTCCTGTCATCTTGGAAACGGTTCATCCATCACGGCTGTTGACGGCGGAAAATCTGTTGATACTTCCATGGGCTTCACACCTCTTGACGGTGTTCTGATGGGTACACGAACAGGCTGTGTTGACCCCTCTGCTGTGACATTTGTCATGGAAAAGCACGGCTTTACACCTGCTGAAATGTCCGACTATATGAACAAGAAATCCGGTTTCTTAGGTGTTTCCGGTGTCGGCTCTGATAATCGTGATGTTTCTGCTGCCTGTGAACAGGGCAACAAGAGAGCGAAACTCTCCAAAGATATGCTTGTATATCAGATTAAGAAATATATCGGTGCTTATGCCGCAGCCATGAACGGTCTGGATGCTGTTCTGTTTACTGGTGGTATCGGCGAAAATGCTCCGGATGTCCGTGAAGAAGTCTGTGCTGATATGGATATTTTCGGCATCAAGATTGATACTGTTACCAATGCAGGTATCAGAGGTAAACTCTGCAAAATTTCTCAGGGTGATTCCAAAGTAGAAGTCTGGGTTGTTCCGACAAATGAAGAACTGCTCATTGCAAGAGATACTCTTGCTTTGATTTCCAAGTAATTATTATTATAACATAATATAAATTAAATTGCAAGTACGGGGCAGAAGTTTTCTCTGCCCTGTTGTTATATTTCAAGATTTATTCAGAAAAGAGGTTTTTATGAAACATATCGAAATGTTTACCGACGGCGCATGTTCTGGAAATCCCGGTGCTGGCGGATGGGGAACAATTCTCCGTTATGGAGATTATGAAAAGGAATTTTCCGGCGGTGCAGTCGATACAACTAATAACCGCATGGAAATGACAGCCGTAATCGAGGGCTTGAAAAAACTGAAAGAGCCCTGTTCAGTCACTGTTACAACTGACAGTAAATATGTTGTAGACAGCATTACAAAAAAATGGGTCTATTCATGGAAAAAGAAAAACTGGAAAAAATCTGACGGCAAAATGGCCTTAAATATTGATTTATGGGAAGAAATGCTGAAATTATTAGAGATTCATGATGTGAATTTTATCTGGGTCAAAGGCCATGCAGGCCATCCCGAAAATGAACGCTGTGATACCCTCGCCGTCGAGCAGAGAGATTTTTACAGCAAATAATTTAATCAATTCATAAATCACACATGAAATAAATAAAAAATTTCACAAAGATATTGACATTCTGTGAAAAAACAGTTATAATAAATATAACTGCATAAGCCCGGCTATGCAAAAAAATATTACAGAAAGTGTGTGATGCGTTTTGAAGAAATTAATCAAAATTTTTGCAGGCGTTATGAGCCTGTCTCTCGTGTTCGCCATGACCGCCTGCTCCAAAGAAGAAACAACTGTCGAGGACAGCAGTCACTACAAAGAAGCTGATGATGTCGCTGTCGAAACTGCCGCTGTGCAGGATTCTATGAAAGATATCAGCGGTCAGGAAATCTACTGGCTCGCTACTTATGACATCAATCCGACCAATAATAATGACCGTTCTGTCGCCCTCACTCTGTTTGAAGACCAGTTCGGCGGAAAAATCAACTGGATTCAGTGTACTTCCGAAAATAAATTCGATACTCTGACAAACAGAATCCTCGGTGGCGACCCCGTGGATATGTTCCCTTATGAATGGGATGCTCTCCCAAACGGCGTTTACAAAAATCAGTATGAACCGCTTGACGATTATATCGACCTTGATGATTCCATCTGGGACGGCATCAGAAGCGCAATTGATATGTATGAATATAATGGCAAGCATTATGTCGTGCCTTATGCTGTCTCCGACCCGCTTCTGATTACCTACAGCCGTCAGATGTGTCAGGAAAACGGCCTTGATGACCCTTATGAACTCTATCAGGAAGGTGACTGGGACTGGGATGTCTTCATGGAAATGATGAAGAAATTCGTCAAGAACGGCGAAGACCGTTACGGCATCTGTGGCTGGTTCGGTCAGGCTATGGTACAGTCTACTGGTAAAACAATTATCAATTTCGACGGCAAGAAATTCACAAACAATATTTCTGACCCCGATATTGAAGCCGCTGAAAACCTCATGGCAGAAATGCAGAGCCTCGGTCTTTATGAACCCGGCTGGTTCGGCAATTTCCCCGATACGCACGATGTGCTGTTCTATGGTATGGCTGACTGGTCTCTTGCTGGTTCTAATGCTGCAAATCAGGATGCTGATTTGATGGTTGTACCGTTCCCGAAGTCTCCCGATTCTGATGAATACTATCTCTGTGGCAACTATGCGGCGAAAATGCTCGTCAAGAATTCCGAAAAGGGTGATGCTGTCGCAAGATACATCTATTGTGAAAGACTTGCTGAAACCGAAGATGCCTACAAGGCCGCTGCTAAAGAAAAAGCTCTGATTCAGGAAAAATCTGCTTCTGGTCTGTTGCTGGGCTTTGTTACTGAAGAACAATATGATGCGATTCAGTCTTATAAAGAAGATACTGTTACTGTATTTGATTTCGGCTACGGCATGGGCAGTACTATGTACGGCGACGGTGATTACACTTACGAAACCAGAGGTATCATGAATAACCTAATGGACGGTCTGCTGAACTATTCCGACCAAGTGGATTCATGGGCTGTTCTGCGTGATAACTGGTCATCTGCAATTGATGCCGTTCTCGATACCTATAACGCCGCTATCCAGTAATTTATGATGATATTAAAATTCCCTGCTGATGCGTTCAGCAGGGAATTTTTTATATCTGAAAATCAAATCTGACCGGAACTAATGTGCCTAACTTATAGTATCTGATTCCTTTCATTTTGTCTGATAGAATAACTTCAAAATCATCTTCACAGAATTCGCTCATGAACTGACGGCACATTCCGCACGGCGGACAGAAAACAGGGTCGAGTTCTCCGAGAAAAAATCCACAGACTGCAATCGCTCTGAATTTTTTATGACCTTCAGAAATAGCTTTTCCAAATGCAACACGTTCGGCACAGATTCCGACTGGATAAGAACTGTTCTCAATATTGCATCCGGTATAGATTTCACCGGAATCTGTCAGCAATGCCGTACCAACTGCAAATCTTGAATATTTACAGTATGCCTTGTGGCTTGCTTCTTCTGCTTTCTGAATTAATTCTTTATACATTAAACCGGAATTCAACAATATCACCGTCCTGCATGATATATTCCTTGCCTTCCAGCCTTAACATGCCCTGTTCTCTCGCTGATGCCATTGAACCGCATTTCTGTAAATCATCAAATGCGACAATTTCCGCACGGATAAAGCCTTTCTCAAAGTCTGTGTGAATCTTTCCGGCTGCCTGCGGTGCTTTCGTGCCTTTGGTGATTGTCCATGCACGAACTTCCTGTTTTCCGGCTGTCAGGAATGAAATCAGACCTAATAAGCTATAACCTGTCTGGATGATTCTGTTCAGTCCGGATTCTTCAAGACCTAATTCTTCTAAGAACATGGCTTTATCCTCATCAGACATGTCAGCGATTTCGGCTTCTGTCTGGGCACAGATGGGCAGAACAGCGGCATTTTCTTCTTCAGCGATTTTCTTGACTGCCTGATAGTGTTCCTGTTCGTCAAGATTGCCAGTGAAATCGGCTTCACAGAGGTTTGCGGCATAGATGACGGGTTTTGCGGACAGCAGAGGGGTATCATGCATGAAAGCCTGTTCATCTTCGGTAATTTCAAAGCTTCTTGCAGACTTGCCATCTTCCAGATGTGCTGCGAGACGTTCAAAGAAATCTACCTGAACTTGTGCTTTCTTATCGCCTTTGAGGAGTTTTTTTGCTCTGTCGATTCTTCTTTGCACCATTTCCAAATCAGCGAAAATCAGTTCCAGATTGATAGTTTCGATATCTCTTGCGGGATTGATACTGCCGTCTACATGGATGATATCCATATCTTCAAAACAGCGGACAACATGCACAATAGCATCTACTTCGCGGATATCTGCAAGGAATTTGTTCCCCAGTCCTTCGCCCTTCGATGCGCCTTTTACAAGTCCGGCAATATCTACAAATTCAAGTGTAGCGGGCTTGAAGCTGTCTGGTTCATACATTTTTGCCAGATAGTCAAGACGGCTGTCCGGAACGGATACCACACCGATATTTTTTTCAATCGTGCAGAACGGATAATTTGCTGACTGCGCACCGGCATTGGTGAGTGCATTGAATAACGTACTTTTTCCGACATTCGGTAATCCTACCATACCTAATTTCATAAAAATTAATCTCCTGTTTCTTGTGTATTATGTTTATCATTGATATCAGCAATGATACTGCTGCTTTTCATACTGAACTGACCGCTTTTAGAACCGGCTTCATGAGGTTTTGCCGCCAGGATATAGGCTTTCAGTTCGGTATGGTCGAGTGTGACATCTCCGCTTCCCTTAGCGTCGCCGATTCCGGTAATTTCACCGCCTTCGGCATTGACTTCAATCTTGCAGTGTGAAGTTTCGACGCTGACACTGCCGCCGATTGTGCCGATACATGTACCGAAATTTGTTCTCATGTAGAATTTCAGTTTTGCATCTGCCACCAGCACTTCGCCTTCGCCCTTGTTAAGTACGCCGATTCCGACGACTTTACTGCCTGCGCCGTTGAATTTCAAATCAGAATAGCACTTGATATGTGTTTCACCGGAAAGGCTTCCCATTCCGACACTGCTGATGCCGTTCACATCCAGATGAAGTTCACAGCCGGGATTGGCATAAACGAGGGAATTTCCTTCGGAACAGCCAATGCCGAGGGCATTAGGCGAGCCGACATTCACGCAGACAGTACCGGATTCGAGACAGATTTCGGAATCATCCGGGTTAGTTCCGCCGCCGATGCCGATACTGCGGTCACTGTTGCAGATGATTTCCGTCCGGCCTGTGGATTCCAGAGTAATACAGCCGTAACTGCTGTTGCAGTCTCCGCCGATACCATAGCCGAATTTGGAATAGCAGTCAATTTTCAAATCACCGCTTCCCAGCAGATGGAAGAATGCGCCTTCCGGCACACGGATACCCATATAATTACAGGTATTTGTGCCTTCTGCAATAAGTGTGAGCTGTGCATAATTTCCGATACTGATGCAGGGTTTATCCTGTGAGATGATATTCACATTCCGGAGGCGGACTTCACAACTGTGATTTTCCATAATGGCGATATGCATAGGGACAGTTTTTTCAGGGTCGCCGATAATTGTCACCTGATGGCGGAAGACATGAATATCTGTATAGTTCTGCAATGCCAAATCGACTAAATCTAATGTTTCATCATTATGGACGTTATAGATTTTCTTCTGTCCGGCAGAATTTTCGAGATTGGTTGTGATAATCACATCACGGATTTCTTTCGAGATTTCTTCCAGAAGATAGGGTTTTGGCCTTGCCGCATAAAAGCCCTGAATCAGGTCTACGCCCATGCGGATAAGGGTTTTCATATCGGCTTCTTCTTCGACCCCTTCTGCGAGCACGGTAATCTGATTTTCATGTGCATAATCAATAATCTGGGAAACCAACTGTTGTTTTTTAGAATTTTTACAGATGCCCGAAATCAGCTCGATATCTATTTTGACATACTGTGGCATATTTTTCAGAAGTGTAGCGGTATTGGCATAACCGCTTCCGTAGTCGTCGATAGCGAGCTGAGATTTCAAATCCTTGCATCTGCGCTTTAAAAGCTCCAGCATTTCTTCTGAACCTTCGGACTGTTCGATAATTTCGATAACAATTTTCTCGAACAAGTCTTCATAAGTAACGCGCAGTTCGTTGAAATCGCTCTCACTGAGCTGAGAAGTCGGAATCGAATTTATAAATAATTTCCGGTTGGAGAACGCATTCTGATGCTGGCTTAAGAATTTCAGTGCATTAAACAGTGTAGCTTTTTCAATTTCGTAGAGTCTGCCATATTTTTCGGCCAGTGTCAGCATCTGTTCTGGTGAAAAGTGTTCCGAACGCATCAGTGTTTCATATCCGGCGACTTCGCCTGTATGGGCATCAATAATTGGCTGAAAATGATAGCTCAGCTGATTTTCGCGCATAATCGTATCAAAAAGCTGTTCTTCGCGGTACTCATCTTTTTTGCGCTCGAAATCATCATTGGAAAATCGGATGATGGCATTATGGCTGTCGTGCTTGGTCTCGAACAATGCAAATTCTGCACGGGTAATGAGTTCCCGGATGCTGTTTCCCTCCGACGGAAAAAACGCAAGCCCGGCATGTAAATCAATGCTGTTATGTTTTTCGTCCTGCAATAGCTGTCCGAAAGCATCTGAAATGGTGCATTCTGAAACTGCCTGACGCATCTGTTCCAACTGCATCAGAACGGCTTGTTCTTCCACATCAATGAAACATGCATAGAATTCCTGAAAGCCTTTTACAGCAAGCAGAATTTTTTCATCTGCGAAGCGGTTCAGGACTTCTGCGACAGAAGCCATACAGTTATCAGTATCACCTGCCGATGAAAAGTCTGCAATCTTATCCAGTCCGGTTACGCGGACTGCTGCGAGACAAAGTTTTCCGGCAGTTTGCAGTTTTCTCTGCACAATTCCTGAAAATGCCGGAAAATTCAGCATATTTGTCACGGTATCGTATTCTGACTGATTGGTTTCCACGCGTGACAGACGATTTGTCATTTCTTCAATAAAACCGATTTCTTCACCGTTCCGGTGAGTAATCTGCATACGAATCCAGCGTTTTTCAGCACCTGTTTTCAGCAGATACAAATTCTGTTCATCCGGCACGGGTGATTCTGATAATTTTTTGATAACCCCCTGATATTCATTTTTCTGTAAAGTTTTCGGGACTCCGAGAATCCTCTGTGCATTTTCATCAAAAAAAGCTGTCTGAACCGGTTCACGGTATACAAATGCGCCTATCTGCTGGAACATTTCGGCGAACAGTTTCCAGTCAGATGACACAGACATCTTATTCTGACGGGTAAAAGAAAAAATTCCCAATCGTTTCACCCTTTCTGTTATATATTTTCTATACTCTATTTTAGCATATCTTTTATAGAATTGCAAGAGTTTTTTCAAAAGCTCTTGCAATATTATCAGAATTATGATAAAATAGAGATATATGATTTTTTTAAAAGGGGTTTACATTATGGTGAATTTCAATAACGAATGGGACGTGCTTCTTGCAGAAGAAATGCAGAAAGAGTATTATCAGAAGCTCCGGCAGTTTCTGAAGCAGGAGTACAGCACACAGACCATCTATCCGGATATGCATGATATTTTCAATGCACTGAAATTAACGACTTACAGCGACGTGAAAGCTGTCATTATCGGTCAGGACCCGTATCATAATCCGGGTCAGGCGCACGGTCTGAGCTTTTCTGTCAGAAAGGGCGTTCGCGTTCCGCCATCGCTGAAAAATATTTACAAAGAAATCCTTGCTGATACCGGAATCGACAACATGAAAGCCGAAGGCGAGCTTACCTGCTGGGCAAAGCAAGGGGTGCTGATGCTGAATACAGTTCTGACAGTCCGGGCACATCAGGCGAATTCTCATAAAGGCATGGGATGGGAAATTTTCACAGATGAAATTATCAGATTGCTGAATCTCAGAGAAGACCCGATTGTTTTTCTTCTGTGGGGGGCTCATGCCAGAGCCAAAAAAGAGCTCGTTACCAATCCGAAGCACTTGATTCTGGAAGCAGCGCATCCCAGCCCGATGGCCGGAAACAGCTTCCTCGGATGCAGACATTTTTCACAGGCAAATCAATTCTTACAAGAACATGGGATGACTCCCATTGACTGGACGGTATATTAATTATGAAAAAAACAATCTATTCTTTTGAAGTTTTTCCTCCCAAGCCGACTGCTCCGGTGGAAAGTGTTTCTGCTTGTTTTGAGAATTTATCGGCATTGAAGCCTGATTTCATCAGTGTCACTTACGGTGCAGGCGGAGGTGTCAACGGGGGAAAAATTACCTGTGAACTCGCTTCCCGGTTACAGGATGAATTTCATATCAAATCCGTTGCGCATCTGCCCTGCATTTCTTACACAAGAGAAGAAATCTCTCAGGTTCTTGCTGATTTCAAACAGCACGGTATTACCGATATTCTCGCCCTCAGAGGGGACAAAAGCCCTGACAGACCCGAAAAAAATGATTTCAGATATGCAAGCGATTTAATCAGTTTCATTCAAAGTCAGGGTGATTTTAAGATTTACGGTGCATGTTATCCGGAAATCCATCCCGAAGCCCTTTCTGCGGCTTCTGATTTGAAACATCTCAAAGAAAAAGTAGATAAAGGCGCAAAGCATCTGATTTCACAGCTTTTCTTCGATAACACAAGCTTTTATGATTTCCGTGAAAAATGCGAAATCATCGGCATTGATGTCCCCATTGAAGCTGGTATCATGCCTGTGGTCAATGCTGCCCAGATTCAAAGAATGGTAAGTCTCTGCGGTGCGAGTCTTCCCAGAAAGTTCACCGTCATGATGCAGAGATTCGGTCACAGTCCGGAAGCTATCCGTGATGCCGGCATTGCTTATGCGGTTGACCAGATTGTTGATTTAGTCGCAAACGATGTGGACGGGATTCATCTCTACACGATGAATAACCCTTATGTTGCCAGAAGAATCACCGAAGCTGTTTCCGGTATTTTGGGGAGAGAACAGGCATGAAACATTTTATGATGGAATGCCCCAACGGCGAAGATTGGGAGGGTTCTGACCTGAATGCACTGTATCAGGCAATGATAACAGATTATGTAAATTTTTGGTATACAGACAACAGTGAAACCGAAATCAGATATTATCTGAATCAGGCTTCTTGGAGCAAACCATGTTTTTCGGGACTTATGGCTAAAGCCGACTGTACAGATGATGAAATGATTTTATTGGAATATTCCAGTAAAGAAAAATATTTATATTCTCTGTATGATGAGACAAAACTTTCAGTATCTAAAATGATATTCAACAGTGATGAATATTCCGCCGGACTTTTTCTGCCGAAAGAGCTTGCATGGCTTGCAATAAAAGACTTTCTCGAAACAGGAAAGCCGTCTGATAAAATCCGCTGGATTTCTCTTGAAGAAATCGAAAAAATCGAAAGCGCACGCTATTAATAATCATGGAGAAACTTTATGATTTCCCTATCATCTATAGACAGAAAACAGGCTTTCCGATATATGGGACTCCACTGCGAACCCGATTCCCAGATGCTCCGGACTGCTGACATCTGCGAAAAAAAATTATTATCCGCCGTCAAGCCCCGTTACTGCTGGAAAGCCTTCCAGAAAGAACAGCTCCGGACTATCTTAATCGGACAGGATATTCAGAATCATCTGGAACTTTGCAGTCAGGTGATTCTGTTCTGTGCGACGCTTTCACAGGGTGCTGATACCTGCATCAGAATCGCCCAGACTTCTGATGTTCTTGCCGGTATGATGACAGATGCTATGGCGAGTGCTCTCACGGAACAGCTCTGTGACGAAGCTGAACAGGAAATTCTGTCCCAGTTTCCGGAAAAATTTTCGACATGGCGGTTCAGCCCCGGCTACGGCGATATGCCCTTAGAAGTTCAGCCCGATTTTCTGAGGATTATCAATGCTGATAAGCGTCTGGGTATCTGTGTCAGTGAGGGCGGTCTGCTGATTCCGACGAAATCCGTGACGGCTGTTATTGGCCTGTCTGATGCCCCTCTGCCAAAAGCCAAAAAGGGCTGTGCTGTCTGTAATTTATCAAAATCATGTCCATATCGCAAGAGAGGAGTCCACTGCACATGAATCTACAAGAAAAACTTAAACATCATGAATTTATTCTGCTTGACGGCGGTATGGGGACAATGTTACAGTCTGCTGGACTGGAACTTGGCGGAATCCCTGAAATGCTTAATTTTACGAATCCTGATTTGATTACTGGTATTCATGAAATGTATGTCAAAGCCGGTTCAGAAGTTGTCTATACAAATACCTTCGGGGCAAATCGGCTTAAAATGGCAAAAACGCATAAATCCGTACAGCAGATTATCAGAACGGCTGTTGCCAATGCCCGGAAAGCCAATCCTGAATATGTCGCTTTAGATATAGGACCTATCGGACAGCTTTTAGAACCGACCGGAACGCTCAAATTTGAAGAAGCTTATGATATTTTCAGAGAACAGATAGAAGCCGGACAGGATGCGGATTTATACATTTTCGAGACTATGACTGACCTGCTGGAAGTTCGTGCAGGAGTGCTCGCCGCCAAAGAACACGGCAGAAACAAGCCGATTTTTGTGACAATGAGTTTCGAGGAAAACGGCAGAACATTCACAGGATGTGAAATACCGGCAATGGCTCTGACACTGGAGGGGCTGGGTGTTGATGCGATAGGTGTCAACTGCTCTTTAGGGCCGGAAGAATTAACACCTATCGTGAAACAGCTTTGTGAATGGACAACGCTTCCTGTTATCGTCAAGCCGAATGCGGGACTTCCCGACCCGGTGACGAATACTTATCATTTTGATGCTTCCCGGTTCGGGACATGCTGTGAAGAATTTGTCCGGATGGGAGCTGTTGTTTTCGGCGGATGCTGCGGAACAACCCCCGAACATATCAAGGCTTTATCTGATATGATGAAACAGCAGAAACCTGTCCGGAGACATCCGCAGATTCCGGCAGCAGTATGTTCTGCCAATAAGACAGTTATCATCAACCAGCCCCGGATTATCGGGGAAAGAATTAATCCGACCGGAAAAAAGCGTTTCAAGCAGGCATTAATCGAACATGATACGGATTATATTCTCAATCAGGCTATCCAGCAGATTGAAGCCGGGGCGGATATTCTGGATGTGAATGTTGGTCTGCCGGAAATCGACGAAACCGAAATGATGCAGACGGCCGTCAAGGCGATTCAAGGTATTACAGATACGCCTTTACAGCTTGATACGACAAAGCCGGATGCGCTTGAAACCGGATTAAGAATCTATAACGGCAAGCCGATAGTCAATTCTGTCAACGGTGAAGAAGATTCTATGCAGACGGTTCTGCCGCTGGTCAAAAAATACGGCGCGGCCGTTGTAGGTCTGACTCTTGATAAGAACGGTATTCCGAAAACCGCACAGGGCAGATTTGAAATTGCGGAACGTATCCTGAACAGAGCACTTTCTCTGGGGATTCGCCGAGAAGATGTTTATATCGACTGTCTGACCCTGACAGCATCTGCTGAACAGGAAGGTGTGATGCAGACACTTGAAGCCGTCCGCAGAGTCAAGACGGAATTAGGCTTGAAGACGGTTCTGGGTGTATCGAATATTTCGTTCGGACTGCCGAGCCGAGAACTTGTGACCAGAAATTTCCTGACAATGGCACTTTATGCCGGACTGGATTTGCCGATTATCAATCCGAATACAGATAGCATGACTTCCGCTGTGCGGACATATAAATTATTAGCCAATATTGATAAAAATGCTGTTGATTTTATCGCGCACTACGGCGGTGAAAACGCACAGCAGAGCACTCCTGCCAAACCTCAGAGCGCGGATATGACTCTTGAAGCCGCTGTTTCTGCCGGACTGAAATCCGAAGCAGGTGCTATCACCAGCGTATTATTACAAAATACCGAGCCGATGCATATTGTCAATCAGTATCTGATTCCGGCTCTTGATAAAGCTGGTATGGAATTTGAGAAGGGGAAAATCTTTCTTCCGCAGTTGATTTCTTCCGCGAGTGCTGCGCAGTCTGCTTTTGAAGTGATTAAATCCTATCTCTGTGAAAACAGCACGGAGACAGTAAACCGGGGAACAATAGTTCTTGCAACTGTCAAAGGTGATATTCACGATATCGGAAAGAATATCGTCAAAATTCTGCTCGAAAACTACGGCTATCAGGTGATTGATTTGGGGAAAGATGTTTCTTATGAAGCTGTTGCCGAAGCAACTGAAAAATCTCATGCGCCTTTGGTAGGGCTTTCAGCACTCATGACGACAACGCTCCCTTCTATGGAGAATACTATCAAACTGCTCCATGAGCGTTGCCCGTGGTGCAAGACAGTAGTCGGCGGTGCTGTGCTCACTGCTGATTATGCTGAACAGATTGGTGCGGACTTCTACGCGAAAGATGCAAAAGAAACTGTCGATATTGCAAAGCAGGTATTCGGCAATTAAGGAGATTCTGTATTATGAAAGAATGAAACCAGCAGATTCAGGAACTTCTGCATCTTGCCGAAGAACTGAATTCAGAAAGAAAATTTGTATTTTATCCTCCGGCTCCAGAAACCGAACTTCAGGAACTGGAACAGCATCTGCATGTTTCACTGCCGGAAGATTATAAAAATTTTCTGCGGTTCTCGAATGGTGCAAAACTGAATCACTTTACTGCTGACTTATTTTCTGTTTCTGAAATCATCAGTTTGAGCGATACGGAAAAAGCTGACTGGTTTCCGGCAGATTATATCTTGCTTGCTGACATCATCGGTGATGGGGAAATGCTCTGCTTTTCTGCGCAAACAGGAAAATTCATCCGCTATTTTGACGGCGAAGAAGAAATTTTTGAAACGTTCACCGATTTTCTCGAAGATATGATACAATTCATCAAAAAAATTACGGAGTGATGCCTGTGCAGAATTTTACAGAATTAAGATTATATTCACAACTGGGTGAAAAAATATATTATGACTTCCAGCCCGTGAAGAAAAATTTTGCTCCGGACTGGATGCAGTGGGAAGCATGGCATTCCTATCCGAATCCGCTCAGAATTTACCTGACGGATTTTGAGCAGTTGTTAAGAAAATATGTTCTGCTGTTGTTTCCGTCTCAAGATGCCTGCGATGGTTCGGTTCAGCAGAACTTTGACCTGTGTTTCGATAACTGGCTTTCTGTATCAGAATATCATAAACTGACAGACGCTATCCGGAAAGATACCATCCCTCCGGAACAGACTGCGTTTTATCAGGCCTTTCTGCAATGGCTGGAACAGGCAGTGTCAGAATCTGATATTATAGTTATCGAATCCAATCTTTAGAATATGCAGAATATCAAAAACAATCCGGAAACGGAGGGAGAAGATTTGATTAGAATTGATGAGAAAAAAGGCATCTTTGCACTGTACACCAAACATACCTGCATGATACTGAAAGCTTGTGACGGTTTTGTCGGGCTTGCGTATTACGGGGAAAAAATCAGATTCGCGGAAACGGACTACCTCTGCCGGACAGATGTCCGTCCGTTTACTCCCGATAAACTGCCCGGCGAAGGAGTCAGCTTTCACAGTGCCTTTCCGCATGTTTACCCTTTTTATGGGTGCGGAAATTACAGAGAATCGGCTTTCAGGGTGGAACAGGCTGACGGTTCGGATACTTGCTGTTTCAAGTATATCGGATGCAGTACATCCAAAGAAAAACCGAAAATTCCGAATCTTCCCCAAAGTTTTACCAGAAACTGCAATACCGAAACTCTGATTCTCTATCTGCATGATGCACAGGCAGGTGTGCTTGCTGAAATCATGTATACGCTTTTTCAGGATAGTGATGTTATTGCACAGGATGTCAAGATTCAGAATCAGGGACAGAAGCCTGTGATGCTCAGGCGAGCGTTTTCTTCCTGTCTGCATTTAGAGGGCGATTTGGAACTGATTACCCTGAACGGCACATGGGCAAGAGAACGTCATGTACAGCGTGAGCCTGTCAGATACGGTGTGCAGAGTATCGGCAGTCTGAACGGGGCATCTTCTCATACGCATAACCCGTTCTTAGCTGTTGTTCGTCCGGAAACTACCGAAACTTCCGGCGAGGCATGGGGAATGGCTTTTGTCTATTCTGGAAATTTCATTGCCTGTGCGGAAAAGGATTATCAGGAGAAAACCCAGATTCTGATGGGCATCCATCCGGATACATTCTGCTGGGAGCTGGAATCCGGAAAATCTTTCTATACACCGGAAGTGCTTCTGAATTACTCCCCCAGAGGCCTTGGCAGGTTCAGCCGGAATTATCATGACTTTATTCGGAATCACATTATCAGAAGCAAGTGGCAGTATCAGGAACGCCCCGTACTCGTCAACAGCTGGGAGGCAGCTTATTTCGATTTTGATACAGATAAGCTTCTTCATCTGGCAGATACTGCGCTTGCCTGCGGACTTGATATGCTTGTGCTGGACGATGGCTGGTTCGGGCATCGTGATGATGATACAACATCACTTGGCGACTGGTTCGTAAATGAAGAAAAAATTCCGGAGGGCATGGAATGGCTTGGTGAGGAAATCCAAAGAAGAAATCTGAAATTCGGGCTGTGGTTCGAGCCGGAAATGATATCGCAGGACAGTGAGCTGTTCCGGAAGCATCCTGAATGGGCAGTGCAGATTCCCGGCCGAGATATGACACTTTCCCGGAATCAATGTGTACTGGATATGACAAGGCCAGAAGTCCGGAACTATTTATTCCGGAGTATGGCAGATATTATTCACGAAGCAGATATTTCGTATGTCAAATGGGATATGAACCGGCAAATCACAGAAGCGTATACCCCGACGCTTCCGCCTCACAGACAGAAAGAATTTTTCCACAGATATATTCTCGGCGTGTATGAACTTCAGGAACAATTGCTGAAAACTTTTCCGGATTTGCTTCTGGAAAACTGCGCCGGCGGGGGAGGACGTTTCGACTGCGGAATGCTTTATTACAGTCCGCAAATCTGGTGTTCTGATAATACAGATGCCTGTGACAGAGCTGAAATTCAACTTGGAACATCGCTTTGTTATCCGCCATCCTGTATGGGAGCGCATATCTCCGTTTGTCCGAATCATACCGTTGGCAGAAATACAGATTTCATGACCAGGGCACATGTTGCGCTTGCCGGAACATTTGGCTATGAAATGGATTTGATGCGCCTGACAGCCAAACAGGTAAAGCAGATTCAGGAGCAGTTGAAATTATATCATCAGTATTCGCATCTGACAAGAGAAGGCCGTTTTTACAGATTAATGCAGAATAAATACTGGATTGCATGGCAGTTTGTCAGCACGGAACATACAGAAACGCTGGTAACTGTCATTCAGATTCGCAATCAGGCCAATCAGGTCAGGAAGCATCTGAAATTACAAGGCCTGATTCCGGAAGGTATCTATCTTTTTGACGGGAAACGCTATACAGGCGGACAGCTTATGAAAATCGGCCTGCCGATAGCACCCATGTGGGGCGACGGTGTAAGCAGATTACTTCATATCACAATGGAACTCAGTGACTGATAAACATAAATTAAGAATCATTAAAGGGGACAGATTTATGATAAGAAAAAAATATATTCTTTTTGCGCTCTGCCTGTGTGTTGCCATGGTGCTCGCCGGATGCAGTCATGCCGAAACTAACAGCAGTACTGCAGAAACGTCTGCAAATCAAAGTGATGATGCAGAACAAACTGCTCCGGAATCGAATTCTAAAATTTCAGAAGATGTTTATTCCTGGAGCAATGTGGCTATCGGCGGAGGTGGTTATGTCACAGGCATGGTATATAGCGAAGCAGAGGAAAATCTCATCTATGCCCGGACGGATATCGGCGGAGCTTACAGGTGGGTAGAATCGGAACAGAGATGGAAAGCGATTACAGACCATCTTGGTTCAGAAAACTGGAATTTAATCGGCATTGAAAGTATCGCCTGTGACCCTGTGGATGCCGGCAGAGTTTACGCACTTGGCGGAACGTATATGGGGAATCACGGAGCTGTACTGGTTTCGGAAGATTACGGTGAAACATGGGAACAGCATGACATGCCGTTTGACTGCGGTGCAAACAATTCCGGCAGAGGGACAGGCGAACGTCTGAAAGTCAATCCGGCGGAAAACAATATCATCTACATGGGGACAAGAAATGCAGGTCTTTGGAAATCCGAAGATTTCGGCAAAACGTGGAATGAAGTAGAAAACTTTCCTGTCAAAGGCGACTACACACAGGAAAGCAATGCTATCGGTATCATGTGGGTAGAATTCCATCCTGTGAATCATGATATTTATGTGGGTGTTGCGCAGAAAGACGGAAACTGTATTTATACATCTTCCGATAATGGTGCATCATGGGAAGCACTTCCGGCAAACTTGCCGGGGATGTATCCTCTGCACGGTGATTTTTCAGCAGATGGAAAATTATATCTGGCCTATTCCGATAACTGCGGGCCTAACATGAGTCCTCAGAACGGGGCAGTCTGTGTATATCAGGACGGTGCATTCACAGATATCACACCGAATCTGAATGACGGCAGATACGGCGGTTTCGGAGCGGTTTCGACGGATAAGCAGAATCCGGATACGCTTGTTGTATGTACGCTGGGTTACTGGTCGGATAATGGTGATAATATTTATCGCTCTACAGACGGCGGTCAGACATGGCAGGGCTTATTTGATACTAAGAATCATGAAAAGCATTACATGATGAACGTCGAAAAAGCTGACTGGCTCACATGGGGACGTGAAGAAGCCAAGACTGGCTGGTGGACAGCAGACATCAATATCAATCCGTTCAATTCTGACGAAGTTATGTACGGAACAGGCGCGACTATCTACTGTACGGAAAACATGACGGACTTAGGCACAGATAAAGATGTTGTGATTTCTTTCGCCGCTTACGGACTGGAAGAAACGGCAGTTTATCAGATGCTTTCGCCGAACTATCAAGAAGGTCAGCCACAATTATATTCTATCATGGGGGATTTGACAGGCTTTTCTCATCTGGATGTCACAACAGGCCCTGATGATGCGCATTTCATGGGAAGTGCTTCCGGCAATAATCCGACGGATTTGGATGTTGCCTATGAAAATGCGGACTGTGCTGTTTATGCTGTACAGGATAAGCTCAAGCCGTTATGGTTCACCACAGACGGCGGTCAGACTTGGAATCCCGTTCCGAACGTTCCTGAAAAAGTAGAGGGCGGAAAAGTCTGCATGAGTGCAGACGGTTCTGTGATTATCTGGACTCCGGCCAACACGGGAAATTCTAATATTTATCAGTATAATATTCAGAATGATAAGTGGTATTATGTCGAGGGTTTAGGCTATGGCGCACAGATATGCGCTGACAGAGTGAATCCGGAAAAATTCTACGCTGCCTATAACGGCATGTTTTATATTTCAACAGACGGCGGTATCAAGTTTACCTCTACGGGACAGCTTATCGCAGATAAAGCGAACATTCAGACTGTTGTGGGCAAAGAAGGAAACGTGTGGCTTTGCAGCGGAACGCTTCTGATGTATTCCGAAGACAGCGGTCAGACATTCACTTCCGTCAAGAATATTGATTTCAGAGCGATAGGGTTTGGCGCGCCAAAATCAGAAAATGATTATCCGGTTGTTTATGCAATGGGAAATGCCGGACAGGGGGACGGCATTTATCGTTCTCTGGATAAAGGCAGTACATGGGAGCGCATCAATGACGAGAAGCATCTGTTTGGCAATCTGACAAGTTTCATCACCGGAGACAGCCGTGTTTATGGCAGAGTTTATTTTGCTACCAATGGCCGGGGCATTGTAATGGGTGATATTGCACAGTGAACAGCATTTTGAAAGGCAGAAAGCCTGCTTACGGAAGGATTATCGGCGCAGTGCTGACAGCCGTCATCATTTTTGGAATTATCCCTTATGCGATACGGCTGAAAAAAATTTATGACGGCGAAATTATCGCTAATATCCCAGACCCTGAAAAATATCCCGTCATGGGTGTGGATGTTTCGCGTTATCAGGGAAATATCGACTGGCCTGTCATAGCCGGACAGAATATCACATTTGCTTTTATCAAAGCGACAGAAGGCAGTTCCCATCAAGACCCCTGTTTCAGTGAAAACTGGGCAGAAGTCCAGAAAACAGATATTTATGCCGGGGCATATCATTTTTTCAGTTTTGAAAGTTCCGGCGAAACACAGGCACAGAATTTCATCAGTACTGTTGGTGATTTAGAAGGCAGTCTGCCTCCTGTGATTGATTTGGAATTCTATGGCAACTACAGCAGTACACCGCTCTCGCGGAAAGAAACGCAGGAAATCCTGAATGCACTGCTTCAGAATCTGGAAGATTATTATCATGTCAAGCCGATTATTTATACAACGACAAGAGCTTATTATCATTATATTCTCGGCGGAGGATACGGAGAATATCCTCTCTGGTTCAGGAATACTTATCAAGAGCCTCTTGTGAACTGGAGTTTCTGGCAATATTCTGATAAAGGCCTTCTTGCAGGCTATGACGGCATTCAGTCAGACTGTACTGAGATGTATATTGACCTGAATGTATATCACAGTACTTACAAAGCTTTTCTGGAAGAATTTTCCCTGCCGGAAGCCACAGCAGAAACGCTTGCTAATTACGAGAAAGAAGAAAAGGAGAACAAGACATGAAACCGTTTTTTCTGAAACCTGTCTGCAAAGACTATATCTGGGGAGGAAACCGCCTGAAAGAATACGGAAAAGTTTCCGATAAAGAAAGAATCGCCGAAAGCTGGGAGCTTTCCTGTCATCCTGACGGGGAAAGCATGATTGCTTCCGGCGAATACAAGGGTAAAACTCTCACGGAATTTTTAAAGGAAAATCCGGATGCACTCGGCGTACACTGTGAGAAATTCGACAGATTTCCGGTTCTGATAAAGCTGATTGATGCAAGGGAAAATCTTTCTGTACAGGTACATCCTGATAATGCCTATGCGCTGAAACATGAGACTGACTGGGGCAAAACGGAACTGTGGTATATTGTCGAAGCCGAACCGGGTGCAGAAATCATCTACGGTTTTCAGGATACGCTCACAAAAGAGCAGTTTCGCTTTGCGATTGAGCATAACACGATTCTGGACTGGGTGCGCCATGTGCCTGTAAAAGCCGGGGATGTATTTTTCATTCCGGCGGGAACGGTTCATGCAATCGGCAAGGGAATTCTTCTCGCCGAAGTCCAGCAGAGTTCCAATCTGACTTACAGAATTTATGACTATGACCGCGGAAGAGAACTGCATATTCAGAAAGCACTGGATGTCACAAAGCTGAGTCCGTCGGAGATAATTCCGCCCGAACCGCCTGTGATTCGTGATGGTTTTACAGCGCAGTATCTGAAACGCTGCCCGTTTTTCACGGTGCAGAAGATTACCGCACGGGAGAGCTGTGTGGGATACTATGACAGTTTCCGACACTTGCTGATTCTTGATGGTGAAGCGACACTTGAGACGGAAGACGGGGCAGTCCCTGTCAAAAAAGGCGACAGCATTTTCATTCCGGCAGGGGTATTCTGTCCGATACATGGAAAATGCACAGCATTGAAAACTTATTTGTCGGCTGTAGGCAAGCGTCCGGCCGGAAGCATCCGCATCAAAGAAGAAATGATACTGTAACAATCAACGATAAAATTATGTTCTGTTTGTAAATTTTCGGGAATTCTATTGAAAACGTTTCAGAAATATGCTATAATAAAATAAAATTTTCGGCAGGGAGATGATAAGCATTATGAATCTACAGGCAATTATTATCACAAACTGTATCGGTATTGCTCTGCTGATGATTCTCCTGATAAGCAGTCATCTTGTCCGGCAGAGGCAGCAGCTCAGCGATAAGCTGTTTACGGGCATGATTATCGTCACAGCAATGGCCTGTCTGATTGAAATGCTGACATTTATCTTTGACGGACAAAAGCAGATTCCGGGGGTTCATGTCATGAATCTGCTGGGGAATTCGTCCTTGTATGTAGCTAATATTATTGATTGTTTTTCGTGGTGTCTTTATGCGGATTTGCATCTTTATCATGATGAAAACCGCATCCGGAAAAACTTTTTCAAGATGGGTATTCCAGCACTGGTCTGTCTGATTGCCGTGATTCTGAATCTGAAATTCCGTTTTTTGTTCAGCATTGATGAAGATGCTTTCTATCACCGCAAAATCGGCGGATATATCTTCTATACTGCTACAATGAGTTATCTGATACACAGCATTGTGACAAGACATGTATATAACAAGCATTACGGCCGTGACAGATTCTTCCCGATTTATATGTTCCTGACCCCGATACTTGTCGGCGCAACAATACAGTATATTATTTATGGCCTTTCGATTGGCTGGTGCTGTACCGCACTCGGACTGGTGGGCATTTACATGAGCTTGCAGAACGAATTATCTTATATCGACCCCCTCACAAAATTATACAACCGGAATTATCTTGACCATATACTCAGCCAAATCAGCCGGAAACAGAATACCGCCGGCGGACTTATGATAGATTTGGATTATTTCAAAACCATCAATGACCGTTTCGGGCATACCGTGGGAGATGAAGCACTTGTAGAAGCCTCCAGAATCATCCGGCTCAGTATTCCGGCGAAAGCTCTGCCCATTCGTTTTGCCGGAGATGAATTCATCATTTTGATGCAGACCAGCGACGAGGCCGACCTGATTCAGATAGAACAAAATCTTCGGGAGGCTCTGCTTAAATTCAATCATTCCCAAAATAAGCTCTATCAGCTTTCGTTTTCTATCGGCCGGAGCATGTACGACGTCAGTCATACAACGGACTCGTTTCTGAACGAAATGGACAATCACATGTATGAAGAAAAAAGAACAAAACACAGCCGTTCTTCTGTGAAAACTGCCGATTTGCCTGCATGAATTCCGTGCAGGTACTTTCTTTTTTTCAGATACTGTTGACAAAATCCTGATTATGTGGTAAAATTGTCAATGTATGGAATGATAAATATAAAATCCTGAAAGGAAAATGCTATGTATTATGTCATGTCAGATATTCACGGCGAGTATGAAAAATACAGAAAAATGCTGGATTTGATTCGGCTTTCTGACAGGGATGCACTTTTTGTTCTTGGTGATGTTGTGGACAGAGGGCCTCAGCCGGTAGAAGTGCTTAAAGATATGATGACACGCTCCAATGTATACCCGATTATGGGCAATCATGATTTTCTGGCACTTTATCTTCTGGATAAGCTCAATATGGATATTACAGAAGAAAATCTGGACAATGCGCTGACTACAGAAGATATGAATGATATATTCGGCTGGCTGGATGACGGCGGAAGCACAACTATTTCCGGATTCCAGAAGCTTCCGAAAAGCGAACGTACGGACATTCTGGAATATCTTTCAGAATTTGCACTATATGAAACGATTGATGTCGGAAGCAAAACTTTTATTATGGTTCATGCCGGACTTGGCAATTTTCGCAAAGACAAGAAATTAAGCGAATATTCGGCAGAAGAACTGCTGATAACGCGTAACGACCCGAATATTAAATTATTTGATGATGAAAATATTTTTCTCATCACAGGGCATACACCCACGCCGTTAATCAGCGGAATTCCGGAAATCTATCATGGCGCGAGCACTATTTGTATTGACTGCGGTGCATGTTTTGACGGCGGAAAGCTTGCCTGTCTGTGTCTGAACACCATGCAGGAATTTTATATTTAATCAAAATTTTTTATCATCAAGAGGAGTATTTTATGGACATGAAAAAAATCGGTACACAGATGAGTATTTTAATGGGCATTTCTATGAGCTTCTGCCTGTCGCTGACAGGACTGCTTTCTTCCGGACATTTCACAATTCCCGGATTTCTGATTAATTTTGTCATCAGTACGATTATCAGTTTGATTATTGGTTTTTTTGTGCCGATGAAGAAAGTCGGTGACGCTGCTGTTGAAAAAGCCGGACTGACACCGCACACGCTGAAAGCAAGATTTCTGGAAAGTTTTATTTCTGACCTGATTTATACTCCTGCAATTACGCTTTGTATGACAGCAATGGCTTATCACAGTGCTGTCAGCCACGGCCAGCCGATGCCGCCTTATATTCTCATGTTCCTGAAATCTCTGGTATTGAGCATGATTGTGGGCTATGTCCTGATTTTCTTCCTGATGCCGGCATATCTCAAGCTTCTCATGAAAAAAAATGGCGCAAATCAGGAGTGATTTTTGATGCCGATACCATTCACAAGCTCTATGTTTCCGGAACATTTGCGCTGAAATGCAATCCGGACAGCATCCTTGCAGAACTGCACTGATTTTTGAATTTAATATTTTCGGGATAAGAAAGGGGGAACTGGTTTGAATTATTTTTCTGTCATGGGCGATTCTATCAGCACATTTGTCGGCACACAGCCGGAAGGCTACCGCGTGCATTATGACTATGAAAATCTTCAGAAAAATGCCATGCGCTACGTCAGTGACATCTGGTGGGCAAAAGTCATCACGCATTTCGGCGGAAGAATCTGTGTCAATAATTCCTATGCCGGAAGCTGTGTCGCGGGAAAACATCCCTATGCCGGAAACAGCACCAAGCGCACGGAACTCCTCCACAATGGCAACATTGCGCCGGATATTATTCTGATTTATATGGGAATCAAAGATTTCGGCAGGGGCGTGCCCATCAAGAAAAAATTCCCTTTCTGGAAGAATCCTATTTATTTTGAAGATGCCTATCACCTGATGCTGAAACGCATTGAAGCCAATTATCCCACTTCTGAAATTATCTGCGGTACGATAGCAAGAACCTATCATGCAAAAATTCCGAACTGGCAGTTTCCCGAAACATTTTCCGGGATTCCTTTGGAAGAGTATAACGATTCTATTCGTTTTCTGGCACAGAAGCACAAGTGTGAAGTTGCCGACCTGTCTGCAAATAAAGTTTATTATGAAACACTTGACGGAACACACCCGACACTTATCGGGCAGGAAGAACTTGCACGGGGCTGGATTTCCTGTCTTTCCGGGATTTTGTAGCAGAACTATTGCTTTTTTCCGGAAAAAAGTATATAATATAATCATCATTATCACATACAGAAGGAGAGTATTTGAATGATTTTACTGGACGAACTTAAAGTCGAAATGAACGGCTACCGAAAAGAACTTGACGAACTCGGCGAAGTGCTGAATATCAAAAAATCAAGAGAAGAACTCAAAGACTTGCAGGAACAGGCCACGGATGCCGGATTCTGGGATGATTTGGAAAATTCTCAGAAAGTTCTGCAAAAAACCAAACAGCTTGAAAATAAAATTACAGATTATGAAAAAATGCAGTCTCGTCTGGAAGATATCCTGACCATGATTGAACTCTGCATGGAGGAAGAAGACGAAGAAATGCAGAATGAAATCGTTACCGAAATGAATGATTTCAAGCAAGCACTGGAAAACAAGAATCTGGAAACGCTTCTTTCCGGCGAGTATGACAGCAAGAATGCAATTTTGACATTCCATGCCGGCGCAGGCGGTACAGAAGCGCAGGACTGGGCAGAAATGCTTTATCGTATGTATAACCGCTGGGCAGAACGCCATAATTTCAAAGTACAGCTTCTGGATTATCTGGACGGTGAAGAAGCCGGGCTGAAAAGTGCCTCTATCATGGTAGAAGGTGAAAATGCCTATGGTTATCTGAAATCAGAAGCAGGCGTTCACAGATTAGTCCGTGTTTCGCCGTTTGATGCTTCCGGCAGAAGACATACTTCTTTTGCTGCTTTGGAAGTCATGCCGGAAATGGATGATAACATTCAGGTTGAAATCCGTGATGAAGATATCGAAATGGAAGTTTACCGTTCCAGCGGTGCAGGCGGTCAGAAAGTCAACAAAACAAGTTCTGCTGTCCGTCTGATTCACAAGCCGACCGGAATTGTAACTTCCTGTCAGACTCAGAGAAGCCAGTATCAGAACCGTGATTATGCCATGAAGATGCTTGTTGCAAAACTTGTTGAAATCAAGGAGCGCGAACATCTGGATAAAATTTCGGATATTAAAGGCGTACAGAAAGAAATCGGCTGGGGCGCACAGATTCGCTCCTATGTCTTCATGCCTTACACGCTGGTAAAAGACCACAGAACCAATTTCGAGAATGGCAATATCAATGCTGTAATGGATGGTGATTTAGACGGCTTTATTCATGCCTATCTGAAATCGCTTTCCCACGGCACACTTGAAAAGAATTAAAATCAACAATAAAAAGCCTGCATCGTGAAAGATGCAGGCTTTTTATATTCGCTTGATTAGCCTTTGAAATTAGCAAGGTCTTCGTCTGTCAGCACGGAAACAATGCGTTTCATGATAGCAAGTGTTTCGGAGGAATCAGGCTTGCCGTTCTTGTTGAAGTCAATGTTTGCAAGGCCCTGTACGGATAAGTTTTCCTTCCCAAGAATTGCCCTGTTTACTGTGATAACGTCCAGAATATCCACTTCGCCGGAATTGTCAGCATCACCGTATTTTGTTACAGTCAGGCCGGATTCTTCGGAAGTTGCTTCTGTAGCTTCTTCAGTAGTTTCAGTAACTTCTTCGGTAGTTTCTTCAGTAGTTTCAGTAACTTCTTCAGTAGTTTCTTCTGTTGCAGGTTCAGTCGGAGTCTGTTCTTTTTCCTTGGCAGTTACGGAAATATCCATAGAAGTATAAGTAATTTCCTTATCGAATACTAGAGTTACAGATTCCAGAGTCTGGCCGTCGCCCCACCAGTGAGAAATGCCGATATTGCCGGCCAGAGACAGAACATATTCTTCACTGCCGTTGTCGCCTTCAAAGATGCCGTCAATATCGATTGTGACAGTGCCGTCCGCACCGGTCTGACCGGCTTCGGAAGTCCAGCTTCTGTTGCTTCCGTCGGGATTGGTAGCCGGGAGGGAAAGACCCCAGCCGCCGCCGGGTTCGCCTTTCAGAATCACCTGCTTGATGGTGATGCCTTTTCCGGCGTATGGAGCTAAATCAATAGAATAATCAGGGTCGCCGGAGAGTGTTACTGTCGCGGAAGTTGATGTTTCTGTTGTCTTGGTGATATTATATTCAAATTCGAGGCTTGTGCCGTTTTCTCTGAGATTCTTGTAGACATCAGCATAGTCCTGATTGAACCATGTCAGATTTTTTCTGTCGAAATACTGCATATCGCCAGCGTTTCCGGCATCCCAGAGGAATGCGGTCACACCGTCTGTTGCCAGAGCGGAAGAAGCAATCGTATTCAGATAAGAAACAATGCTGTCATGGTCTTTACCGCCGTTTTCGTTGGTAACAACGCCATATTCGCCCAGAATCACCGGAATGCCTTCATCAGCGTAGTAAGCCTTCATTTTAGCGAACAGGTCATAGACATTCTGTTTTTCAGAATCAGTACCCCATGTATCAGTATAGCCCCATGTGGAATCCTTAGTAGCTACTGCAAAGATAGAGGGATAGTAATAATGAATTGAAACAGCAATCATATTATCATCCGGCAGTTTATATTCGGGATTGCATGTTTTAGTAAGGTCGTCGTTTGCGCCGGCCAGAAGCAGAAGTCTGTCAGCGTTTCCGCTTCCTGTGCCTCTGACAACATCAACAAATGTCTGATTGAATGTGTTGAGTGTGGTGTAATCGAACGGCACTTCATTCATGCTTTCGAGTACGAGATGATTGTCATAATCTTTGAAATAGTTTGCAATTTCTGTCCACATGGTTTTATAGCGGGGGAGCGCATCCATGCCGGCATCAAGCCAATATTTGGAATTATTTCCACCGGAGCAGTCCCAGTGCATGTTGACGATAACATACATATCGTTATCATAAGCATAATCGACAACTTCTTTCACACGGGCAAGATAGGCATCATCAATATCATAAGTTTCCGGGTCGGAGTTCTCGAACCAGGTCACAGGAATTCTGATAGAATCGAAACCTTCTGCATGAACAGCATCAATCATAGCCTTTGTGGTGATGGGATTGCCCCACATAGTTTCTGTGGAATTGGCATTCCAGCTAGCTTTGTCAATCCAGCCTGTCCCCATATTGCCATTTTCGTCAGCGACCCAGCCGAGACCGAAATAGGTTTCAGAACCGCCGGAGCAGTCGAATGTGTTGCCGAGATTCCAGCCCATGCCCATTTCATTGACAATGTCGATTGCTGTTTTGTCTGCGGCATTAGCAGTAGATGAAAATACTGAACCAGCGGCAGCCATGGAACAGGACATGACAGCGGCTGTGACGGCGGAAATTACTTTCTGAAATTTCTTCATGATAATCAGTCCTCTTTTCATAGTATTGTGTTTAAAAAACTCTCTTGATAATTTTATGATAACATATTTTTCATGATTTGTCAATAAGATTTGTGAAAAAGATAGAAAGAAATTCAGAAATTGGCGATATCTGCATAGTGCATTTCGGGGTGTACTGCAAGATTGATTCCGCATCCCAGAAGATGTGCGGCCTGTGTGATGAGTCTGTCAATATCACGAGGGGCGACGGTCATTTCCGGGGCAGTTTCGGAGAGGTATCTTGTATTGATGACAGTCGGCACACCAATGCCGATAACAGGAATCCCCAGTGTTTCGTGGTTCAGAGCAGTCCTGTGATTGGAAACACCGCTTCCGGGGGCAATTCCAGTATCAGCAATCTGAATGGTTCTGCCGAGCCGTTCAGGTGCGGTACAGGCGAGGGCATCCACAGCGATCACAACAGAGGGGTGAATCTGCCGGCAGACAGCCTGAATCAGTTCCGCGGACTCGATTCCTGTTTGTCCGAGGACACCCCCTGCGAGTGTACTCACCGGGCGGAGCTGTTTTAAGAAGTCCTCATCTTCCTGTGCGAGTTCTTTCTGAAGATGCCGGGTAGCGATAATTTTTTCAACTGTCTGAACGCCGAGTGCATCCGGAGTGATATGCTGATTTCCCAGCCCTGCCACGAAGACAAGTCCTTCTTCCGGGAGCAGACTTCGCAGTTCCTGTGCGAATTCTTCTGTCATTTCGGGATAATGTTCAGAAAATCCGGAAAGTGATTGGCCGGAAAGCGTGATATAATTTCCTTCCGGCTTGCCGAATGCCTTTCCGGTTTCGGCATCTGTAATGCAGATTTCTGTAATTTCAAAATATTTTCCTCTCTGGTGCTGTGTGAATCCGGAATGCTGCTCTGCAAGACTGGAAATACTTTCCAGAGCCAAATCTGTTCTGCCATTTGTCATGAATGTCCTGCTCCTTTCTGAATTATGCAATCTGCCGAAAAAGTGGAGAAATTTTTAGCAAAAAAACGTGAAAAAGATGCTTGCATTTCTCGCATAATCATGTTATAATAATACTTAGGTGCGGTATACGATGTTTGGACGGTCGTGCCGTCCGGAAACAGGCGTGTCTCCCTGTTTTCTTATTCTGTACCGGAAAAACGCTGTTTATGCGTTTGATTATTTCTGAATCATAACTACAAGGAGGTGTTTCCGGAATGCCGAATATCAAATCTGCTAAGAAAAGAGTAAAGGTCAACAAGACCAAGGCTGCTGCCAACAAGGCAAGAAAGTCTAATCTTAAGACAGTTATCAAGAAGGCTGAACTCGCTGCTGCTAACAACGCTGCTGATAAAGAAACTGTTATCAAGTATGCTATCAAGCGTGTTGACCAGGCTTGTGCCAAGAATCTGCTGCACAAGAACAACGCAGCCAGAAAGAAATCTCATCTGGCTAAGCTTCTGAATGCGTAAGTTTCAGATTTCTGAAAAATAAACACCCTGTTCCCATCTCACAGGAACAGGGCATTTTCTTTTTTTCAGGACTAGCCGACAGAGTGAATTTGATTCCGATTCTCGCGGTCATCCAGACGGAACAGCAATGTTGTACACCATACCGCCGAGACGGCTACAAGAATGTAAACCGCCCTGCTCAGGATGGATGCAGAACCGCCTAACAGCCACGCGACAAGGTCAAATTCAAAAATGCCGACAAGCCCCCAGTTGATACCGCCGATAATCAGCAGCGTCAGACAGATTTTATCCCAGATGCTATTGTTCATGGTGATACCTCTTTCCGTGAACGGCGGATGCCGTCCACGCAGATAGTATAACCCGGAAACGAGAAAATCATACAGGAAAAATCAGGAAATTTTTCAGAGTTCCAGCATCAGGAGTTTTCCCATGTTGTCTTCATCATGATTCTGAATCAGGAATTTCGAGACAGCTTTGAAATTTTCATGAATGTATTTCTGATAGATGTTATTATCTTCCGGCACGGTAACAGTCATAAGCACAGCAAGCGGGATTTTATATGCCGGGTTGTGAATCTGCCGGAAAAAGATTTTTCTTCTGGCGGTATCTTTTTCAGACCAGAAGCGGAACAGCAGATTTTCGTCCGCGCCTTTTTCTTCCTGGATTTCAATTCTGACATGACAGCCTTTTTTATACAGGTGCAGAAGCCGGATAGCATCAAACAGGCCAGAGCTTCCGCATTCAGTAGAATCATGAATGGCTAATTTCTTGAGCTGTTTACAGCACGAGAATGCATGTTCGTGAACTTTTTTGACATGTTCGGGAATATGCATCTGTGTCAGTCCGGCACAGCCGAGAAAGGCATTCCGGCTGATTTCTGTCAGATTGGACGGAATACGGATTTGTCTGAGGCTGACGCAGTTCATGAATGCGCCTTCGCCGAGTTCGGCGAGAGATTCCGGGAGCTGAATTTTTTCCAGATACCAGCAGTCAGAAAAAGCCCATTTCCGGATTTTCTGGATGCCGGAAGGAAGGCGGACAGAGGACAAGTCCCAGCATCCGGAAAAGGCTCTTGTCCCGATTTCGGTCACATGTTCCGGAAGCACAGCCGTTTTCAGACTGATACAGCGTTCAAAGGCACTGAAGCCGATAGTTTTCAGGTCTTTCGGAAAGGGGATTTCTGAGAGTGCCGTACAGTGATAGAACGCCCTGTTCTGAATAGTCTGTACAGAATCCGGCATTTTCAGTTTTTGCAAGCTGAAACAGCCGGAGAAGCTTTCTTCAGGAATTTCTTCCAGACCGTCCGGCAGACTGATTTCCGGCAGACCGGAGCATTTCATGAAGACACTGTCTCCCAGTGTTTCCAGATGTTCGGGAAATGTAAAGTGTTTCAGTGTACTGCAATCATAAAAAGCATGGTTTTCAATACAGGTTATTGCTTCCGGGGCAGTAAAACGGCTGACAGATGTATCCCGGAAGTACTGCCATGCTTTTATTTTGTCGTCCTGCATAAAAAATCAACACCTCTGATAATTCAAATTCTATAAAAAATTTTATTTAAGATTATTAAAATTATGATATACGGAACAGGAGAATATACATCAGAATGAGATGCAGAGCCAGTGCAAGGATATTCAGCATCCAGAAATAATTTTTTCTGGTTTTATGATGAAAGAATTCCATACCGGCGAGCGCACCGGGAGCACCGCCGAGAAAAGCCGAAATGAACAGCGTTTTTTCGGGTATTCTGCGGAGATGTTTTTCTGCTTTTTTCTTATCTGTTCCATATAAAAATAATGAGATAACATTAATTGAAATATAATAAATGATAATGCCGACTGCCATAATTTGCAATTCTCCTCTTGTTAATATTATAACAGATTAGAAATCATATGTCAAGAAAAACCAGCCGTGCGTTCTGCATGGCTGGTTCTGGTCAGATGCTGGTCAGGCTGTACTGATGTGAAAATTTTTCAAAATTGTCATTGAAATTCTTGTTGCCGAACTTGACTTTATTTAAATAGCCGTGCGTTTCAAACGTACTGTGTGAAGTTTCTATAACAGACACCGCAATATTGGAGCAGTGGTCAGATACGCGCTCGAAATTGTTCAGGATATCCGCCAGGACAAAGCCTGTTTCTATGGTACATGTTCCGGCCTGAAGTCGCTTCACATGGTTGGCTTTAATATCTCTGGTTAGATAGTCAATGACCTGTTCCAAAGGTTCAATATCGGCCGCATCCGCTTCATCTACCGTTTTGTAGACACGATAGGCGCGTTCCAGAATATCTTCAAGAGCTTCAGTCAGAACGTCCATTTCTTTCATGGCACTGTCAGAGAACTGTAGTTTTTTATCATGAATTTCTTTGGCAATATCCGCCAGATTAATCGCATGGTCTCCCAGCCGCTCAAAATCGCCGATAGCTCTCAGCACCCGTGAGGATACCTGACTGTCATGTTCTGATAAAGCCTGTGATGTCAACTGCACTAGGGTTGTTCCGATTTTGTCTTCGTAGTCGTCGAGCATGTCTTCATTTTTGAATACTTTTTCCGCTTTTTTTTTATCATAATCAGTCAGGAGCGAAATGCTCATGAACATGGTTTCTTTAGCAAGTTTTGCCATTTTCCGGGAAGCTTCATCGCATTCGGTAACAGCTACAGAAGGCGTGGTCAGTAATCTTTTGTCAAGAAGTGCATGTTCTTCCTGCTGGGGTTCTGTTTCCTTGTCGGGGAGAATCCAGTTGGCGATTTTTTCAAGCTGTTTTGCAAACGGGAGCAGAAGAATCGTCGTCAGGATATTGAATACTGTATGAACAATAGCAATGCCTACAGAATTGATTGTCATATCAGAGAATGCAAATCCAATTGTCATATCCAAAATTTCATAAAGTGTCAGGAAGAATACTGTTCCGATAATATTGAACGCGATATGAATCACACCGACTTTTTTCGCATTTCTGTTGACACCGAAGCTGGAAATCAGGGCAGTTACGCAAGTACCGATATTCTGTCCCATGATAATCGGAATCGCCATGCCGAAAGTAATCGCACCGGTAGAATCTGCCAGTCTCTGTAAAATACCGATAGAAGCCGCGGAACTCTGAATCACACCGGTTACAACCGTACCAACCAGAACGCCGAGAATCGGGTTATTGAACTTTGTCAGAAGCTGCTGGAATTCTTCGGAATCTTTCAGCGGAGCGACGGCATCACCCATCAGCACCATACCGTACATCAGTACAGCAAAGCCAACCAGAATATTTCCGATGTCTTTCTTTTTTCCGCTTTTCGACATCATGATGAGCACAGCACCGACAAGCGCAAAAATCAGGGAGAAATATTCGGGGTTCAGAAGCGAAAGCCACAGAGGGCCGTCCGTATCGACACCCATTAGGCACAACAGCCATGTTGTAAAAGTTTTGCCGATATTCGAGCCAATGATGACTGTCACAGTTTGGCTGACATCCATCATACCGCAGTTGACCAGTCCGACAAGCATTACTGTTACGGAAGAGGATGACTGCAACACAATTGTGATAAACGTCCCCAGAAACAAACTGAGCCATGTATTGGAAGTCAGTTTCTTCAAAGCCTGTTCGAGCTTGCCTCCTGCCATTTTTTCGAGACCGGACGACATTACATTCATACCATACAGAAAGAACGCCAGCCCGCCGATGACCATAATCACCGCTAGTACAACATCTTTCACACTCATACTAACAACCGCCTTTCAAGTGGTTTCTAACTATCCTTATCATAAGCAAGAAAGCTTAAAATAAGCTTGATTTTTCTGAATTTTCACATGTTTTTCAGACCTTTTTCATCATAGCAGAGAAATATAAAATGCACTAGTATGATTCTGTTAAATCTGTGTAAAATCCTGTTGCAGTTTTGTGAAAAAAATGCTCCCGAATCGCTTCGGGAGTATTTTAATTTATTGATTGATTTTAGAAAATCTCCTCTGTGGGGAAGCCGTTCTTTTCAGCCCATGTCAGAATGGCTGAACCTGCCGGCGCATGAATCGTGCACTGCGTTTCGGCATCTTCCAGACCCCAGTTATGATATTCAAGATTCGGATTCAGAATATATAAATCCTCTACAGCACAGCCTGTCAGCATTTCTTCCTGCGTATCGGTCACGCTCGCCGGAATCGTCAGTTCTTTCAGGGAAAGACAGTTCGAGAACGCACCGCGCCCGATAAAGGTTACATTTTCGGGAATGTTCACGGAAGTCAGGCTTTCACAGTCGGCGAATGCCTGTTCGCTGATAGTTGTGACAGAATCCGGAAGGGTGATGCTTGTCACATCCCATGCGGCCTCAAATGCATAGTGCCCGATTTCTGTCACCGGATAGCTCCCGATATGGGAAGTTATGATAATATCTGTATCCGAACCGTTGAAGTCTGTAATAACGGCTCTGTCTGCAAAAACTTCATAGCTGAGCACATCCAGAGAAGTTGCCTCTGCATCAATATCCACAGAATCCGGAACGACAGTTTCTTCCGGGGTTTCAGTTGTGGGGAAGATATAGACTGTATTGGTATCGGGGTCATAGGAAGCATTTTCGGGAAGTTCAGTAGTTTCCGGAATAGGTTCGGTTTCTTCTTCCTGCGGAACGGATTGTACTTTACAGCCAGTGAACAGCACCAGAACAGACGCGCATAATACTGCTAATTTTTTCATGCTTTTTTACCTCTCTGCTTTGCTCTGAGGGCATTATCGAGAATTCTCTTGCGGATTCGCAGGCTTTTGGGAGTTACTTCGAGCAGTTCATCATCTGCGAGGAATTCAAGACAGTCTTCAAGGCTCATGATTCTGGGGGGAACAAGACGGAGTGCATCATCACTTCCGCTTGCGCGGGTATTGGTGAGATGTTTTCTCTTGCAGACGTTAACAACTAAATCTTCCGCCTTGGGGGACATACCGACGACCATACCTTCATAGACAGGAACACCAGCACCAATGAAGAGAGTACCTCTTTCCTGTGCATTATACAGTCCGTAAGTGACCGCTTCGCCGGATTCGTGACAAATCAGAGAGCCGACACTTCTGCGTGGGATATCGCCCTTGAATGGCACATAAGAATCGAATACACTGCTCATGATGCCTTCGCCTCTGGTATTGGTCAGGAATTCGCTCTTATAGCCGAACAGACCTCTTGACGGAATGAGGAATTCCAGACGGGTTCTTGTGCCCTGTGGCTGCATGGTCTGGAGTTCGCCTTTTCTCGTGCCCATTTTTTCCATGACAGTGCCGACGCATTCTTCGGGAACGTCGATAACGAGTCTTTCCTGCGGTTCGCAGAGTTTGCCGTTGATAGTTTTATATAATACTCTGGGAGTAGAAACAGAAAGTTCATAACCTTCACGACGCATATTTTCGACTAAGATAGAAAGATGCATTTCACCTCTGCCGGCAACGCTGAAAGAATCGGTATTATCTGTTTCAGTGACTCTGAGAGAAACATCTCTCAGCAATTCTTTGAATAATCTTTCGCGGAGCTGTCGGGATGTGACAAATTTACCTTCTCTGCCAGCAAAGGGGCTGTCATTCACAGAAAAAGTCATTTCGACAGTTGGTTCACTGATATGCGTAAAAGGCAGAGCTTCAGGAAGTTCCGGCGCACAGATAGTATCACCGATAGTGATATCTGCAATACCGCTCATGATAACGATATCGCCAACAGTAGCAGTTTCAGTGTTAGCCTGTGCGAGGCCCTGCATCTGAGCCAGAGAAACGACTTTCGCCTGATTTTTCTTGTCCGGAATGTTGTCATTGACAACGACAATGGGCTGATTGACTTTGACAGTACCTCTCTGGATTCTGCCGACAGCGATTCTGCCGACATATTCGTTATAATCGATTGAAGATACCAGCATCTGGAAAGGTTCTTCGGGTTCGCCTTCGGGGGCAGGGATATAATTCAGAATTGTCTCGAACAGAGGAGTCAGGTCTTTTCCTTCGACATCCTTATCAAGGGAAGCCGTTCCGCTTCTGCCGGAGCAGTACAGGATAGGGCTTTCAAGCTGTTCATCATCCGCATCCAAATCCAGAAGCAGAAGCTGAACTTCGTCGGCGATTTCGTCAAGGCGGGCATCCGGGCGGTCGATTTTATTCACAACGATGATGATTTTATGTCCCATTTCCAGAGCCTTGGATAATACAAATCTGGTTTGGGGCATAGGGCCTTCGGCGGCATCTACCAGCAGAACCACGCCGTCTGCCATGGAGAGCACACGTTCTACTTCTCCGCCGAAGTCGGCATGTCCGGGGGTATCAATAATGTTAATCTTAACTCCGTTATACTGGACAGCGGTATTTTTAGCTAAGATAGTAATACCTCTTTCACGTTCGATATCGTTGGAGTCCATGACACGTTCAGCAACAGCCTGATTTTCACGGAACACACCGCCCTGCTTGAGCATTTCATCAACGAGAGTGGTTTTGCCGTGGTCAACGTGGGCGATAATTGCAACATTTCTCAAATCTTCTCTAATCATAAATTCACGCCTCTTATTATAATATTTTTAACTTTTACAGTATAGCATAAAATGAAAAAAAAAGCAAGTTCTTCACGAAAAAATGACATTCTGACGAAGTATCCGGCTTTTTGCGATAAAATTTTGTGAGAATCACAACAGTATCTTTTATATTCAGAAAAAAAGAAGAACTCTCAAAGTGCCAGCTCTGAGAGTTCATTTTTGTGTCCGCAGGGACTTAGCTACTTTCTTATGGCACATCATAAACGCTTTGTCAAGTGATTTTTAAATAATCTGATTATTGAAAATAGTCAGATTAAACTTGTTTTAGCATTTTTTCAAGAAATCTTTTGGTACATGTTATAATAAAATATAGTTTATCTGAAAGAAGGGATTATCTATGAAATTTGAACGTCTCCGCACTCTGCGGAAAGAACATCATCTTACCCAGAAACAAGTTGCTGAATATCTCGGCTGTTCACAGCAGATATACAGCAAATGGGAAAACGGAAGTTCCATGCTTCCGGCGAAGATTTTAATCGCGCTGACAAAGTTTTATCACACAAATGCAGATTATATTGTAGGATTAACCGACATCCGCCAACCGTATTCTGATTTATGATATGCAGGTGTAAAATTTCTGAAAATCCCCTGAAACCTGTTGCAATTTTATTTTTTATATGCTATAATATAAAATATCTGAAAAATTAAACCACGATATGTTTCAAGAGAGGAGATTTTCTAATTATGTGTGGAATCGTTGGCTATGTCGGACAGCGTGATGCTGCTGATGTTCTGATGGACGGACTGTCCAGACTGGAGTACAGAGGCTATGACTCGGCAGGTATCGCCGTTTTTGAAAATGAAATCATCAAAGTCGCAAAATCTAAAGGCAGATTAGCGGATTTACAGGTAAAAATGGAAAAAGAAGGAAAGCCCGCAGGTCATGCCGGAATTGGTCATACCAGATGGGCGACACATGGAGAACCTTCCGACCGGAATTCTCATCCTCACGGGGGAGGGAATGTCACACTGGTACACAATGGTATTATTGAAAACTATAAAAAATTGAAAGAATTTTTATTATCGCAGGGCAGAACTTTCACAAGTGATACTGATACTGAAGTTATCGCACAGCTTCTGGATTATTATTATGAGAAAAATCACGGAAACCCTGTGGAAGCAATTGTCAAAACTCTGAAAGAGCTGGAAGGTTCTTATGCGCTTGGTATTGTATTTGCAGATTTTCCGGACAGAGTATTCGCCATGAGAAAAGAAAGTCCGCTGATTGTCGGTATCGGCAAAGGGGAAAGCTTTATCGCCTCTGATGTGACGGCTATTCTGCAATATACAAAAGATTACTATCTGCTTGAACCCGGCGAAATTGCTGTACTGAGCAGACAGGGTGCAAAAGTTTATAACCTGCATTATCAGAAAATCGAAAAGGAACTGAAAACGGCTGACTGGGATGTGAGTGCTGCTGAGAAAGGCGGTTATGAACATTACATGCTCAAAGAAATTCACGAACAGCCGGAATCTATCAAGAAGACCATCACTCCCAGAATCGAAAACGGCCTGCCGAATCTGGAAGAATGCGGTATCACGCCTGAAAAACTGATGGAATTCAATAAAATTCACATTGTCGCCTGCGGTACGGCTATGCACGCAGGAATGGTCGGCAAGTATGTGATTGAAAAACTTGCCAAAATTTCCGTCAATGTCGATATTGCATCAGAATTCCGTTACAGAGAACCGCTTGTCGGTGAGGGGGATTTGGTGATTATCATTTCCCAGTCCGGTGAAACTGCCGATAGTTTGGCTGCTTTGAGACTTTCAAAGGAATTAGGGGCAAAAACGCTTGCTATTGTAAATGCAAAGGGCAGTTCGATTGCAAGAGAAGCTGACATGCTGATTTATACTCATGCAGGGCCTGAAATTGCAGTTGCTTCGACAAAAGCCTATATGGTACAGATTGCTGTGATGTATCTGTTCGCGTTTGAACTGGCACTGGCCAATAAGAAAATCGACGAAAACGAATGCCGTCGGCTGACGGCTCTCTTGCAGGGCACTCCTGATAAAATCGCCGAAATTCTGGAGCATAAGGAAATGACACAGTTAATTGCTTCGGAACTGATTACTGCTGACAGTTTGTTATATATCGGCCGTGGTTTGGATTATGCTTTGAGTATGGAAGGTTCTCTGAAACTGAAAGAAATTTCCTATATTCATTCTGAATCCTACGCTGCCGGAGAGCTGAAACATGGTACTATCTCCCTGATTACAGAAAATATGCCTGTTATTGCAGTAGCAACACAGCAGAATCTGTTTGACAAGACTATCAGCAATATCAAAGAAGTCAAGGCAAGAGGTGCGCGTGTGGTACTGGTGAGCCGTGAAAGCTATCAGCCGGAAAAAGACGTTGCAGATTTCAAGTTTGGTCTGCCTGAATATGAAGACTTGCTCATGCCGATGCTTGCAGTTGTACCGCTTCAGTTGATTGCTTATTATACTGCTGTGCTGAAAGGTACGGATGTCGATAAGCCTAGAAATCTTGCCAAATCCGTTACTGTAGAATAAGGACTGGAAATTTTATGAGAAAATTAATTTTTCTGCTGACTGCCGTCATGATGACGGCAGTTATGCCGTTATCTGTCAGTGCCGAAGAAGCCCCGGCCGCAGAACAGACTGCCGAAGAAAATCCGGAAGCACAGGCCGAAACGCATCCGGAAGATATGTTCACATATACACTGAACGTTGCAGGACGAGCGCAGATTACAGATTTCACTGTATCAGATACTTATACTGGAGAAGTTGTGATTCCGTCCATGCTTGATGGTTATGAAGTTGGTTATATTGATAATGCTGCTTTCATGAATGCCAAAGGTGTGACGAGCATCACGATTCCGGCAACTGTTACAGATATGGGAAATTCTGTTTTTTTCGGGTGCGAAAGTCTGGAAAAGTTTATAGTTGAAGAGGGAAATCCTTATTTTTCCGTTGTAGATGACGGTGTTCTGCTGGCAGATAACAATCAGTTTTTAGTAGCATATCCGGCTTCCAGAGCCGGAGAGAGCTATACTATCCCGGAAACAGTTGATGAAATCGCCCCCGGATGTTTCGGGTTTGCGCAGAATCTGAAAGAAATCGTAATTCCGTCCAAAGTGCAGTATATTGATAAATGGGCGTTTGGATATTCCAAGCTGGAGAAAGTGAATATTTCTTCCATGCAGATTGATGATTATGCATTTGCATATTGTGAAAATCTGCATGAAGTGATACTGAATCCGGGAGTAGAAACTATCTATGATGCATCATTCAGCGTCTGCCCGTCGCTGACGGAAATCAATCTTCCGGATACGCTTGAATATGTGGGGCAGTGCGCATTCTGCGGAACGGGTTTGACAAGCATCACCATTCCGGCAAGCGTAAATGAAATTGATTACTGTGCGTTTGGTTATGACAGCGATTTGAAAGCGGTAGGCGGTTTTGTCATTTATGGCGAATCGGGTTCAGAAGCGGAATATTATGCAACGGCTGTGGATTTAGATAATGATTATGAAAATAATTTCACGTTTGTGACAACGAATCCCACCGAAGCACCGGAAAAAGACAGTTCTCCCGAAACAGTGATAATGACCGAAACCAACGAAGCCGGGGAAATCATCACGGAACAAGTGACAATTCCTCCTGAAGCAACTACCGAAGCCGGCACAAAAGAAATTATCGGTGCAGAACTGAAAAACAATCAGTTTTTACAGATTGCGCTTGCAACACTTGGCGGAATTGCTGTAGTATTGGCATTGACACTGGTGATACTGGCTTTCAGAAAGCCTAAAAATCAGAATCAGGATGATGATAAATGAAATCACTGAAATATTTTATTTCCGGAATGCTTACGGCGGTGTTATGTCTGATGCCCCTGACGGCCAATGCAGAAGAAGTAATTCAGACAAACGGCGGTTATTCTGAAGACGGACTCTGGTATTATAATGATTATGGTGACGGTACAGTTTCGGTCGTATGTCAGGATAATACACTGGAAGAAGTCACTGTTCCGGCTGAAATTGACGGTCATAAAATTACTATGCTGGAGCTGGACTGCTTTAAAGAGAATACCAGTCTGAAAAAAGTAATTTTGCCGGAGACTATCACAGTTCTGGAAGACTATGCATTTTATCTGTGTTCGGGACTGGAAGAAATCAACATTCCGGAAAGTGTCGAAAAATTCGGATTTCAGACATTCTATGGATGTTCCAGCCTGAAAGAAATTTCCGTTCCGGCAGGCCTGACTGAAATCGAAGGCTATACATTTGACGGCTGTACCGGGCTGGAAGCAGTTCATGTGGATAAGAAGAATCAGAACTATAAAGATGAAGACGGCGTTCTGTTCACGAAAGACGGCACGGATTTGATTCTTTATCCGGCCTCGAAACCAGGGATAAGCTACACTGTTCCGGCAGGATGCACAAAGCTGGAAGGCTATGCTTTTATGGCGAATCCTGCTCTTAAAGAAATCAGGATTGATTCTGTCACGGAGATGGGTGAAGATGTATTTTATTACTGTACATCTTTGAAAAGCATAGTGATTCCGGAGGGCATTACCATGCTGACAGGCGCGACGTTCGGAAACTGTACATCACTGGAAAGCGTAACCCTTCCGGAAACGCTTGAAGTGATTGGTTCAGGCTGTTTTTATAACTGTCTGGCTTTAAAAGATATCACAATTCCGTCATCTGTGACGACTATCAATGAAAATGCCTTTCTGAACTGTGCCTCGCTGACGAGCATCACAATTCCGGAGACGGTGAAGACTATTGGAGATTATGCGCTTGGCTTTTACTACGGTGAGGAAGAAAAGCCTGAGCATCTGCCGGATTTCGAGATTGATGCTGATAACGGTACTTCTGCTTTCGAGTACGCGACAAAATTCAGTGTCAAGTGTACTGGTGGTGTCACACAGGGGATTGTATTTGTCTATATTGTAGTGGGCGTTGTAGTGCTTGTGATACTTGCTGTTATCGGGTTGATTATCATGCAGAAGCGCATTCAGAAACAGCACGAACTGACCTGACAGGAGCATTTTTATGAAAATCTTGAAGAAATTAAGTTTTTTTGCGGTTTCGGGAATGATGCTGATGCAGATGTTTCCGATTTCTGCAAAGGCGGACAGCAATTTCAGCTACACACTGAAAAGTGACGGCACAGCAGAAGTTTCCTGTGTGAACAAATCTATTGAAACGGCAGAAATTCCGCCGGAAATTGACGGTCATGCTGTCACATCCCTTGCGGATAGCTGTTTTGCGGACTGTACAGCTCTGAAAGAAGTGATTCTTCCGGAAACAATGACAGAATTCGGAGAGTATGCTTTTTATGGCTGTTCGGCACTGGAAGAAATGCAGATTCCGTCGGGAGTAACACAAATCGGAAGCTATGCATTTGATACGACTGAAAATATGCTGTTATTTTCTGTGGATGAGAATAATCCGGCCTATCAGTCGCCGGATGGTGTTCTGTATGACAAATCCGGGGAGACACTGATAAAATATCCGGAAGCGAAAACTGATACAAGCTATGGTGTTCTGGACACCTGCCGGAGGGTTGAAGACTGGGCATTTATCGGAGCACAGTATCTGGAAGAAGTTGACTTGAAGCAGGTACAGGAAATCGGTGCGGATGCGTTCTGCTGGTGCATTTCGCTGAAAAATATCTCTGTTCCGGAGGGTGTTACGGATTTGAACGGCGCAGTATTCAGTTACTGTGGAGCACTGGAGCAGACAGTTCTGCCCTCGACACTGAAAAGTATTGGCGAACGGTGTTTTTATTCCTGTACAGCTTTGAAGTCTGTCAGTCTGCCGGAAGGTCTTGAAAAAATCGGTGCATATGCATTTTGTCACTGTCCTGAGCTGACAGAGCTTGTGATTCCAAAAAATCTGACAGGGATGAATATTGACTGTATGGGATATTTCTATGATGAAGAAAATGATGAATATCTTGTGCAGGAAAATTTCACGCTTTATGTGTATCGTGATTCCCCGGCATTCCGGTATGCTGTGACGAATCAGATAAATTATGAATTCATCCGGACGGGAACAGTATATTATATTTTAATCGCTGTTGTCTCAGTGATAATTGTGATTTTAATCATTGCGATTATGAAAGTCTTGAAGAACAGGAGGGCGGAATCATGAAGCTGAAAAATATAGGTGTACTGCTGATGACAGTCCTGATGATGCTGTTCTGCATTCCTGTGAATGGATTCGCAGAAGATACAGCGCAGCAGACGACAGAGGCGCAGGTGCAGACTTATGAAGATGGTTCTTTTACCTATGCTTATGTAGATGGCGGTGTTGCGCTTTATTCCTGTGATACGAGTATGCTTGCTGTCAATCTGCCGGATGAATCGAACGGCAGAAAAGTCGTTGAGATTTCGGACGGTGCATTTTATCAGTGCAGTAAGATGGAATACATCACATTTGGAAAATATATCAAAAAAATCGGCAGAAGTGCCTTTCAGGGCTGTACTTCTCTGAAAAGCCTGACGATTCCCGATACAGTAGAGGAGATTGGTTCTTATGCATTCGGAGGATGCACCCAGCTCAAAGATTTAACAATTCCGAAGAATCTGAAAGAGATTCCGGAAGGCCTGTGCTTTGAATGCATTATGCTGGAAAATATTAATTTTCCGGATTCGCTGGAGAGTATCGGGGTTTCTGCCTTTTATAACTGTAATCTGCTGAATACGCCGGCTTTTCCGGAAGGTCTGAAAAAAATCGGTGATTATGCATTTTCATTCTGCTATGCCATCATGAGCGCGGAACTGCCTTCTACCGTGACAGAAGTAGGTTCAGCGGTTTATTATGGATGTATTAATATTACAGAATTTACTGTGCCGAAACAGCTTGAAACACTTGGAACACTGATGTTTATGGGATGTTCCACGCTGGCAGAATTCAAAGTAGAAGACGGCAATCCGACATATACAGTAAAAGACGGTGTTCTGTACAAAGACGATATGAAAACGCTTTATGCGTATCCCTGCGGAAAACAGGATGTAAATTTCACAGTTCCAGAGGGCGTGACCGTCATTTATGATGGTGCATTCTTCTCGGCACTGAATTTGCAGGAAGTGCTGTTTCCGTCAACATTGCAGTATATCGGTGCAGGTGCGTTTGAATATTGTTCCGGCCTGAAGCAGATTTATCTGCCGGAGGGAGTGGAAATCATCTATGAAAATGCGTTTGCGGACTGTACATCTCTGATGGATGTACATCTTCCCGAAACGCTGAAAGGTGTGGGAAATTATGCTTTTTACACCTGCACGGCACTGAAAGAAATCACAATTCCGAAAAACTGCAAGACTATCGGAGAATATGCATTCGGCTATACTGACAGCGGTGAAACGGATGACGAAGGAAATCCGATTTCTGTTAAGATAGAAGGTTTCAAACAGCATGGAACAGTAGACATTTCAAGAATTTTAGTAATTATTCTGGGAGTGCTGGTATTTGGGGGGATTATCTTTATTTTAATCCGGATTATCCGGAAAAATCAAATGACCCCGGAAGAACATGAAGAAATCATTCAGGCGGACATCAAGGCAGAAGATGCGCAATATGTGAATATTCTGAACGAAATCGAAGACGAACAGAAAAAAAACACTTGACAGGCTTTGCAAACCGTGTTATAATGTATTTATGTATCATGCTGCTATATCAAAAAAGGAGAAGAGAAAATGGCTATTTATGAGATTATCTGTGGTGCAGCCGTCCTGCTGCTGTGCCTTCTGATTATTATTTTATGTCTGATGCAGGATCAGAAATCAGAACAGAATATGACCTCTGCGCTGGGCGGCGGTTCTAACGATTCATTCTATGCACAGAACGAAGGCAATACCAGAGATGCAGCTCTGCAAAAGCTGACGAAAATTCTCGGTATTATTACTTTTGTGATTCTGATTGTGATGAATATTGTAGTGCCGATTATTACGACTCTCAACGCAAGCGGAGAATAATTTATCATCATGTGAATTATATTAGCAGTCCTCAGGTCATCAAGTACCTGGGGCTGTTTTTCAATTTATCCTCAGAAAGAAAGGAAGGCATATTTATCATGGCCAGACACAATGCAAAACATGAAAGAAGAAAGCAGTCGACGGAAAGGAAAGCACCTGCGAGAAAAATTGCAAAGGCAGTGAAGCCGGAAGAACAGGCGCAGTACTGCCGGAAAATCAAGACATTTCTGCAAATGGCTGCCAGAAAACAGATAAATCAGAAAGAATTGGCGCAGAAATGCCACAGCAGACGGAATCCTTCCGCCTATCAGTCAGCAGTTGCCCAGCTTCTGAAAGAAGGGGTAATACTGGAATCCCGGCAGAATTACAAGCTCTGTAATCAGGAGGAGAGTTTCAAGGCAGAAACGGTCAGACTTGCAGGAAATTTTGGTTTTATCCGGGATGAGAACGGCACAGAGCATTTTGTGCCGGGGAAATATCTGCTTGGCAGTATGACGGGGGATAAAGTTCTTGCAAGAAGCATTGTCTCCCGAAGCGGTTCGCCGGAAGCGGAAATTATTTCAATTCTGGAAGAAACGGCACAAGCAAGGCTTTCCGGTGTGATTGTGGCGACAGAATACGGACTGTGTTTTCTGTCGGGGGTAGCGGGGACACCGCTGCATATTGATTATCATCAGAGCACGCCTTACAAAATCGGTGATAAAGTGCTTGCAGAAGTTATCTCACGGGGTTCACGGCATATGGAGCATGTTGTGAAGATTGTTCTGAATTTCGGCAGTTCTGACAGTGCGGAAAACTGCATGAAAGCCCGTATTGCAGAACTGGATATTCCGGTAGAATTTACGGAATCTGTAAAGAAAGAAGCCTTTAAAGTGTCTGCTGTCGGGGTAACGGAATTCGATGTGCAGGACAGACAGGATTTCCGGAAAGAAGTTATTTTCACGATTGACGGCGCACATACGAAAGATATGGATGATGCTGTTTCTGTGAGCCGGAATCCGGAAACCGGAATCTATACGCTTGGAGTGCATATTGCAGATGTTTCGCACTATGTAAGGCCAAACAGTCCGCTTGACGGTGAAGCGTTCCGCCGAGGAACAAGCATTTACTATGCGAACGAAGTCATTCCCATGCTTCCGAAACAGCTCTCGAATGGTATTTGTTCGCTGAATCCGGGGGAAAACCGTCTGACACTTTCAGCAGTGATGAAAATTTCTCCTGAGGGTGATTTGCTGGAATATGAATTCTGTAAAGCTGTTATCTGTTCCAGAGTGAAAGGCGTATATGACGAATGCAATCAGATTTTAGATAATACTGCCAGTCCTGAAATTCAGGAAAAATATGCAGATGTCAGAGAAAGTCTGTTTCTGTTGTCGGAGCTGACGGACAAACTTGAACATGTCCGCCAGTTAAGAGGCGCACCGGAACTGGAAAGCACAGAATCAGCGTTAATTCTGGATGAAAATGGTCAGTGTATCGGTCTTTCGCCCATCAATAGAGGAAGAAGTGAACGCATTGTCGAAGCATGTATGCTCTGTGCGAATGAAGCCGCCGCCAAGCTTGCCAGAAAAAATCAATTTCCTTTGGTATATCGTGTGCATGAATCTCCTGCGCCGGAACGGATTGCGAACCTGAAAGAATTACTGCACAAGCTGACGCAGACAGAACAGCTCTGGAATCCGGAAGAAGTCGAACCTGCTGATATTCAGAAAATTCTGAACAATGCGCGGGAAGAAATATATTTTCCAGTAATAAATGCCATGACACTCCGTGCGATGGCAAAGGCAAAATACAGTGAAAAGCCATTAGGACATTTCGGGCTTGCACTTGCAGATTATGCGCATTTCACATCTCCTATCAGACGTTATCCGGATTTGACAGTTCACAGAATCATCAGTGATTTTCTGGACGGTGCAGACAGAAACTGGCTCATCAAGCGTTATCAGAAATTCACAGAGAATTCTGCACAGCGTTCTTCTGATACAGAAATTCGTGCTGTTCAGCTCGAACGCGAAGCAGATGCCTGCTACGCTGCGGAATATATGCAGTCTCATGTAGGAGAAGTTTTTCACGGCATTATCACTAGCGTAGTGGAATTCGGCCTGTATATCACGCTGGATAACATGGCAGAAGGTCTTCTGCATATTCACGATTTGCCTGATGGGGAATATGAAACCGAAGAGGGCTGGTATATCCGGAATGCTCTCACCGGGACGGAATACAAGCTTGGCGACGAAATCGAAGTTATCTGTACAAAGGCAGATGTCAGCTCGGGGCATATTGATTTGGCATTATCCTGAAAAGTATGTGAAAACGCTTGCTATTCCGGAAGAAATATGCTAAAATATAGATAGATAAAACCAGAAAGGATGATGAGAAAATGGGAAAATATACGGGCTGTCAGTGCATTATATGCCAGAAAGTATTTGAAAATGATGATGATATTGTAGTTTGCCCCGACTGCGGTACGCCTTATCATCGCTCATGCTACCAGTCAGCAGGACACTGTATCAACCAGCCGCTTCATGCTGTAGGCGGAAGCTGGCAGTCTATCCAGGATGAGCACCGCCGAAAATTAGGCGGTATTGAGTGCCCCCACTGTGGCTATGTCAATCTTCCGGATGCTAAAACCTGTATGTCATGTGATTTGCCTCTGGATTTGCAGAAAACTTCTGAAACTGCGGAAGATGACCAGGAACTGACATTTTCTGCTCCGGATGGTGAGCAGTACTATTTTCAGGCATCTGACCCATGCTGCGGCATGTCGCCGGATACGGAAATTGAAGGCGAGCGTCTGGGGGATGTTGCCAGCTTTGTGCAGACGAATACGCTGTATTATATTCCATTATTCCGCAGATTTAAAGAAACTGACAGAAAACTGTCATTCAATCTGCCGTGTATTTTATTTCCGTATTTTTATTTCGCCAATCGCAAAATGTGGGCAATGGCGATTCTCAGCGGTCTGGTATGGCTGATTTGCTCTTTGCCGGGTGAATTTCTGCAAGTACTTGCCTATTTTAAAGATGCAAGCTATCTGGAAATTCTCCGCACAGCCGGAGAAGATATGCAGATGATAGAAAAAATGACAGATTTTCTGACAGCACATCAGCAGTTGCTGGAAGATTTGCAGACACCCTTATTTTTTGCAGGAATGGCCTTTCGGATAGGGCTGTGTTTATTCGGGAATTATTTATATTTCCAGTTTGTGCTGAAATCCGTCAGGAAAATCCGGGAGATTGCCCCCACTCCGACGATTAGGAAAGCTCTGCTTTCTGCCGAAGGCGGTACAAATTTCTGGAATGTGCTTGGATGCTGTGGATTATATGCCGGAGTTGTGATGATTGCATATCTGGGATTGAGAATTGCATTTTTATAAAAGCGGAGGAGAAGTAAAAAATATGAAAATTTATCAGAATTATCCTTTGAGTCGGACTGTCCGCGAGCCTGAAACATTCCGGACACCAAAGAATATAGTTTTACAGTGTCTGATATTTATCGCGGTATTTTTCGTATTGGAAATGGCAGAAGGTCTCGGCATGATGATAGGCGTAATGCCTCGTCTGATGAGCTGGGCAAGAGAACAAATCGCCGTCACTGGTGAACTAACTCCTGAACAGCTCACGGAAAAACTCAATACTCTGCTGGAAGACCCTGAACAGACATATATTATGCTTCTTGCAACAGGACTGGGAACACTGGTAGTATTGTTTTTTTGTCGGGTGATAGAAGGCAGAAAACTCAGGACAATGGGATTTTTCAAGAAAAAGGCCGGAATACAGTATCTTTCCGGTCTTGTCATCGGCTTTGTGATGTTTTCCTGTGTAGTAGGGCTTTCTTATGTGTTCGGCGGATTGCAGTTTGAAACCGTTTCCCGGAACGTTACGCCAATGATTCTGGTAATTCTGCTGGGATACGGCATTCAGGGCATGAGTGAGGAAGTAATGTGTCGGGGATATCTGATGACAACGATTATGAGACATCATAATGTCTGGATAGCAGTCGGCATCAATTCGCTGTTTTTCGGGCTGATGCACGGTGCAAATGCAGGATTTTCCCTGCTTGCGCTGGTGAATCTGATTCTGTATGCCGTAATGATTTCACTGTATACGCTCCGGACAAATTCTCTCTGGGGGTCATGTGCGATTCACAGCATCTGGAATTTTGCACAGGGTAATTTTTACGGACTGCCTGTCAGCGGTATTGATTCGGGAGAAAGTGTATTCCGAATGTCACTGAAAGGGTCAGTGCTTGTGAATGGCGGTGATTTTGGACTGGAAGCAGGCATTCCGACCAGTATTGTAATGCTGATAGCTATCTGTATTTTGTTATTTATTCCGATACCATTTCTTGACAGAAAAGCAGGTGAATCCGCATGAAGACAGTTTTGATTACAGGTGCAGGCGGAGGAATCGGCTCGGCAACTGCAAAAAAATTTGCAGAACAGGGATATTTTCCTGTTCTGCATTATCATGACAGTTTGGAGACGGAAAAACTCGCGGAATCGCTGAACGGTATGGCAGTCCGGGCAGACTTGTCAGAAATTTCCGAAATCGAAAGCATGATGCAGAAAGTTCTGGAACAGGCCGGACATGTGGATGTGCTTGTGAATAATGCCGGAATCAGCATTTCAGGCCTGCTGACGGATATTTCCCCGGAAATCAGGAAAAAATTATTTTCTGTGAATGTACTGGGAGCGATAGAATGCACCAGGTTACTGCTTCCCCAGATGATACACCGGAAATCGGGCTGTATTCTGAATATCAGTTCTATGTGGGGGCAGGTGGGCGCGTCATGCGAAGTAGATTATTCGGCATCCAAATCGGCACTGATTGGTTTTACCAAGGCACTTGCGCAGGAAGTCGGCCTGAGTGGTATCCGTGTGAACTGCATTGCGCCCGGAGTGATACAGACGAGAATGCTTAACTGTTACGATTCCGGAACTCTGAATGCACTTGCAGAAGAAACGCCTTTAGGCAGGCTTGGAACGCCGGAAGATATAGCAGAATCCGCATATTTTCTGTGCAGTGAGCAGGCTGGATTCATCACCGGACAGATTCTGGGTGTCAACGGCGGGTTTGTGATATAAGCAAAAAATTCCGTCCTCGCAAGAGAACGGAATTGATTTTCATCTGGAACGACGGCGGGATTTGTTTTTTCTGTCGGTAATGCGCTTGATATCGCCCATTTTTTCCTCACTGTTCTGTTTGAAGCGGTTCATCATATCCTCAAAGCTCATTTCAGAATCCTGAGGCTGAGGCTTCGGATTCCAGACAGCACCTCTGTCACGGTTCTGTCTTCTGGGCTGACGGGGCTTTTCTTCCTGCGGAAGTGCTTTCTTGATGGACATGCTGATTTTTCCCTGTTCGTTCACCTGAAGAACAGTGACTTTCACGTCCTGGCCTTCGGTTAAGAATTCGCGGATATCATTCACGAACGTATTGGCAACTTCAGAGATATGTACCATACCAGTGATGGTTTTTTCGCCTTCCTGTTCTACTTCCACGAATGCGCCGTAGTTGGTGATACTTCTGACCTTGCCGTCATAAATTTTTCCTGTTTCCAGCATTGTTCTGAAAATCCTCCTGTTTTTTGTGATGTTAATTAGTCTCTGGATGTATCATAATAACGCCGTTCATCCGGATAGGCATAATTTCCGGATTCAACGGCCAGCTTTTCCATATAACGGCCGATATCATCAGAAGCAATCAGTTCTGCGAGCTCCTCATTCTGTGCGGAAAGGATTTCAATATTTTCCTCAATCTGAGCAAGTTCTTTTCTTTTTTCGACAATGGAATTCTGGTCTGAAATAATAGAAACCGTACAGAATACAGCAAACATGGCTAATGCCGCACCTATCAGGATTCTGAACGGCAGAGGCTGTTTGGCATTGGATTTTTTTCTGTTCGGCATAGAGATTCCTCGCTTTATATGAAATAGTTGTTATTTTATTATTATACACCCTGTACGGGGTTTCATGCAAGCGGTTTTTGATAATTTTTTTCCGGAGTGTTATTTTTTGTGAGATTTCACAAAAACATGTGTTAACTTTCTACAAATCCGTGCAAAAGAATCCCAGAGAGAAAAGAACAGATTTCCGAGTGTGCATTCATGCAGAACAAATCCGCACAGACAGCCGATAACGTAATACATCCGGAATTCTCCGTTTGCAAATCCGCTGATATAGCACAGAAGCAGAAAGCTGACCAGAAGCAGGAAAAAGATATCTTCCAGCATGGTGACTGACCAGTGATGGGGTATCAGACGGCGCAGAAACCGGAAAAAATCAAACAGAATGCCGGAAGGGATTCCCAACAGGACAGCCCCCCCAAGAAGCAGTAATTCTTCCTGCACTGTGCGGTAAGTTTCCGGCACGATTTTCAGCAATACAGGCATCATCTGAATAATTTGCCCAGCATGGAGACAGGGGAGTGCTTGTCTTTGTCGCCGTACTGGAGCGACCAGATATCGCCTTCGACGGAGAGAGAGCCGTTTTCGATGCTGATAGCATTGATATGCAGTTCCCGACCGGTGACGGTGAGTTCGCCCATGGCGGTATAGAGGACGATTTCACGTTCATCGAAGCGGTCAATATCCGTGATGCCGGAAACGGTGAGCGTGTTCCGGTTTTCGAGCGTAATCAGGTGTGGGGTGGCGGGGTTATTCTGCGTTTCCTGTATCATGAAAAGCCCTCCTGTGGTGAATTGCTATATTCTATGCAGGAGCTTGTCAGAAAATGCCAGCCGATAAATCAAAATTTATGTGTCAATTCTAATCATTTCAGTAATTGTTTTATTTCGATAAATCAAATCTTCTCTTGAAGAAAAACCACTTTTTTCCCAAAAAGCATTTCCGTCTGTATTTTTTGAAAATACAACCAAAGCAGTCTTATTGATACCTAATGCTTTTAATGCCCTCATAGCTTCATTTACAAGTTTTGTAGCAATTCCCTGATGCCTGTAATCAGGATTAACTGCTGTATGGTAGATATAGCCTCTTCTTCCGTCATTTCCGGCAATAATTACGCCAATTATTCTATGTTCTGTTTCAGCAACAAAACAGGTTCCGGGATTTCTATTCAGGAATTTTTCGATTCCCTCTTTTGAATCATCAAGATTATTTAATCCCATACCCGCACAGGACAGCCATAATTCATATACTTTTTCATAATCATTGATTGTCATTAAACGTACATTCATATTTATCACCACATATTTCGATTTATCTAATTGATTAAATACAGTAATCATTGCCGTCCACACCAGAATTATGATTCAGAATATCCTGCAATGTGATACTGTCCAGATATTCATGCACGGCTTTATATAAGCCCTCCCATACATAGAGCGTAGCACATTCTTCAGCACGGGGACAGTCGTTATATTCATATTCGAGACAAGCCACAGGTGCAAGACTGCCTTCTGTTGCACGGAGTACATCGCCGACTGTGAGCGCATCGGCAGGCTTGGCGAGCATGTATCCTCCCTTGTTTCCGCGGTTTGTCCGGAGGATACCGCCTTTGTTGAGCATAGGCACAATCTGTTCCAGATATTTTTTAGAAATATTCTGACGTTCAGCAATTTCTTTCAGAGAAATATAGCCTGTTTCCTGATGTGTTGCCAAGTCCAGAAGCATTCGCAGAGCGTATCTGCCTTTCGTTGAAATTTTCATAAGTGAGACTTCCTTTCTGTGATAATTTTTCAGATAGCACTATATTTATTATTATAACATAGGTTTAGTATGTTTTCAAGTAGAAAAACATCTGTAAAAATTCACGTTTTTATTTTGAAAAAAAGGTAGGATTTTTATATTTTTTACAAACTTAGAAAATATATCAGATTAATAGGTTATAGATATTGACTTTCAGAATTGAAAATGCTATAATATTATCATATAGATAACAGAAATAAAACTCAGAAAACAGGTGATTTTTTATGATAGAAATTCTATGGCTCGGCCGGGGAGGACAGGGCGCATTTACAGCTGCAAAGATTCTCGGTGCGGCTTATGCATCCAAAGCCGAATGTCATGCCCTTGCATTTCCGTCGTTTGGCCCTGAACGCAGAGGCGCACCCGTCAGAGCGTTTACAAAGCTCGACAGCAAGCCAATTCTTGACCGGAGCGAAACCGAACAGGCAGACTATATTATTATTCTGGATGAGACGTTATATTCCGAAAATCTGAAAAATTTAGTAAAACCCGGTGGAAAGATTCTAATCAATACCAGAAATGCGGAATCCGGTCAGATAATTCCGTTTGACGGCGATTCTCTTGCCAAAGAACTTCGCCTTCCGGTAGTGAATACTGTGATGATGGGCGCACTTGCAGGCATTTCCGGAGTGGTTTCCGTAGAGAATCTGCATGATGCAATTGAACACTACATGCCCGAAAAAATCCGGGAGAAGAATAAAACGGCTGTACAGAAAGCCAGCGAGGAGGCTTCTGCTTTATGATAAAACCAACTGTCAGAGAAAAGAAAGTATTCGGGATTGCTGATGTTCCCGAAGATACTAGTTTTGAAGCCGGCTATCTGGTGAGTGTCAACAGTGGCTGGAGAAGTATCCGGCCTGTTGTGAATACTGAAAAATGCGTTGGCTGTATGCAGTGTTATTTATACTGCCCGGACGGAGTTATTTCAATTCAGGATAATAAAGCTGTAATAGATTATGATTTCTGCAAGGGATGCGGTATCTGCTCGAAAATCTGCAAACCCGGTGCAATCGGAATGGAGCGTGAACGATAATGGAAAAATTCTTATCTGGTGACGAAGCTTTTGCCGAGGGTATTCGTTTAGCCTGTCCGGATGTGATTTCGGCCTATCCGATTACACCGCAGACGATTGTAGTAGAAAAGCTTTCGGAGATGGTAGAGGACGGCAGTCTTGATGCGGAATTCATTCATGTAGAATCGGAACACTCAGCATTATCCTGCGCAATGGGCGCAAGTGCGGCAGGCGTAAGAGCATTCACGGCGACCTCTTCGCAGGGATTGTTATACATGGCAGAATGTCTTTATTATGCATCCGGCGGAAGATTTCCGATTGTGATGATGAATGCGAACCGTTCGACAGCTCTGCCGTGGAACATTTACGGCGACCAAAGAGACAGTCTTTCTCAGCTTGATTCCGGCTGGATTCAGGCATATGCGGAAAACGCGCAGGAAAGCCTGGACCTTGCTTTGATGAGCTATTATATTGCAGAGCATAAGACAGTTTCGACACCGTTCATGGTAAATCTGGACGGCTTTATTTTGACACATACTTATGAGCAGGTAGATGTACCGACTCAGGAACAGGCTAAGAGCTTTTTACCGCCTTATGAGACAGAAAATAAATTAGATTTGGATAATCCGAAAAATATGGCATTTTCTGCAGGGCCTGATACGAATTATATTTTCAAATACAAAGAACATGCGGCCATGCGCCGTGCAATTCCGGTCATTCAGGAAGCCGAACAGAAATTTTCTGAAATTTTCGGCAGACGGTACACGGGGCTGATTGATGCTTACAAAGCCGATGATGCAGAATATATTTTAATCACACTTGGAAGCATTGCCGGACTGTGCCGTGAAATCACAGATAAACTCAGAGAAGACGGCATCAGAGCGGGCGTTATCAGAATCCGTTATATGCGTCCGTTCCCGGCTGATGAAATTACCGAAGCTGTAAAGCAGGCGAAAGCGGTTGCTGTTCTGGAAAAGGATATTTCCTTTGGTAACGAAGGAACAGTTTTCACGAATATCTGTTCTGCATTGCAGGGGGCAGGGCTGACCGTTCCGGCATACAATTTTATTGGGGGGCTGGGTGGACGGAATATCTCCCATCAGAATATTATCGAAATTTTCGAGAAAATGCAGTCCGGCAAGGCAGGCCGGGTAAACTTTATCGGCATTGAGGAAGGTGAAAACGCATGAGCGTATCAGCAAAGACATTAGATAAAAACGAATATTTCTACGGACACAAGGCCTGTGCAGGATGCGGAGGAAGTCTTGCTGTTCGGAACGTTCTGAAAGTACTGGGGAAGAATGCAGTTGCAGTGCTTCCTGCCGGATGCATGTCAGCGGTAGGGTTTAATTTTCCGCAGCTATGCTTTGCGAACAATGCAATTATTTCGACATTTGCAGGGACGGCATCCATGCTGACGGGTATCGAAGCAGGATTACGCCGGAGAGGGATAAAAGACTTTACAGCGGTAGGCTTTGCCGGAGACGGCGGAACGGCTGATATTGGCATTCAGGCACTTTCTGGAGCAATCGACAGAAATGATAATATTATCTATATCTGCTATGATAATGAAGCCTACATGAACACGGGCATTCAGAAATCGGGTTTAACGCCGTTCGGCGCAAAGACAACGACGACCCCGGCCGGGAGCAACATTCACGGCAATATCAGACCTAAAAAGAACATGTTCGAGATTGTCGCCGCACATGATATTCCCTATGCGGCAACAGCGACTGTGGGTTACATGAACGACTTTCTGAACAAAGTGGAAAAGGCCTCGAAAATTCAGGGAACGAAATATATTCATGTCATTGCGCCATGTCCGACGGGCTGGGGAATTCCAGTCAGTGATACGATTGATGCGGCACGTGAAATTGCTGACTGCGGACTTTGGTATCTTGCTGAATATGAAAATCATGAATTCAAACTCAGCCGTGACCCGAAGACATTCACCAGCGTTGAGGACTATCTCAGAAAACAAGCCAGATTCAAGCATCTGACGGACGAAGATATTAAAATCATCACAGATTCCAGAGATAAAAAATGGGAATTTATCAGAAAGAACTGGAATTAATCTAAATCAGAAAGAGGTTATCAGTCATGCCAAGTTTATCACAGCGAACAGCAGGCTTTACAGATTCCGTCATCAGAAGAATGACAAGAATCTCCAATCAGTATGGCGCGGTAAATTTATCGCAGGGTTTTCCGGATTTTGAACCGCCCAAGGAAATTCTGAATCGTCTTGCCGAAGTCACAAAAGAAGATTTTCATCAGTATTCAATTACATGGGGCGCGCAGAATTTCCGTGAAGCACTTGCCCGGAAGCATGAACATTTTTCCGGCCAGAAAATCGACCCGAACGGCGAAATTGTGGTAACATGCGGAAGCACAGAAGCCATGATGGCGGCAATGCTTAGTGTAACAAATCCGGGAGATAAAGTGATAGTATTTTCACCGTTTTATGAAAATTATGGAGCAGATACTATCTTGTCCAATGCCGAACCGATTTATGTGCCCTTAATTCCGCCGGAATTCAAATTCAATCCGGATGTTTTGGAAGATGCCTTCAAACAGCATCCGAAAGCAATTATCGTCTGCAATCCGTCGAATCCGTGCGGTAAGGTATTCACCCGCGAGGAATTAACTATTATCGCAGATTTGGCGAAAAAATATGATACTTTTGTGATTACGGATGAAGTTTACGAACATATTCTGTATAAGCCACATGAACATGTGTATATGTCTGCACTGCCGGGAATGAAAGAGAGAACCATTCTCTGCAATTCCCTGTCAAAGACGTATTCTATTACAGGATGGCGTTTAGGGTATGTTGTAGCAGTGCCTGAAATTATTGACACAGTTAAGAAAGTACATGATTTTCTGACAGTTGGTGCAGCAGCACCCTTGCAGGAAGCGGCTGTCACGGGTCTGAATTTCGGAGATGACTACTATCTTGATTTACAGCAGAAATACACTGAAAAGCGTGATTTGTTCCTGAAAGGTCTGGACACGCTGAAAATTTCGCACACTGTCCCGGAGGGAGCATATTATATTCTGCTGGATATTTCAGAATTTGGCTATGAAAGCGACCTGAAATTCTGTGAAGATTTAGCCCGTCTGGTTGGGGTAGGAGCTGTACCGGGTTCAAGCTTCTTCAAAGAGCCGGAAAACAGATATATCCGTTTCCACTTTGCCAAGAAAGAAGACACCCTGAACGAAGCTTTGAACCGTCTGAACGACATCAGAAAGAAGATGCCCTATCATGCATAATGATATCATTCCGGTGATAGATGCACACTGCCATATTTTTCCGGATAAGATTGCAGACAAATCGAAAGAATCTGTAAGAGAGTTTTACGAACTGCCGATGTATACTTCTGGAACGGTAGCGCATTTGCAGGCAGAACGGAATCAGATAATTGAAATTTATCATCAGAAATATCAGATAGTAAAGCAGTTAATCTGTTCGCCGGCAGTTGTGCCGAAGCAGACACACAGCATCAATGATTTTATTTCCGAAACGGTGAATACGGATTCCGGTTTTGTAGGATTCGGGACAATTCATCCGGAAAATGAAAATTTTCAGGAGATTCTTTCCGGATTCCGGGAAAAGAATCTTATCGGCTTGAAAGTACATTCTGATTTTCAGCAGTTCAATATTGATGAACCGAAGATGTATCCTGTCTATCACGAAACGGCGAGGCTGCAACTTCCGGTACTGTTTCACATGGGCGATAAAAAATTAGATTATTCGCATCCCAGAAGATTACAGAAACTTCTTGATGATATGCCGAATCTGACGGCCGTCGCTGCCCATATGGGTGGCTATTCCCACTGGGAAGAGGCCTATGAAGTATTAGAGCCTTCCGAGAGATTATATTTTGATATTTCCAGCACACTGCAATTCATCGATGGCGATTTGCTTTTGAAATTCATCCGGAAATTTGGGGAGAGTCAGTTCTTTTTCGGGAGTGATTTTCCTATGTGGAATCCGGCAGAGGAACTCCGCACACTGATAGATTTCGGCTATCCGGAAGATTTGCTTCACAAGCTTATTTTTCAGAATTATACAGAATTTCTTAAAAATAACAGTCCTGCCTGACGGGACTGTTATTTTTTCAGAAATTGCAAATCCGGCTTGCAAAAAACTATCTTTTGTGATATAATAAGACATAATACTATTTTTATGAGGTGATGAATGATGCCATCTTTCAAGGGCAGACTTTGCAGGGCATATATGCGCAAGACCAGTAATTTCAATATTTATTATACAGATAATGTTGTTGCAAAAATGAACAAAATTTCTGAGAAGCTTCATAATGAAGACTATCCGGACGGCTTTGAATACCATAAGGAACATACCCCGAACGGCACAAAATACGAACGGATTTCAAAACAGAATGTTGCTAGAAACGGCAGACTGATTCTCTATTTTCACGGTGGTGCGTATATCGCCAAACTATTCGGATATTACAGAGATTTCGCAGAAGATTTTTATTATCAGGCTGGTGAAGCCGAAACTATCTTTCTGGATTACAAAACCGCGCCGGAATATCAGTTTCCCAGTCAGTTGAACGAAGCACTTGATTTATGGCATGATTTAACGGCACGGCAGGGCTATCGGCCGGAAGAAATCATTGTTGGAGGGGATTCCGCCGGGGCGAACTTGTTGCTTGCCATGATGCTCAAGCTCCGCGATGACGGCCAAAAACTTCCACTTGGCGCGTTCTGTATCTCCGCATGGGCAGATATGACAGGGTCTTCCAAATCTTTCACGGAAAATTACGGAAAAGATGTCGAGTTCGGTGATTTGAAGCATCCCGTCATGTCTAAGCAGACAAAACAATATCTTCTTGAAAGCGATATTTATAGTTTTATTGGCAGTGCTGACAGAACAGACCCTTATATTTCTCCTGTATTTGGTGAATATCATAATTTTCCCCCAATGCTGTTCACAGTTGGGGGAGATGAGATGCTTCTTGATGATACTCTAACGATTGTCGAAAAGCTCAAAAAAGAAAATATTCCTGTATTGTGCGAAATACAGCCGGATATGTTTCATATCTATGCGACTCTCCGCGACTTGATGCCGGAAAGTCAGCACAGTTGGAACAGAATTCTGAAATATATCAGAATCATGTATCATATTCAGTAAGGTGTTACTATGGAACAGAATTCTGAAAAGCAGTATCTGGAATGCGAACGCTGGTGGACGCTCGCATTCTTGATGTATGTCGGAGGATTTTTCGGGGGATATACCTATTCTGTCAGAGGAGGCATTTTCTGCAACGCACAGACGGCGAATTTCGTGCTTCTGGCAATGGCACTCGGTTCAGGAGACTGGGCGCAGGCGAGATATTTATGTATTCCGATTACAGCCTATTTTCTGGGCGCAGTCGTTTCCGAAGCCGTTGCCGGAACAATCCGGAAACATCACCGCATCCGCTGGGATACGCTCCTGATTCTGATTGAAATGCTTGTTGTCCTGATACTGGGCTTTATTCCGGACAGTGCGCCGTATCAGATTTCGCAGATAGCCGTGAATTTCATCTGCTCGATGCAGTATAATACTTTCCGGCAGGCGGACGGCATCCCGATGGCGACAACCTTCTGCACGAATCACGTCAGACAGACAGGTGTATTTTTCACAAAGGGAATTCGTCATCATGACTGGGCGCATATCCGGAGAATGGGCTTTCATGCGGGAATGCTGGCATTATTCGTAGCCGGAGGGGTTACATCGACAATTACCTGTCATCATTTTTCTGGGAAAGGTGTCTGGTTTGCGCTGATTCCGCTGATGATTACGTTTATCGACCTGCTTCACGCAGACCTCAGCACCGAAAAAGACCAGAAAGACAGAATTCCGAAAGGACATTAAAAAAAATCGTTATTTAATGGAGGTTGTTTTATGATATGTTCAAGTTTAGAAGAAATCCGTTCAAATATTGATAGAATTGACAATGAGATTATTAAACTGATTGCTGAAAGATCAGACTATGTTAAACAGGCTTCGTCTTTCAAAAAGAATGAAAGTGGAGTGAAAGCACCAAATCGGGTTGAAGCTGTCATTCAAAAAGTGAGGGAAAAGGCATTAGAATATGGTGCAAATCCAGATATGGTTGAAACTCTTTACAGAGAGATGATTTCAAGTTTCATAAATATGGAAATGGACGAATTTCGTAAAAATCAAGATTAAATTCTGATTTATCAAATATAAAAATACAGTCCCCGTTTTCGGAGACTGTATTTTTTCAGCCAAGTGCTACATCAAGAATCATCATGACAGCGAACCCGAACGCAAAGGCGATAACGCCGAGATTGGAACGGCTTTCAACGGACATTTCCGGAATTAATTCCTTCACGACAACGTAAATCATCGCACCGGCGGCGAAGCTCAGCATACAGGGCAGAACCGGCACAATCAGCCATGCTGCAAAAATTGTCAGAACCGCTGCCAGAGGTTCTACCGCGCCGGAAAGCACCCCCATCCAGAAAGAGTGATTCCGATTCATGCCGTCTGCTTTGAGGGGCATGGAGATGATAGCACCCTCCGGAAAGTTTTGAATCGCAATTCCGAGCGCAAGCACCAGAGCTGCCGCCGGTGTGATTTCTGAACCGCCGTAGAGCAGTCCGGCATACACCGCCCCGACCGCCATGCCCTCCGGAATGTTATGGAGCGTAACGGCGAGCATCATCATCTGATTAGAACCGGATTTCTCAACAGGCAGGAATCTGTCGAGCAGAAGCAGAAAGCCCATTCCGGCGAGGAATCCTCCTGCCGCCGGAAGAAATGCTAATTTTCCAAGTGATTCGGAAGACTGTTCGAGGGCAGGAATCAGCAAACTCCAGATGCTTGCAGCAGTCATGATACCAGCAGCAAAGCCCATAAGGAAGCGTTTTAGCTTTAAGTTAAACTGATTCTTCATGAGAAAGACACAAGCCGAACCGAGAGACGTACCTAAAAAGGGAATCAGAATCCCTTTGCTGATTTCTATCATAAAAAATCACCTCGTTATAAGATTTCTGATTTGAGTTAGCAATTGCTAACTACTTACAAATATATCATACTACATTTTTACACTGTTTGTCAAGAGCTGTTCTGAAATCTGTGAGAAACAGATAAAATAACAGCATCTGGTGGGGAAGCATTCAGATATTATGCTGAAATTCCGGCGCAGAAATCTGCTTATAGTTATTACATGCGCGAGAACTTGTTTCTGTGACAAACAGTGATTATATACTTATCAGATAGGAATACTATGCTTGTTATAGATTTTAAATATTGGACATTATCAGAAAAATGTGATATAATAAATTCAGAAATTGAAATTCCGGAAAGGAGCTGTTTATGATGCGTTTTGTAATTTGTCCCTGCTGTTGTTGTCGGAACAATTGGATATTTACGGCAGAAAAACAGCTACCCGGCAATCAGTTTATTATGCCCTGACTAAAGAAGGGCATTTTTATCATGACTTGTTTCGGAGTATGCAGAATTTCTGCATACTCCGTTTTATTATGCTTGATTGATTTATTTAAGATAGGAGTTTGTTGATTATGGTACAGCATCAGGAAAGCACAACCGCGAAATTATGCGCATTTGCCAGAGCATGGCATTCTAATCACGCAAGAAAGAAGATTTTTGATGATTATCTTGCTTATGACTTAATGGGGCGCGAGACGTATGAAATGCTCGAAGCCTTTATCCGTGAGCAATTTACAGACGGGGAGGATATTTCCGATTTTGTGAACCAGTATTTCTCACCGATACCGCTTTCAAGACTGCCTTTCACAGAACACCGTTTACAGGAATTCGCACGGAATCAGAAAATTCAGTATGTCATCTGCGGAGCTGGTGCAGATACATTTTCTTTCCGGAATGACAATCCGGATATTGAAATTTTCGAGATTGACCATCCGGACACACAGCGTTACAAGCTGGAACGCATTGAAGAACTGGAATGGAATATTCCGGAGAATGTACATTTTGTTCCGGTGGATTTTGAATCTGAACGCATGACGGATAAACTGCCTGCATCCGGATTTGACCCGAACAAGAAGACATTTTTCAGTATTCTGGGCGTATCGTATTATCTGACACTTCCAGTATTCACGCACACCCTGAACCAGATTGCAGAACTTTCAGCACTGGAGAGTGTACTTGTGTTTGATTATCCGATAAAGGATGCCTTCACAGGCAGGGCAGGAGAGCTGGAAGCCATGACCGAAGCCCTTGGCGAAAAGATGCAGGGGGGATTCCATTACAATGATGTCTCCAGGGCCTTGTATCAGCTTGGATTCCAGATTGATACATATCTGACTCCTGAGAAAGTTCAGAAATTATATTTCGACGGCCGGACAGATAATTTAAAGGCATTTGAAAATGTAAGCTTGTTGTCGGCGATTTTCACCAACGGCAGAATTGAAGATATGTCCTGACCGGCAGTAAACAACAGCAGAAGTATTGCACGTGCAATGCTTCTGCCTTTTTTGGATATGCGTTATTTATCAGAATTGGAACAGACAGAAAAAATTTTTCTGCATGGCTGAATTTTTTATAAAATCTCTTGATTTCTTTGAAAAAATAATGTATAATAGTATCAAATCCATGAGTTATTAGATAAGGATTGACAAGGAAAAGGACATATATAGTTATGTTTATATGGAGGGATGCTATTATGAATATTGAAAAAATCAAATCTGTTTTTTCAGAATATCAGGTCAGTACAGTACAGACAGAAATACAGGAAATTTTACAGGATATGGGACTGCCGGAAAGTCTGAATGCCTATCTGCAACTGATATCCGAACCGATAAAGATGCAGACAACAGGAAACGGCGCAGTCTTGACCTCTCTGATGTCTCAGAATGAAATGATAGCTTTCTTGCAGGACGAAAAACATCATGATATTTTATATCATGAATTATTTCCGCTGGGAATGGGACTAAATGAGGATATCCTGTGCATCAATCTGAAAAACGGCCACACAGGATATATTTATTATCACGATTTTTTACAGGGTTATGAAGATATTCGTGATATTTATCAGGAACTGCCCATGATGCTGGATGCATTTCTGGAAATGGCATTCCGCAATAGAAATTATCCGGTTGAGGAGGAATTATAATCTGCCCAATGCAAGAATCAGGAGCATGACACCCCCAAGCCATGAAAGATGGTGTTTTGTATGGCAGATTTTACCAATTTTTGTGCCGAGCATTGTCAGCAGAAATCCGGCACAGAACGTCAAAAGCAGACAGGCCGGAACAGCTTGCTTCTGAATGCCTGCCCCCAGTCCGCTTGCAAGAGAATCCAGTGAAAGTGCCGAAGAATAGGCGATAGCTTCACGCATACTGAGCGTTTTGGAATGGTCTGTATCAGCAAGCGTTTCATCAAAGCAGATGCTGATAACAAGGCCGAGCGCGTTCCATTTCCAGTGCGGACGATGTTTTCGGAACAGAGCCGTCAGCATTTCTTTCATAATCTGGGAACTGCCAAGCAGTAACAGAATCAGGAATCCGGCATATCTGAAAACGTTTTCGGGCAGGATTCTGCCGAGAATCTGCGCACCATACAGAGAAATTGTCAGAAATGCCGTTCCCACCGCACTGATGAGAAAGGCACAGCGTTTTGGAATCAAAATGCCGTTCATACTGCACCCGATAGAGGCAAAAAATGTATCCATACATACAGCAAATGCCAGCAGACAAGCCTGAAACATAGGTATTCACCCCTTTTGGAAGATTCTCCTGCATTATATGACGGCATGAAAAAAATGTTCCATGTGGAACATTTTTCAGGAAGTACTTGAAAGAGATTGAAAAATATGCTATAATATAAGTAAAGCGAACAGAAAAATAGGGGGACTGAAACATGAGCCTGAAAGAAAAAATCCTGACAGAATTAATATTGTCCAAGGGAGAATATTGTTCCGGCGGACAGCTTGCAGAAAAATTCGGGGTCAGCCGTACAGCCATTTGGAAGGCGATTGACCAGTTAAAGGCGCAGGGCTGTGAAATTGATGCGATTACAAATAAAGGGTATCTTCTGAAAAAGATTCCGGATATTTATAATCAGACATATATGCAGATGCTTCTGGAGGGGACAAACTGGCAAGTACAGCATTATGAAGAACTGGATTCTACGAACAGATTAGCAAAAGAACTGGCTTCGCAGGGCGCACCGGACGGGACTGTTGTCACAGCAGATGTGCAGACAGCAGGCCGGGGCAGAATGGGCAAGAGTTTTCATTCGCCGACCGGCGGGTTATATATGTCTGTGGTAATCCATCCGGATTTGCAGTTATCTGCCATGATGAGCATCACAGCATGTACAGCCACAGCAGTACATGAAGCACTGAAAAAATTCGGAATAGAGACACAAATCAAATGGGTAAATGATTTATTTCTGAATCATAAAAAAATCTGCGGAATTCTTTCAGAGGGGAGTTTCAATGCAGAGATGCTGAAAATGGATTATCTGATAATTGGGATTGGCATCAATCTGCATCCCGATCCGCATCTTCCGGAAGAATTAAAGCCGATTGTTACGGATATTGAAACCGAAACGGGAAAGCACATCAACAAATGCGAACTGACAGCAGAGATTTTAAAACAGATGAGAAAATATTTTCTGGAAATTTTCGACCGGACATATCTGGAAGTATATACAGAAAATTCCTGTACGCTGGGGCACAGAGTACGGACAGATACCGGACTGGAAGGCATAGCAGAAAGCTTTACAGAAGAAGCCGGGCTTTGTATCCGTCTGGATGACGGCGCAGAAATGCTTCTGAACACTGGTTCTGCACAGATAATTGATTAAGAAAATGTTCCACGTGGAACATTTTTGGGGAGCTTGAAATATGACAAGAAAATTCACCGCAAAGCAGAAACTTCTGATTGCCGTGATATGCGTGATAGTTCTGTGCTGTTTGAGCATTGTGCGGATTGATGGAAAATTCGTGAATCGTTTCTGTTCAGAACTGCGGATAGAAAGCCTGAATCAGCATGATGCAGAAAAATTAAAATTCTTTCCGCAAATAAGAGAACTTTCTGTTTCTGACATGCAGACAAAAGATATTTCTTTTGTAGAGTACATGCCTCTGCTGGAAAATTTTTCTGTGGATAATTTAGCCGAACCGATAACAGATATTTCATCATTATCAACTTGCAGAAATCTGGAATATGTCTGTCTTAATGGTTATGCGGAGCTTTCAGATGTATCCTGTTTTTCGGATGCGGAACGGCTTCGGGTATTATGGATAGGACAGTTTTTGATAAGAGATATCAAAATTCACAGTCTGAACGGAATTGAATCGCTGACACCGGGCTTAAAGAGTCTTGCCTTATCTGGAGTAGAAGAAAAGACAGTTTCAACAGAACAGTTTCCGCAGTTGAAATATCTTGATTATCTGCAAATCTGGTATAGTTCTGTAGAAGAACTGACATTCAGTCACAATGCTGTGCGCTATCTGAATGTTGCAAACAATCCGGAACTGAAAGAAATTCATTTTGAGAATGCCGAACGTTTGGAAACGCTGGATTATCACAATTGTCCGGAATTGATAATTTCCAAAGAAGAACTGATGCATTTGCCTTCTTTGAAAAAAATCCTGATTTCTGACTATCAGCTTTCGGAGCAGGAAATCAAGAGTCTGAAAGCGTATGGAATGGAAGTAACAGTTTATTCCGAAGAAGAATAATGTTCCATGTGGAACAAAAAAAAGAGGACGACAGTTTGCCGTCCTTATTTTTGTGATTTGAAAATGTTCCACGTGGAACATGAAATTTCTACGATGCCAGTATGACAAACACCCATTGAAACATATCCGCAAACCAGAAAAGGAATATCAAAACTCCCTGTGAACATGCCGGCGGGGCAGATAATTCATAGTTCTTATCAGGACGGGCGCATGTCACGGCCAGTGAGCCGACAGCCCGCAGTTGCAGACACATCATTATCATATTTGCCAGTACATGAGACAATGTAGTCGGACAGCATACCGCAAAGATACCGAGAAGAAAAGTAAGTGCAATAAATCCCCACCAGAATGCACAAAGATACTGCCAGTTCCGAACTTTTTTCAGACTTTTGAGCCGAGCCGTTTTTTCTTCAAGCAAAGCCTGTTCCTGAAGCTGGAGCTGATATTTTTGGAGTTCCATTTCATGGAGAGCAATCACATTAGATTCGATAATATTCCGGCAGTATCTGCAATGATAGACACCGGGATACTGTGTAAGATGGAGAACACCGCCACACTGAGGACAATTCATAGTTTTCAAAGCAAATCACCTCTTTAGGGATATAATAGCACTTTTGAATGATTTTGTCAAGAGATGAAGAAATAAAAAATGTTCCACGTGGAACATTTTCACGTGGAACATGAGAGAAAAACATGAAGAAATTATTTGACCGGAACAGAAATAACTTCCATACCGCCCATATAGGGGCGAAGTGCTTCCGGAATACGGATAGAGCCGTCTTCATTGAGATTATTTTCAAGGAAAGCAATCAGCATACGGGGCGGAGCGACAACGGTATTATTGAGGGTATGTGCAAAATATTTTGTACCGTCTTCTTTTCTGACACGGATGCCAAGTCTTCTTGCCTGTGCATCACCGAGATTGGAACAGCTTCCGACTTCAAAATATTTCTGCTGACGGGGAGACCATGCTTCAACATCAAGGGACTTAACTTTCAGGTCTGCGAGGTCGCCGGAACAGCATTCGAGCGTTCTGACCGGAATATCGAGTGTACGGAAGAAATCAACAGAATTCTGCCAGAGCTTATCGAACCAAGCCATGCTGTCTTCCGGTTTGCAGACAACAATCATTTCCTGTTTTTCAAACTGATGAATTCTGTAAACGCCACGTTCTTCGATGCCGTGCGCGCCGACTTCTTTACGGAAGCAGGGAGAATAGCTTGTGAGGGTCTGGGGGAGATTTTCTTCGGGGAGGATAGTATCAATAAATTTGCCAATCATGGAATGTTCGCTAGTGCCGATTAAATATAAATCTTCGCCTTCGATTTTATACATCATGCCTTCCATTTCGGCAAAGCTCATAACACCGGTCACGACATCGGAACGAATCATAAACGGAGGGATATAATAAGTAAATCCTCTGTTAATCATGAAATCTCTTGCATAAGAGAGAATGGAAGAATGCAGTCTTGCAATATCACCGCAGAGATAATAGAAGCCGTTGCCGGAAGTTTTTCTGGCGGAATCGAGGTCGATGCCGTTGAGTTTTTCCATAATATCGACATGATAGGGAATTTCAAAGTCAGGGGTAAAGGGTTCGCCGAACTTTTCAATTTCGACATTTTCAGAATCATCTTTGCCAATCGGAACAGAGGGGTCAATGATGTTAGGGATAATCATCATAATTTTCTTGATTTCCTGTTGCATTTCAGCTTCTTTCTGTTCGAGTGCAGTAAGTTCGTCGCCCATAGCGGAGACTTCAGCTTTAACAGCTTCGGCTTCTTCTTTCTGACCTTTTGCCATAAGTCCGCCGATTAATTTACTTTTTGCTTTTCTTTGAGCGCGGAGTTCATCGCCCTTGAGTTTGGCATCACGGAACTGTTTATCGAGTTCGATAACTTCGTCAACCAGGGGTAATTTTTCATCCTGAAATTTCTTTTTGATATTTTCCTTTACAATATCAGGATTGGTTCTTAAAAATTTCATATCTAACATAATAAAAAATCCTTTCTGTGAAAATGTTCCACGTGGAACATTTAAAAATAAACTTGGTTAATCTTGATGCTGAAATTTTTGAAGTTCAGCGAGGGAGAAACAAGGGAAAAAACCGGGGGTATCCGTACCAAGCACACCGCCGAATTTCTGCATGAGCAGGGCAGTATATTTCAGTACGATTGGAATATGTCTTGTATGATGCAGAATGCCGACAACTGTGCTGACATGATATTTCCGGATAGTATCAAGCATGAGTTCTGTTTCCTCCTCATCCACAGAGTACATATAATCAGGGAAGAGGTAGAATTCAATAAACTGTAATTTTTCTGATTCTTTCCAGATAATTTGCAGACGTTCATCATCTGAAATAATATTATCAGAACTGATATTCTGAAAGACCTGTTTTATATGAGCAACAGTAATTTTTTGTGGGCAGAGATAGAAGACGTCTTCCATGATGGGAAACCTTTCCTGTAAAAATGTTCCACGTGGAACATTTAAAAATTAATCATAATTTTTTTCGTGCTTGTCCACATAGTCATAAGCCGATTCAAAAGTACTGCCCTCCTCATTAGGCGAGAGAAGTTCCGCAAGGAGTTTCAAATCTTCTTCATCATAGAATTCAAGGCTGAGTGTGCCTTTATTCTTCTTGAACTGGACTTTGACTTTTCTGCCAAGCCGGGTATGAAGTGCATGTTCAATTTCGCCAAAATAGGAAACAGATTTAGAAATTGGAATGTCATCAAGTTCTTTGGACTCCGAATCAGCCGCTAATTTTTCAATTTGCCGAACATTGAGCAGACCTTGGGCGGCTTTGTATGCAGCCTGAAGCATTGCATTTTCATCACTGAAACTAAGCAGTGCCTTGGCATGTCCGGAAGTGATTTCGTTTCTGACAAGCATCGCTTGAATTTCTTCAGGAAGTTTGAGAAGCCGCAGAGCATTAGTAACAGAACTTCGTGAACAGCCGACTTTTTTGGCGATATCTTCCTGCTTCATGCCGAAATCATCCTGCAAACGCTGAAAGGCTTTTGCTTCTTCAAGCGGATTTAAATCTTCACGCTGAATATTTTCGATAAGGGCAATCTGTGCTGTTTCAATATCGGACAATTCGCGGATGATGACAGGGACTTCAGTCAGGCCGAGCATTCTTGCAGCACGCCATCTTCGTTCTCCGGCAACAATCTGATAATTACCAAGTGGGAGAGGCCGGACGAGAATCGGCTGTAGAAGGCCGTGTTCCCGGATGGAATCTGCAAGGGAAGAAATAGCAGATTCATCAAAAATTTTTCGGGGCTGATTCCGGTTTGGTTCAATCTCTGATAATCGAATTGTTTTTTTCGTCTGGATTTCGGCAGCATTGTCTTCAAAGAGAGAGCCTAAGCCACCGCCGAGACCGCCTTTCGCCATAACATCACATCACTTTCTGTAATAGATTTTTTAAGATAAATCGGAATTCACATTTTTTTCAGAACTGTGCGAAACTTGATAAGTTCTTTTGGGATTTTTGGGAAACCAGCCTTTCAGAACGCGCTGTTCCTGTTCAAAGAGTTCTTTAATACTCCAGAAAGAGCTTGCCGAAATAACAGCAAAAGCACAGCTCAGATAAGCATTCTGGCTCAAGAGGGAGGGAAGCAGGCACAGCAGGCCGACACCTGCAAAGGCAGGCCATATTTTTTTAGAGAAATAGTATTCTGCCCAGATTACAATAGGATGAAAAAGGCCGATAATCAGAAAAGAAATCATTCCGATAAGGATTCCGGTAAAATTCATATGTCTGTACCTTTCAGATTAATCTTTTGCGATATTAAGGCGCAGTTTCATGATACTGCTCAGCGGTTCGCCAAGGAGTTCTTTTCCAAGACACTCATAAGCAATCGTGCCTTTGGAATGCTTATCGTAATACATGACAGGTTTTCCGTAGCTGGGAGCTTCAGAAAGACGGACATTTCTGGGAATTTTGGTCTGAAAGATTTTTTCCGGGAAATATTTCTCGACTTCTTCCACAACTTGTTTCGAGACATTCAGGCGGTTGTCATACATTGTGAAGACAATGCCGAGAATATCAAGAGAGGGGTTATAATTTGCTTTGACGAGCTTCATGGTATTTACGAGCTGTGTCAGGCCTTCGAGTGCGTAATATTCAGCGAGCATGGGAATTAGAATTTCATCACATGCAGTCATGCCGTTGAGTGTAAGCTGACCGAGTGCCGGAGGGCAGTCAATAAAGATAAAATCATAATCATCTCTTAGCGTAAGAACCTGCATTTTCAGGCGGTTGAAACGCTGTTCCATATTGACGAGTTCAATTTCTGCTCCTGCAAGGTCAGAAGTCGCCGGAACAACAGAAACGTTCTGGAACGCTGTCTGAATGACAGCATCCTGAATTCTGGCTTTTCCGGTAAGTACTTCATAAGCAGAATATTTCAGGCCTTTTTTACGGATACCGAAACCGGTTGTTAAATTTCCCTGGGCATCAATATCGATACAGAGGACTTTTTTTTCTCTTGAGCCGAGATAAGCGGCTAAATTGACAGTAGTAGTAGATTTACCTACGCCGCCTTTCTGATTGGCGACAGCAATCACTTTACCCATAAGTAAGGATAGCTCCTTTCTGTTTTGTACTTCTTATTTATTATAGCATGTTTAAGCAGATTTGTAAAGATAATTTAAAAATTTTGCAGAAAAAAATAATTTGTTCCACGTGGAACAACAACCGTGAATGACATCCGGTGCAATGTTCCACGTGGAACATGACTTTAAAAATCAATTTTTCTGGTTCAGGGGAATGCGGATTCTGTATTCGATATAGTCAGAGAACTGCATTTTCTGGGATTCTGCGGAAATGCCGGCGGCCTGCATGGTTTCGACAGCCTTCTGAATGGTATTAGTGAACAAGCGCACATCCCGGAACAGAACGCTTCGTTTGCGGAAATTTTCCTGTTCTCTGGCATGATTAAGTTTTTCTTCAATAAACTGTTCTGTTTTCTCAACGTTCAGGCCGAGTTTGGTGATTTTTTCAAGAACAGCCATGCGTTCTTCAGGGTTTGCGATTTTGAGAAGCGCACGGGCATGACGTTCAGTGAGCTGATTTTCGAGAATATAATTTTTCTCTTTTTCGGTAAGGCGAAGCAGACGAAGTTTATTGGCAACAGTGCTCTGGGCTCGTCCGAGCTGAACAGCGGCATCTTCCTGAGTCATACCGTAGTAAGTAATTAATTTTTCAAGCGCAGCAGCTTCTTCAAAATAGTTTAAATCCTGTCTCTGAATATTTTCGACCAGTGCGAGAATAGCAGAGTTCCGGTCATTGATTTCCATGACAATACAGGGAACACAGCGGAGTCCGGCAATTCTTGCGGCACGGAGACGGCGTTCACCTGCAATAAGTTCATAGTAATCACCGCACTGTCGGACGGTTAAGGGCTGAAGAATGCCATTCTGCCGGATACTGTCAGAAAGTGCCCGAAGTTCTTCAGGCTGAAAGAAAATTCTCGGCTGATGGGGATTCGGGCGAATATCCTCAATACGGATATGCATCACCCGCTGTTCGGTAAGATTTTTCGGGACGGTAAGAATTGCAGACATGAGAAATGCTCCTTTCGGTTGTTCTATGGAAAAAGTTTTGTTGTATCTCTCTATAATTTAATTATAACAGATATGGGAAATCATTGCTATAAAAAAAATCCGTTATTTCTTTTGAAAATAACGGATTTCCGAACATATTCGTCTTTTTTTACAGTTGCTTTTGCTTAATCTGAGCAAATTTTCTGGGGTATTTTGTCGGAGTGGGCGATATTTTTTTTATGATATAAAGCATTCTTTCGTCACCGTCAGGAAGCTGATAGGAGATAGTCTGTTCTAGCTTTCCGCCAAGTTTCAGAATGGCAGAAAGTGCCGGGGAAATATCTTCTTTTCCTTTCATAGAAATCCAGAAACCGCCAATTCTGACATATGGGAGGGAGAATTCGGCGAGCATAGGAAGGGAAGCAACCGCACGGGCAGTCACAACATCAAAGCATTCCCGATAATCGGGAAGTTTAGCGAATTCTTCTGCCCGGCCATGAACGGCAGAAAATGAACAGTCTAATTTCTGTCTTAATAATTCAAGAAACGTGATGCGCTTTCCAAGACTATCAAGCAGAGTAATATCAAAATCGGGACGGAGCAGAGCCAGCGGAACGCCGGGAAAACCCGCACCGCTTCCGATATCCAGTATCTTTGCAGAATCCGGAAAATAGTTTCCAGCATGAGAATATAACAGAAAGCTGTCGAGGAAATGTTTCCGAAGAATTTCATTTCCGTCAGTGATGGCAGTCAGATTAACATGCTGATTATAATCAACTAAGAAATCAGCATAGATTTGAAGTTTATCGAATGTTCCACGTGGAACATCAAGCTGATACTCCTGAAATAATTTTTCAGAAGTTTCATAATCGGGCAGAATCGGCATGATAGATACCTCCAGTAAGATTTTTTTAAGAAATATGTTCCACATGGAACATTAAAGACGATATTTTCTGATAACTTGAATTTGAACATCATCCGCTGAAACTGAAAATTCAGAAAAATCGGAATGCTTTTCATCAGCGAGAAAAAAGCAGATAGTATGATTATCTATTAATTTTTGTGTAAGGATTCCGCAGTCACGAAAGAACTGACCAGAAAACGAAGCATTCCGAAAGAGAATGAGAATATCGCTGTTAGTCGGTTCACAATCCCGATAATCTTTCTGCATAAACTCACAAAATTGACAGTACAGCTTTACCATTTTAGATTCCGGACAGTATTCCATATTGAGGAAACTGCTGTCATGAAAATAATAATTTTCGAATAATTCCGGAACTGTCATGGTTCACACTCCTTGAAAATGTTCCACGTGGAACATTTTATTCAGATACAGTATTTTGATTCAGATAGATTTCAAGTTCCTGAAAAAACAAATCAAAAGCGGTTTCTTCATTTTTATCGGAATAAAAATACAAATCAGAATAGCAGTTAAGAGCAGATCCATAGAAATATTTTTGTTGCAGAAACAAATCGAACTGATGAAGAATTTCCAGTTCTTGTTTCAGCTGATGATTCTGCTGTCCGTCCAGAGTAAAGCCAGTACTCAAACCGCGGATAAAATTTTCCAGATAAAAAATAGATTTTTTGCGGAGAAACATTCCGGGAACTTGACGAACAGCAAATAAAATTTTAAATAATCCATCCAGAACAGTAATTTCCTGCATAAAAATCACCTTTTGAAAAATGCTCCACGTGGAACATTACTATATTTGTATTTAGATAGATATAGTATTCTGATTCAGATAAATTTTGAGTTCCTCAAAAAATAAACCAAAAGCAATTTCTTCATTTCCGCCGGAATGACAGTACAAGGCAGAATAGCAATTAAGTGAAGCACCATAGAAATATTTCTGTCTCAGGAACAAATCAAACTGATGAAGAATCTCTAATTCCTGTTTTAATCTCTGATTTTGCTGACAATCTAAAACAACTCCATAACGGATGCCCTGTATAAAAATTTCAAGCTGAAAAATAGATTTTCTGCGGAGATACATGGTAGGGTTTTGATAAATCGCAAATAAAATTTTAAATAATCCATCCAGAACAGTAATTTCTTGCATAAAATTCACCTTTTGAACATGTTCCACGTGGAACATGTTTTAATTTTAATTGCGTTCTTCAAGGCATTTTTTCCAGAGTTCGGAAATCGTATTCCAGTCTCTTGGAAACTGAGGCTTTTTTGAGAGAGCATCTATTTTCTGCTGAAAACTTTCTTTTGTGGTTTGATGTTCTCTCATGAGCTGATTTTTATCGAGCTGAACTCTGCCCCAGTCTTTTCCGACAGCATTCTGCACCTGAGCATCCATTTTCTGAAAGAATTCATCAAAGAATCTCTGCACTTCTCTGACAAAATCAGCATATTTCATTTCATAAATGCCTTTTTGCGAAGTCCAGACAGGAATATGATTTTCAAGCATACGCCCGTCATTATCCCACCAGAATTTGATTTTATCCTGAAAGCGGAAACAGCCGATTTGATAACCACCCGTGAGATGAGCGGAGTCAAAAGAATTCTGCTGATAAAACCATTCTGTCAAAGGACAGTACGCCTCATCAAAATACCATTTATCAAAAACATCATCCGGCAAATCTTCATGAATGCGTTTCCATTTATCAGTAATCGGCATAAAATTTTCGATATTGTCATAAATTTCTTCCGGCACGGATTCGCAGATAAACGGAAACGTTCCGGAAAAGTCTTGCAGAAATCTCGAAATCTGATAATTATTATACTGAATATCTTCATTCCAGAAAGCTCTTGCTTCTTGAGAATATTCATAAATATTCTGATTTCCGGCAGTAATCCAGAGTAAACCATCAGTAAGGCCGTACCAGTGCATAGACTGATGATTTTCATCACCCCACGGAACAATTTTATCAAGTTCCTGCAATTGAAAATGAATTTTGAACATGTTTCACACCTCTTTGCAAAATGTTCCACGTGGAACATCTTAAACTTAATCCCATTCGTTGAAGATAATATTTCCGACAGAAACCGGATTCCAATATAAAATCTGCTGTAATTCTGCTTTTGAAAGCTGATGATTCCGGAAATCGAAGGGACTGTTGAGGAATTCGGCCGGAAGAAACTGATATGCAAAAAACTCCGGAAAGCTGATATTAATAAATATTTTTTCGGAAGATAAAACATTCACAAAACCTGCAAACGGATAATATCTGTTCAAAAGCAAGCAGAAATCCGGAAATTTTGCACAGAAATAATTATTTTGTTTCTGATTGCTGATTCCCAGCACTGGAAACTCTCTGACAGAATAACAATATTGCTGAAAGTTTTTGAAATCAAGTTCCGGCGGAATGGATTTCTGAAAAAAACCGGTTACACCAACAGGAAGAATCATAAAGTTTCACACTCCTGAAAATGTTCCACGTGGAACATTATTTATTTTGTGTCAGCCAGATAAGCAGAACAGAAACATCTGCCGGAGAAACACCTGAAATTCTCGAAGCCTGCCCGATGCTGACAGGCTGATGCTTGTTTAATTTTTCGATAGCTTCAAGACGCAGACCATGTATTTCATGATAATCAAAATTCTGAGGTAGTTTCTTTTGTTCGAGATTCTGAGCTTTCTGAATCATGTCATATTGTCTGTTGATGTAGCCTTCATACTTGATTTGAATTTCAACCTGTTCACGGATTTCGTCAGAAAGTTCAGGACGTTCGGAATCGAAAGGCGCGAGAACATTATAGCCGAGCTGAGGACGGCGGATTAAATCGGCTATCTTGCATCCTGTCGAAAGCGGAGCAGTGCCGGAATTTTCCAGAAATTGGTTAAGCTCGGAAGTGGGTGCAAGATTGGAATGCTTGAGTCTGTCGATTTCAGTTTCAACGAGGGCATATTTATCAAGCATTTTCTGATATTTCGCATCTGAAATAAGACCAAGCTTATGACCGATAGGCATCATGCGAAAATCTGCATTATCTTGTCTTAATACTAATCTGTATTCGCTTCGGGAAGTCATCATTCTGTAGGGGTCACTGCATCCCTTGCAGACGAGATCATCAATCAAAGTGCCGATATAAGAGCCGGAGCGTTCCAGAATAAGCTGTTCTTTTCCCTGAACGGATAAAGCAGCATTGATACCAGCGACAAGCCCTTGAGCAGCGGCTTCTTCATAGCCGGAACTGCCGTTGAACTGCCCCGCGCCGAACAATCCGGAAACAGCTTTTGTTTCCAGGGTAGGTTTAAGAGCAGTCGGGTCAACGCAGTCATATTCGATAGCATAGGCCGGACGAAGAATTTCGACATGTTCAAGCCCTTTGATAGTTTTGAGAAAAGCAAGCTGAACATCTTCAGGGAGGGAAGAAGACATGCCCTGAAGATAATATTCATCAGTAGAAAGTCCCATAGGCTCAATAAAAAGCTGATGGCGTTCCTTATCGGCGAAGCGGACGACTTTATCTTCGATAGAGGGACAGTAACGCGGGCCTACACCTTCGATATTACCGGAATAGAGGGGCGAACGGTGCAGATTGGCTTTAATGACCTCATGGGTTTTCAGGTTAGTATAACTAATATAACAGGAGACTTGATTTCTCATTTCCTGATTCTGATTCTCGAAAGAAAAGGGAACAATCTGGGAATCACCGTCTTGTTTTTCGAGAATATCGAAGTCAATGCTTCTTTTGTGAACACGGCAGGGTGTACCTGTTTTGAATCTTCTCAGCGGAAGATATTGTCTTAAACTTTCAGAGAGCGCATTTGCAGGGAGAGCGGAATCAGGACCGCTCTCGAAAGAAACCTGACCAATATGGATTTTGCCTTTAAGATAAGTTCCAGTAGCAATAACAACAGCTTTCGCATGGTAGACAGCACCGAGTTTTGTGACAATTCCGGTGATGTGGTTATCTTCAACTAGAATCTGAGCAGCTTCGCCCTGTTTGATGAATAAATTTTCCTGCTGTTCACAGATATGTTTCATATGGGAGTGATATTTCACGCGGTCAGCCTGCACGCGGAGACTGTGAACGGCAGGGCCTTTTCCTCTGTTGAGCATACGGCTCTGTAAGAAACAGGCATCCGCAGCACGCCCCATTTCACCGCCGAGGGCATCAATTTCGCGGACGAGGTGACCTTTTGCCGTACCGCCGATAGAGGGATTACAGGGCATATTCGCGATTTGGTCAAGGGAGATAGTCATCAGGAGGGTTTTACAGCCCAGCCGTGCAGAAGCAAGTCCGGCTTCTACTCCGGCATGACCAGCACCGACAATAATGACATCAAAATTTCCCATTTCATATTCTTGATTCATAAACTAAACATCTCACTTTATTAATAAAAATTATGGTATTATTTACCAACACAGAAACGAGCAAAAACAGTATCGACAACTTTATCAGTAACGCGTTCTCCAGTAAGCTGAAGAAGGGCATCTGCGGCCGCGTCAAGGCTGACGGTGACAGCATCGAAGGCAAGCCCCATAGAGAGTGCATCAAGTGCTTCCTGAACGGCACAGAGGGCATTTTCAAGGCAGATACGCTGACGTTCATTGGCAATCATGCCGTCTTCGGCAGGAGTAGCATGACGGACAGCAAAGCGTTCCACAGCATTTTGCAGTTCCGGAATATTATCCTGATTCCGGGCAGAGATTTCAACAGTTTCCACAGGAGAAAAGTGGAAAAATACGTTCTGATGAAAATCCGGATTAGATTTGTCAGATTTGTTATAGACGATAATGGTTTTATCTTCGGGAAGCCTTTCGAGCAGGAGTTTATCTTCTTTGGAAAGAGGGGTGCTCATATCGAACACCGCAAGAACCAAGTCTGCCTGTTCAAGACTGGAAAGACTGCGTTCCACGCCGATTTGTTCCACTTTATCGGCAGTATTGTGAACCCCGGCAGTATCGGATAATCTGAGTATGACGTCACCAAGCCGGATTTGTTCTTCGACAACATCACGAGTAGTTCCGGCAATATCGGTCACAATACTACGCTCACATCCGCTTAGAACATTAAAGAGAGTGGATTTGCCGACATTAGGTTTCCCGGCGATAACAGTATGCAGACCTTCACGGAGGATTTTTCCGTAATCATAGCTTGACATAAGTTGACGCATGTCAGATAATAATTGTTGCATTTTCGCTCCTAAGGTAGTAGCATCTACACCGGGAATATCTTCGTCAGGGTAATCCGCCCAGACAGCCAAATCAGACAGGATTTCCAGAATTATCTGTGAAAATTCGGAAATTTTCCGGAAAGTTGCACCATCCCTTAGGGTTCTGGCATAGCGCACAGCATTTTCACCGGAAGCAGAGATTAAATCTGCAACAGCTTCGGCTTGCGTAAGAGAGAGTTTTCCGTTGAGGAAAGCACGTTTGGTGAATTCACCAGCTTCCGCAAGACGCACATCCGGATAAGTCAGAACAGTTCTTAAAATTTTCTGGGAAAGAAATCTTCCGCCGTGACATGAAATTTCGACAACATCTTCCCCAGTGTAGCTGTGGGGATTTCTGAACACAGTCAAAACAACATCATCCAGAATTTCCTGTTTCTGATTCAGAAGATAACCGTAAGAACAGGTATAGCCGTCCATTTGGGAAGGACGTTTTCCGCGGACAGGCTGAAAGAACTGTTCGGCGCAGGGGATGGCATCCGCACCGGAAATACGAATAACAGCGACACCGCCCGAACCGTTAGGTGTAGCAATGGCAGCGATAGTATCAATAAGTTGTTGCATTTTCGCTCCTCCTGTTTCAAGATAATGCATAAAAAGAAGGCTGAACGAAATCCCGTCCAGCCTCCTGATAAAGATTAGAATTCAATTTTTCCGTACAAACCAGCATTAAGGTCATCTTCCGGCTTAGGACGCTTATAGTCTTTTTCAAAACTGGTTTTCATAGAATCCATAGAGATTCTGGTAGGCGGAGCATCAGGATTTCTTCTGGAGCTGTCACGTCTGCCGTGATTTCTTCCACGGTTTCTGCTGTCGGGTTTATCGTGATAATTTCTGCGTTTGCCGGGACGCTGGGGCTTTTCGGTAGAAGAAATTACTACTTTGCGGTAAGGTTCTTCGCCGACACTCTTGGAAGTAACACCTTCGATTTCAGCGATTGCGGAATGAATAATTCTGCGTTCATAAGGGTTCATGGGTTCGAGGGTAGTAGCGCGATGAGAATGCAGAACATTCTTTGCGATTTTGTTTGCGAGTTCTTCGAGAGTTTTTCTTCTGCGTTCACGATAGTTAGCTGTATTCAGGATAATTCTGTAATATTCTTTATCGGCACGGTTAGCGGTCATAAAAGTAAGATACTGTAAAGAATCGAGAGTTTCACCGCGCTTGCCGATAACAGCACCACTATTGGAAGTCTGGATTTCGATAATAGCACTTTCGCTTCCGGCCTTGACTTTGAGTTCAGCTTTCACACCCATAGCAATGAGAATGCCTGTAAGATATTCTTTTGCTTTTTCGATTTTTGCGAGAGCGGATTCAGACGGCTCACCGATAATGAGTTCATCATCAGGCTGGATGGAAGAAAGTTTTTCAGGAGCAGTTGTTGCAGATTCACTCATTGATTCAGATGCCGGAACTTCTTCCGGAACGATTGTTGCAGATTCGCTCACGGGTTCAGATACCGGAACTTCTTCCGGAACGATTGTTGCAGATTCACTCATTGATTCAGATGCCGGAACTTCTTCCGGAACAATTGTTGCAGATTCACTCATTGATTCAGATACCGGAATTTCTTCCGGAACGATTGTTGCAGATTCACTCATTGATTCAGATACCGGAATTTCTTCCGGAACGATTGTTGCAGATTCACTCATTGGTTCAGATGCCGGAACTTCTTCCGGAACGATTGTTGCAGATTCACTCATTGATTCAGATGCCGGAACTTCTTCCGGAACAATTGTTGCAGATTCACTCATTGATTCAGATGCCGGAACTTCTTCCGGAACGATTGTTGCAGATTCACTCATTGGTTCAGATACCGGAACTTCTTCCGGAATTTCAATTACTGGTGTTTCTGTGAAATCCTGAACTGGAGCAGGCGGAACATCTTCTTCAAAAGAATCTGTTTCGGGTTCTGAAATAGTAATGGGAACATAAGTAGCCTTGACTTTAGCTTCGCCTTTTTTGCCAATTCCTAAAAAGCCTCTTTTAGGTTCTTCGAGAATTTCAAACTGAATTTCATTTTCGGCAACCCCGAATGTACGGGCAGCGAGTTCTTTTGCGTCTTCAACAGTTTTTGCATTAAAAATCTGAGTCATGTAAAAACCTCCTGTTCATGTAATTTTTATTTTTTGTTATGATTATCGCCTGTCTCGGAATCGACATCATTATCACCGTATTTTTCAGCGATACGCCGTCTTGCTTCACGGATGACAGCCGTATTGTATTCTTCCATTTCGGAGCGGGAAAATTTAGTTTCGCCGCTTTCGCTGTCAGCATAGCGGACTCTGTTTCCGGAGATACCCTGCTGACCCTGTGTGCGCATCATTTCTTCCTGCTGTTCCATGAGTCTCTGCATCATGGAAGGACGACGCTTGGCATTTTTGGCTTTTTCGCGTTCTGCTTCACCAATTTTCTCAACACGTTCTTCATTGAACCAAGCATACAGGAATACGCTTTGCAGGAATGAGAACGCGGAAGAACACAGCCAGTAGAAACCGACACCCGCAGGAACGGTAAATGCCAGCCATACAGAGAATAACGGCATTGTATAGAGCATTGCATTCATGCTTCCCATATTGGGCATATCGGGGTTGCGCTTTTTCTGCATTTTCTGAATGTAGATGGTGGAGACCAACTGCATCAGACCGGACAGAATCGGGATTAAAAACAGGAAAAAGCTGGAATTTTCAGAAGGCTTTGTGCTGGGGGTTTCACTGAGCTTGACGCTTCCGAGTGTGAAGGTCTTCGCAAAATCAGTGACTTCTGTCACAAACTGACTGTCGATATAATTCAGCTTCTGGACAGTTTCGCTGTCATTTTCTGCAAATGTGACTTGTCCGTCCTGAATGACTGCCGAGAAAGCTTCCGGATTCTGAAGCATTTTCTCCATGATGATTAATTCTTCACGCATACTGTTTTTGGTCAGTGTTTTTTCTGCATCCGCATCCAGGGAAATGACAATAGATTTGGCTTCTTCGATAATATTTTTATCATAATCAAGAATGTAGGTCATCGGTTTGTAGACAACGGCCAGCACCCCCCAGAGCAGAATCAGCGGAATAAACGAAGTCAGGCACGAAGAATAAGGATTAATATTCTCATCCTGATAAAGCTGAAACTGTTCCATCTGCATTTTATTGGGGTCATTCTTGTATTTTTCCTGTATTTTTTTTAGTTTTGGATTCAAAAGCTGCATTCTTGCAGTATTTTTCTGCTGTTTGTACGAAACAGGGAACAGAATCATTCTGGTTACAAACGTAAACAGAATAATCGAAATACCGTAATTTCCGACAAGGTTATAAATAATTTTCATAAGAAAACCGAGCGGAATTGCGATAAGATTAATTAAAAAATTCAAAATTGTTACCTCATTCCTGATGTTCTGAAATCTATTTTTCTCTGTTTATTATAAAAATTCCGGCTATTGCTTTTTCTGCACAAGGTCTTTCAGAGAAAACGAATCGGGGACTTCATCCACACCGCCCCTTGCCCACGGATGACACCGGAGCAGACGGTGCAATGCCAGAACAGAGCCTTTTCCTGCGCCGAAACGTTCAATTGCTGTACAGGCATAACAGGAACAGGACGGATAATACCGACAGCATCTCGGAAACAGGGGAGAGATTGCCTTCTGGTATAACCGGATAAGCAATACCAGAACATATTTCATGACTTTTTCGCTCCTTTTGGCTGGGGTGTACCGCCCTGATAAATCTGATGCAGAGCCGGAATGCCATATTTACGGAAATAGCGGCTGAGAACATCCGACTTGATTTCTGTAATATGGGGTCTTGCAACAATAACAATATCCAGCCCCACAGGGGCAAGCAGTTCGTTTTCGCGCCATGCCTGCCGGATAAGCCTTCTTGCTCTGCTCCGGCAGACTGCATTGCCTACTTTTTTGCTTGTAGTAATCCCCAGGCGGTTTATCGGCATATGATTGATTCTGACATAAAGAATCACGTTTTGAGAAACAACAGATTTCCCTTTTCTGTAACAGAGCTGAAAATCTTTATTCTGCTTTATAATTTCCGTATACAGCATAATTTACCTCTAAATCAAGAATCTCAAAAATCACATGCGATAAAACAAAAAGACCACAAATAAGATTTGTGGTCTGACTCGTCAATGGGAAAGTCTTTTTCTGCCCTTTGCTCTCCTGCGAGCTAAAACCTTTCTGCCGTTTCTGTCGGACATTCTTTTCATGAAACCGTGTTCTTTTTTTCTGTGCAGTTTCTTAGGCTGGTAAGTTCTTTTCATTGCAAAATCCTCCTTTCTGCTCTGCCGGTCACCCTGACAGCCAGTCAGTGCGTTCCGACGTTTTTGTACTTTCATACCCTTTTATTATAGCCTATTCCGGGGCATCTGTCAAGGGCTTTTTGAAAAAAAATTTCTGTGAAAGGAAAAAAATGGTAAAAGCAAGTTTTCAACATGGCAAACTGCACAAAAAACTTTTTCTGTTTTTCAGTTTTCAGCGATATATTGCGAAAAAGTGAAAATTAATTTTCCACTTTTTCAAAGAACCAGAAAAAAGGAAGTTTTCGGCATGGTATGCAGAGTGTACATCGGTTTGCTGAAAAGTTGAAAATTTTATAGTTATTGCATAAAAAATATAGATAAATTATGAATTTTAAATAATATGCTCATAATTATCAACGAAATCAAAAATAATATGTTGATTTATAATATAAAAATTGCCATATTATGGAAAAAAGTCAAAATATGGAATCTTATTTGTATAAAGACAACATCCGTTCCAACAATTTCTCAACATCTCCGTTATTTTGCATAAAAAAAGTGCTGAGAGGAGTGAATCTGCAATAAAATAATTAGATTTGCAATAAAAAGAGTGATAAAATTGCAACACTTTATGAATGAAATATGTACGATTGTGCAAAGACAACATCCGTTCCAACAATTTATCAACATCTCCGTTATTTTGCATAAAAAAAGGGCTGAGAGGAGTGAATCTACAATAAAATAATCGGATTTGCAATAAAAAGAGTGATAAAATTGCAACACTTTATGAACGAAATATGTACGATTGTGCAAAGACAACATCCGTTCCAACAATTTCTCAACATCTCCGTTATTTTGCATAAAAAAAGGGCTGAGAGGAGTGAATCTGCAATAAAATAATCGGATTTGCAATAAAAAGAGTGATAAAATTGCAACACTTTATGAACGAAATATGTACGATTGTTTTTAGGGTACACTTTTTTCAACAACTGTTAATAAGTATGCGCTTTTTCAATAAAATTCGTTATATTTTCCAAATTATGAATAAATAAAAATGATATTATGCGCAAAAGCACGAAAACAGAACGTACGTTTGCTTATTTTCAGATAGTTTTCTTATATTTTTATACTGTTTTTGTTAAAGTTTCATAGTTTTTTCTGAAAAAATCTTTTTTATTTTACTTGTCAACTTTTCAACAGTGCAAAACGTTTTTGATTGTTGAAAAAATCAGGAAAATAAACAGCAGTTTTCACAACAGTATACAAAACAAATTTCAACTTTTAAATAGTTTTGTATATTTTTCATCAAAAATTATGCAATGACGACTTCCGTTTCAACTTTTTCATATTTTTTTGTATATTTTGTATAGGATGTCAAAAACACTGTTTTTTTCTGCTCCGGAAATCGAAAAAATTCAAAAAAGACTTGCTTTTTTACTTTAAATATGGTAGAATAAATTAAAGAAGAATTATGAAATGGAGGTCGCAGACATGAATTCCTTTGATGATGTGTTTGAACAAGTAAAAGCATACTGCACCGAGCAGGAACTCATCGCTCCGGTTGCTATGACAACTTGGATTAACACCATGGTGCCTGTCTCTCTGGACGGAAAAAAAGCTGTTTTTCAGGTAGATACAGAATTCCAGCAGGGCATCATTCTTTCCAATTATAAAAAATTTCTTGAAACTGCACTGGAACACCTTCTCGGCTTTAAAGTTGAGGTTGTTGTCAACATCCAAACCAAAGAAACACCCCAGCACCAGGATACTGCGGATTTCGAGCAAATCGACGAAAAACACGAAGAACTCCAGAAAAGCTACGAGGTCGCAAAATATGACTATACATTCGATACGTTTATTGTAGGCCGTTCCAATGAATTCGCCTTTGCCGCCTGTAAGGCCGTTGCTTCTGATACAGCAGCATCTTATAACCCCCTGTTTATCTACGGGGCTTCCGGGCTTGGCAAGACGCATCTGGTAACGGCTATTAAGCATGAAATGATGAGCCATACCCCCGATAAAAATGCCATCTACGTCACTGGCGAAGCCTTCGGCAACGAGCTGATTAAATCCATTGACCAGCGCGATACTACTGTCTTCCATGACAAGTACAGAAAAGCTGATGTGCTGATTGTTGACGATATTCAGTTCTTTTCCGGCAAGGAACGTATGCAGGAAGAATTCTTCCACACGTTCAATAAACTGCACTCAGAGGGCAAGCAGATTGTTATCACATCCGACAAGCCCCCCAGAGAGCTGAAAACCCTGGAAGAACGCATCAGAAGCCGTTTTGAATGCGGTTTGATTGCCGATATCAGTGCCCCGGATTTCGAGACCAGATATGCTATTATCCGCCGGAAAGCGGAGCTGTTAGACTTGAAAATTCCGGACGAAGTGACAGAATTTATCGCCACACGGCTGAAAACCAACATCCGTCAGCTTGAAGGTGCTGTCAAGAAGCTCAAAGCTCTGAAAACGCTGGCGAACAGTTCGCCGACTATCTCCATGGCGCAGAGTGTCATCCGCGATATTCTCACAGATGACCAGCCCATCCCGATTACAGTAGAAAAGATTATCGCCGAAGTTGCGAATGTTTACGGCATTACTCCTGAAGATATCCGCTCCAGCAAGCGCACCTCCCAGATTTCCACTGCCCGCAAAGTTGCTGCCTATGTTGTCCGCGAAGTAACGGGAATGCCTCTTGCTGCTATCGGCATGGAATTCGGCGGCAGAGACCATTCTACCATTGTTTATGCAATCAATACTGTCAATGATGCTTTGAAGAAAGATTCCAATCTTCGTGACCTTGTTGACGACATTATCAAAGACATCCGGGAGAAGAATCCCGACCCGTCCAATGTGCTGTAAGGCTTGTACTTGTTCAATTTGTACAAATTTTTCAACAGCCATTTTTCACACGTTTTGAGGCTGGCACTTTTACACACGAAAGTGCCTTCGCTTTACTCTGTGAAAGCGGATGTTCTTTCAACACATTGTTGAAAACTCTGTTGAAAAATTGTTACCAAAAAAGTTTTCAACACACTTTCAACAAGTTTTCAACAGTTTCAACATAGTTTTCAACAGCATTTTTTATAGCAATATCGTGAAAAATTTAAAAAACAGCCAAGTTTTCAACACTTTCAACTTTTCAACTTTCAACAGTTTGTTGAAAACTTTTCAAAAGTTACAGAGAAGTTAAAATCTTTCAACAATGTTTCCACAATGTTTCCACATTTTTTCAACTTTTCAACAGTTTGAACCCGATTTTGAGGTCGAAAATGAGTTTTCAACTTTTCAACAATCTTTCAACATGTTGAATGTTGAAAACTTTGAGTCTTTTTCATCCATACATGGGCAAAAAAAAAGTTTTCAACAGTTTCAACACCCCCTACTACTACTACTAGTTAATAATAAGACTTTTTTTCAAAAAAATTTTTTTCAGTTTCCGCTCGAAAAGTAACAAATTGTAACTTTTTAGTTTTCCTGATTTTTTTCAGAATCAGAATTCTAATTTCTAAAAATTCAAAAAAGAAAAGGAGTCATTCTTGATTATGAAATTTATATGCAATAAAAATGATTTGTGCAATGCTATCGCTCATGTACTGAAAGCTGTTTCTGCTAAGTCTCCTGTTCCTGTTATGGAAGGCATCTGTATTCAGATGCAGGAGAATCAGATTATCATGACTGGTTATAATCTGGAGATTGGTATCAGAACTTCTGTTCAGGCACAGTGCGATAGTGATTTTACTTTTGTTCTCAATGCCAGAGTGTTCAGCGAAATGGTAAGGCGTATGTCAGGAGATGAAATCACTCTCGAAATTGATGAAACGCTTAACGCTTCTCTTTCCAGTGAAAATACACGTTATCAGCTCTCTGCTATGAGTGCAGACGAATTTCCGGAACTTCCTGTTGTAGAAAGCATGGCCAAGACTACTGTCTCCCAGCAGATGCTTCGTTCTATGATTCAGGAATCCAGCTTCGCCGCTTCCGTTAAGGAAGACAAGCCGATTCTTACGGGTGAACTGTTTGAATCCAGTGAAGGCATTTTCTATATCGTCGCTATGGACAGATACCGTCTTGCACTCCGTCAGGAAGCTATTCAGGATATGGAAGACTTTCATTTTGTTGTGCCGAAAAAAGCTCTCAATGAATTAATCAGCATGATGAAGGATGATGCTGAACAGTCCTGTGAATTCTTCACCAATGGCAAGCATATTGTCTTCTCTGTCAACGGATTTGAACTCTTTGCAAGACTGCTTGACGGTCAGTTCCATAACTTCCGTACAAGCATTCCCGTTGACAGCAAAACCAATGTCATCATGTACAAGAAAGATATTGTCGCCTGTGCAGAACGCTGTTCTCTCCTGATTAACGACAAGAACAAAGCACCTATGCGCTGTGTTTTCGCTGACGGCTATCTTGAAATTTCATGCAAAACCGGAATTGGTGCTATCAATGACCGCATTCCTGCTGAAATCACAGGCGAAAGCCTGACTATCGGCTTCAGCAATAAATATCTTCTTGAAGCACTACGCTCCTGTCAGTGTGACAAGCTCAGATTCCAGATGAGCGGAAGCAACAAGGTTATCAAAATCACTCCTGTGGATGATGAAAGCTTTATCTATCTGATTATGCCGATTCAGCTCAAGAACTGATTTCTATCAGGAGCGAAAATGCAACATTCCACAACTGTGAAAAACTTTGTGGAAAACCTGATTTCTGTCAGGAGCGAAAATGCAACATTCCACAACTGTGAAAAACTTTGTGGAAAACCTGATTTCTATCAGGAGTAAAAATGCAACATTCCACAACTGTCAAAAACTTTGTGGAAATCTCAAAGAAAGGATTTTATTTAGAATGGCTCAGAAATCTGAAACATCAACTGTCAGAATCCGTACTGAATTCATCAAGCTGGATTCCCTGCTTAAATTCGCTGGTCTTTGCGATACAGGCGGTTTCGCTAAGGAACTTGTTCAGCAGGGCTCTGTCAAAGTCAACGGCGAAGTCTGCACTATGCGCGGTAAGAAAATCCGCCCCGGCGATACTGTCACTGTTGATAAGTTCACCGTCAAGGTGGAAGCAGAAGCTTAACTCTCTATGCATATTACAGAATTTTCTGCCGATGGCTTCCGAAATCTCAGACAGGTGCATTTCCAGCCTGACCAGAAATTAAATCTCATTATCGGCGACAACGCTCAGGGTAAAACTAATCTTCTGGATGCTGTCTGGCTCATGACCGGATGCAAAAACTTTCATGGTGTGAAAGAACGCCATTATCTCGGCTTTGATGCTGATTTCTTCCGCTGTCAGATGCAGTTCTTCGACGGACAGCGACAGCAGGAAATTCTCTATACCCTCGGACGAGGTCAGCAGAAAAAGAAACAAATTCTTATCAACGGTGTAGAAAATCAGAAAATTGCAAGCTTATTTGAAACATTCCATTGTGTTGCCTTTTCTCCTGCCGATATGGACTTAATCACCGGAACACCCGAAAAGCGACGTTCTTTCATGGATATGTGCGCCTGTCAGCTCCATCCAAGCCGGGTTCAGCATGTCAGCCGGGTCAATCTTCTTCTCGCACAGAGAAATGCTGGGATTCACAAAGTCCTGAAACACAAAATCAGAAAACAAGATGTTCTGCTCTGGGATAATCAGCTTGCTCAGGAAGGGGCTTATCTTACTCTCATGCGCTCTGAATATGTCAATTCCCTTGCACCCCTTTGCGAGCGTCTGTACGGCGTTATCACGGGCGGAAAAGAAACCCTGCATATTTCCTACCGAAGCGGTCTAGGCGCGTCAGAGAGCCTGCCAGGGGCTTCTATCGCGATGCTGGCTGACCAGTATCAAAAAATACTCACCGAACATCTTGATGAAGATTTACGGCTTGGCTATACGCAGAAAGGCATTCAGCGTGATGAATTACTGCTTTCTATCAACGGAAAGCCCGTTCAGCAGTTCGGCTCGCAAGGTCAGAAAAAAAGCACTGCCCTTGTGCTGAAACTCGCACAGGCTCACCTGTATAACCAGAAATTACAGCGTTCTCCTGTTGTTCTCCTTGATGATGTCATGGGCGAACTCGATGAACGCAGACAGAAATTTCTTTATGATACCGTCTCTAATATGCAGGTTTTTATTACTCTCTGCCATGCCTCTTCCCTCAGGCTTGAACAGACTGGAAAACTTTTCCGGATGCAGAATGGAAATTTAACTGAACTATAAAAATAATTTATAAACAAGTTTTCAACCCTGTTGTTGAAAACTATGTTGAAAACTTGTTGAATCATTTTTGAAATATCATTTTATTTTTGATATATCGGGATTATTTCGCAATGTTGAAAAGTTGAAAACTTTGTGGAAAAACATTGCATATCCCCCTTCGCTGATACTTCTGTCAGCAGAAACGGAGTGTGAATTATTATCATGAGTAACGAAAATTTACAAGAACAATCCGGTCAGGAATACGGCGCGGAACAAATTCAAGTCCTCGAAGGGCTTGACCCTGTCCGCAAACGTCCCGGCATGTATGTCGGCTCGACAGGGGAGGGCGGTCTGCATCACCTTGTCTACGAAATTGTAGATAATGCCATTGATGAAGCCCTTGCCGGATTCTGTACTGAAATTACTGTCGAAATCCTGCCGGACAACATCATCCGCGTTTCCGATAACGGACGCGGTATCCCTACTGGAATTCACCCCACAGAAGGCATCTCCGCTGCAACAGTTGTTTATACTGTTCTCCATGCCGGCGGTAAGTTCGGCGGCGGCGGCTATAAAGTCTCCGGCGGTCTGCACGGTGTTGGTGCTTCTGTTGTCAATGCCCTCTCCGAATGGCTGGAATTAACCGTCAAGGATGGTCAGAATGTTCACTTCCAGCGTTTTGAACGCGGTGAATATCAGGAACAGCTTAAAATTATCGGTCAAACTTCCGAAACGGGCACTATTGTCACTTTCAAGGCTGACCCTGAAATTTTTGAAACTACTGTGTATGATTATGATACGCTTCTCAAAAGACTCAGAGAACAGGCTTTTCTTAATGCCGGACTCAAAATCACTCTCTCTGATACCAGAAATCCGGACGAAATCCAGAAGAAAAATCTTCACTATGAAGGCGGTATCCGTCAGTTCGTCGAGCATATCCATCATACCAAAGGCTATGAAGCTATCGGGGATGTGATTTATTTCTCCGGCTCGCAGGACGATGCTTTTGCTGAAATTGCTATGCAGTACAATGACAGCTATAACGAAGTTGTCCTTTCATTTGCAAACAACATCCACACCAAAGACGGCGGAAGCCATGAAACAGGCTTCAAAAATGCTCTTACTAAAATCATCAACGACTACGGCAGAAAATTCAATCTCCTCAAAGAAACTGAAAAGCTTTCCGGTGATGATGTCCGTGAGGGTCTGACGGCTATCATCTCCGTTAAACTTACAGAATGCGAATTCGAGAGCCAGACAAAAGTCAGACTTGGCAATCCGCAGGTCAGACCTTTTATCGAAAAACTCATGCAGGAAAAATTAATGAGCTATTTCGAGATGAATCCGTCTGTTGCCAAGGAAATTATTGATAAATGCATGGCTGCCAGACGCGCCCGCGAAGCCGCTAAAGCTGCCAGGGAAACCGCCCGTCGTAAAACTGCTATGGAAAGTGCGTCCCTCCCGGGCAAGCTCGCTGACTGCTCTGAACACGGCGTTGCCAATACTGAAATCTATATCGTCGAAGGAGATTCCGCCGGCGGTTCTGCCAAAGGCGGACGTGACAGAAAATATCAGGCAATTCTTCCTCTCTGGGGTAAGATGCTCAACGTCGAAAAAGCCCGTATCGACAGAGTATACGGCAATGATAAACTTATGCCTGTCGTGACTGCCCTTGGTACTGGTATTGGCGAAGACTTCAATCTTGAGAAATTAAGATACGATAAAGTCATCATCATGGCGGATGCCGATGTTGACGGCTGTCATATCAGAACATTGCTTTTAACGTTCTTCTTCCGCTATATGCGCCCTCTCATTGAGAATGGCAATATCTATATCGCCCAGCCTCCGCTCTATCGCGTTGCAAGAGGAAAGAAAGTCTACTACGCTTTCAGTGATGCTGAGCGTGACAAGTATATTGCTGAACTCGCTGATGCAAACGGCAATTCCTCCAAAGTTGCTGTTCAGCGTTACAAAGGTCTCGGCGAAATGGACAGCGAACAGCTCTGGGAAACGACCATGAACCCCGAAACCCGTACTATCCTACAAGTCAGCATGGAAGATGCTGTCAAAGCTGACGAAATTATTACTATTCTCATGGGCGATAAAGTCCTCCCCAGAAAAGACTATATCGAAAAATATGCCCGTACTGTTCATAATCTGGATATTTAAACCAATCTTTATGATGACTGAACATGAATTTATGGAAAAAATGAAGGAACTAAGCTGGACTGAAAAAGAAATTAATGAAATCCTGGAGATGCGTGCAGAAGCCAGAAAAAAAGGCATCACGCCACCACCGCTTGAGTTATTTATACTGGGAGAATTTCATCAATACTATGGGAATAATTCCAATAAAAAGCAAGCTATGCATTAAAAACCATCCAGAAAAACTTTCGTTTTTGATTTCAGCTTTATCCGAAACTAATTATTTCAGTTTTCCACTTTTCATTCCACAAGTGTTGAAAACCCGTCAGGAGGTGGATTCTTGAACGATTCCGGTCTTTTGCTCGAAAAATCCTATCAGATTCCCTTTGCATTGTTTAAATCTTCTTTCACAGCGTTTCAGAAAAAATTTGTCTATCCTAAGACATATCTCACTATGGGTCTGCTCGCTGTCATCATCGGCATTTATGCCTATTTTGTCGCCAACGGCGCAGATTCCCAAAGACCTATGTACTGCATGATTATCCTCGTCTGTGCCGTGCTTATCGGCTTTCAGTGGTACAATCCCCGCAAAATCCGCAGAAATCTGATGCTCGCTGTCAAGGAAATCGAACAGGATAACTACAGAATCCGCATTTATCCTGAATATCTCGAAATTGGTACTGTCCTCCCCCCGGAAGATACTTCCGCTGAAAATTCCCAGACAGATAACCTGTTCGACGATACCCCCGAAGACAACTTCTCCGGGACAAGAATCTATTATAACAAAAATCTGCATATTACTGAATATCCGGATTTTTTCATGATATACCAGACAAAAACTATGTTCTATGTTCTGCCGAAATCTGCCTTTTCCGAAGAAGAACTCGAAATCATGAGAGTTCACTTCTCCCAGAGATTAGACAAAACTTTCCAGCAGAACATATAATTCCAATTTTTTTGATTTGAGGTGAACTGCATTTTGAATACAGAACAAAATCAGAATCAGGAGCTCCAGGAACAACAGCCCCGGCAGAAAGTTATTCCCATTGATGTGGCCGACGAAATGCATGATTCGTTCCTTGCCTATGCAATGTCCGTTATCATCTCCCGTGCGCTCCCTGATGTCCGTGACGGCCTGAAACCCGTCCACAGAAGAATTATCTATACCCTCCACGAAAACGGCCTGACCCCCGACCAGCCTTACAGAAAGTGCGCCGATACCGTTGGTTCTGTGCTTGGCCGATACCATCCGCACGGCGACGCTTCTGTCTATGATGCTCTCGTCAGACTTGCGCAGGATTTCTCTCTGAGATATCCCCTCGTTGATGGTCACGGCAACTTTGGTTCTATTGATGGCGACCCCCCGGCTGCTTATCGTTATACAGAAGCCAAGATGTCAAAACTTTCCGTCGAAATGGTAACTGACATCCAGAAAAATACTGTTGATTTCGGCACAAACTATGATGACCGCCTGAAAGAACCTACTGTTTTGCCGTCACGCTTCCCGAACGTCCTCGTCAATGGCTCTGTCGGCATTGCCGTCGGCATGGCTACCAATATCCCTACCCATAATCTCGGCGAAGTTATCGACGGTCTGAATCTCTTAATCAAAGACCCCGACTGCACTCTTGATGACCTTATGGAATGCATCAAAGGTCCTGACTTCCCGACTGGCGGAATCATCATGGGCAAAGCCGGCATCCGTGCCGCTTATGCTACCGGCAAGGGGAAACTTATCGTCCGTGCCAAAACTTCTTACGAAGAAATCAAGGGCAGACAGCATATCATTGTTCATGAAATTCCCTATATGGTCAATAAAGCCCGCCTTGTTGAGCATATTGCTGAATTAATCAAAGACAAGCGCATTGACGGCGCAACTTTTGTCCGTGACGAATCCGGCCGTGACGGCATGAGAATTGTTATCGGTCTCCGCAAAGATGCTGTTGCTGATGTCGTCCTCAATAAACTGTTCTCTTACACTCAGCTTCAGGATACCTGCGGTGTCAATATGCTCGTCCTTTCCAAAGGCGTTCCGAAAGTCCTTTCCCTGAAAGAAATTCTTGAACAGTATCTTGAATTCCAAGTAGAAGTCATCACAAGACGTGTTCAGTTTGACCTTGATAAAGCTCTCAAACGTGCGCATTTATTACAAGGCTTTATGCTCGCTGCTGACTATATCGACGAAGTAATTGCCATTCTCCGCGGTTCGGCAAGCATCGCCGAAGGCAAGGAAAAATTAATCGACCGCTTCAAAGATGTCGATATGCTTGAACTCCTCACTCGCGCACAGTATGACCTTTCCGGCCTGCACCTCCCTCATGCTGTTGGTCTTTCTGATGAACAGGCTGATGCTATCGTGCAGATGCGTCTTGGCGCACTCACCGGCCTTGAACGCCAGAAAATTACTGACGAATTATTCGCTCTCTGCGGAAAAATCTCTGAATATGAAGACACCCTCGCTGACAAGCAGAAAGTCTATCAGATTATCTCTGACGAGCTTGAAGAAATCAGAAGAAAATTCAGTGATAACCGCCGGACTGAAATCACTTCCGTCAGTGGTGAAGTTGATATTGAATCCCTCATCCAGATGGAAGACTGTGTTGTCACTTATACCAATAACGGCTATATCAAGCGCATGGCTCTTGAAACTTACAAAACGCAGAAACGCGGCGGCCGTGGTGTCACCGGCATGAAACAGCGCGAAGAAGATTTTGTCTCTGAAATGTTCATCTGCTCTACTCATGACAATATCTTATTCATCACCAACAAGGGCTATATGCATAAGCTTAAATGCTACGAAATCCCTGACGGCTCAAAAGCCTCCCGCGGTTTCCACTTCGCAAATCTTCTCCAGCTTCAGGAAGGCGAACGTATTTCTGCTATGCTCCGCACAAAAGATTTCGCCGATGATAAATTTGTCACTATGGTCACAAAGTATGGTCAAATCAAGCGCACTCCCCTTGAAGCTTATAAAAATATACACAAAAAAGGCTTGATTGCTATCGGCCTTAATGAAGGCGATGAAATTGCCGGCGTGCGCATGACTGACGGTTCTAACCAACTTATCGTTGCTACCAAAAAAGGCATGGCTGTTCGCTTTGAAGAAAATCAGGTTCGTCCTCAAGGCCGTTCTGCGCACGGTGTGAAAGCCCTCTCCCTCCGCGAGGGTGATGAAGTTGTCTCTATGGCCAGAGTCCGCGACGGTGCAAGCGTTCTTACTGTGACTGAATTCGGCTATGGCAAGCGTACTGCTCTCGAAGAATACCGCATTCAGGGCAGAGGCGGTTACGGCCTCAAAAACTATCCTGTCGATTCTGTCCGCGGTGATGTCTGCGGTATCAAAGTCGTGGACGACGACGACGATATTATCTTAATCTCTACCGAAGGTATTATCATCCGTATTCTTGCAAGCGAAATCAGAATCCTCGGCAGAATCTCCAAAGGCGTACGCGTGATGAAAGTTTCCGAAGGAAATACTGTAGTTGCCTTTACACGCGCTGAACACGAAAATACAGAAGATACTGATACGGATTCCGAATCTGAATCCGTTGAAAGTTCTCCGCAGTCCGAAGAATTCAATTCCGACAGCAGTGAGGAAGTCACTATATGACAGACAGACAAGAATGCATTGTTCTGAACGGTGTGAAAACATCGTTCAGAATTCTGCATATCTCGGACATTCATTTCAGCATACATACTTCCCATGAGAAAAATCAGCAGATTATCTCTGAACTGCTCCGGAAAGCTGATTTCTTTTCTCCGCTTTCCCAGCATAATGGCATTATTGCTGTCACGGGTGACCTCATTTCCAGAAAACCGGGAGAAACCAGCATTTCTGATGCTCTTGACCTGCTTTCCAGACTCAAACAGATTGCCCCTGTTGCCTATTCCCTCGGCAATCATGAGAAAGACCTGCCTGATTCCATTCTTTCAGATATGCTAAAACAATGCCGGAAAGCCGGAATTCTTGTGCTGGATAATTCTTCTGTCATGTTTCAGGAAATCCTGTTCACTGGCTTGACACTTCCTCAATCTGTCTACAAAAATCAGAACGGCAGTTATCATGCGCTGGAAGCTATCACCCCCGATATGATTTCTGCCTGTGTCGGAAACTGCCCGGCACATCCCTGTGTTCTGCTGGCGCATTCTCCTATGGGGCTTGATGCCTATGCTCAGTGGGGGGCTGATGTTGTCCTTTCCGGACACGTTCACGGCGGTGTTGTCAGAATGCCCGGCGGTGTCGGCATTCTCTCGCCCGAACGGAAATTCTTCCCCAAATATACCAAAGGCATCTATCGGCAAGGGAACTGCTTCATGAACGTTTCTGCAGGCATTGGAAAATTCCGTATCAATAACCCCCCTGAATTCGTCTGCATTGACTTAGTTCCCCTGAAAAACTGAACTTTCAACATTTCTTTCCACGGCTGTGGAAAACTCAGAAAGGAGGATTCCTGTTTCTATGACTTTTCATCTCCCTGATTCTATCCAGAATATGTGCGATATGCTCTATGATAACCAGTTTCAGGCTTTTATCGTCGGCGGATGTGTCCGTGATGCCTTTCTTGGCCTTACCCCTCATGATTATGATATCGCCACGAATGCCACGCCCGAACAAATCACACAGATTTTCGGAAAAGAAAACTGCTCTGAATACGGCCGGGCATTTGGTACGGTCGGTGTAAAATACTCCGGCGGTTTCGCCGAAATTACTACTTTCCGGACAGAAACTGATTATACTGACTACCGTCATCCTGCCACTGTTCTTTTCGCTGATTCTATTTTTGATGACCTCGCAAGACGTGACTTTACCTGCAATGCTATGGCATGGGATGCCCAACATCATCAACTTGTTGACCCTTTCGGCGGTGAACAGGATTTGCAAAACAAAATTCTCCGCTGTGTCGGCGTTCCCTCTGCACGATTCCGTGAAGATGCTCTCCGTATCCTCCGTGGTATGCGCTTCTGTGCAAGATTTGGCTTACAGCCCGATTTATTAACTGATTCCGCTATGAGAGCTTCTGCTTTTCAGCTTAAATATATCTCTGCTGAAAGAATTTTTTCTGAATTGCGTGCTATGCTCATGGGTGACTATATCACTGATATTCTGATTCGCTATCCTGAAATTCTCGCTGTCAGAATTCCTGAAATTCTGCCCTGCATTACTTTTACCCAGCATACTCACTGGCATGATTTCACTGTCTGGGAACATATCGCCCGTACTGTCGGCAATGCTCCTAAAAATTTAACCGTCCGCCTTGCGATGCTCTTTCATGACATTGCTAAACCATCCTGTTTTACATGGGATGAAAAAGGCGGTCACTTTCATGGACATGCTCAGAAAAGCGCAGAATCTGCTGATAAAATTCTGCTCCGCCTTAAATCCGATAATTATACCAGAAAATTAGTCTGCAAACTCATTTTCTATCACAGAGAAACTCCCCAAAATCTGACTTCTGTCAGAAAGATTCTTTCTGTCCTTGATTATGATGAATTCGCTCTTTTGATTCAGGTACTCGATGCCGACAGAATCTCCAAATTAAACGGCGACCCCGAATCACGTGCCAAAATCGACAGGGCAGAGGCTTTCTTCAAAGTCTGCAAACAACAGCACCTCTGCTGTCATGTCAAGGATTTGGATATCTCCGGAAATGATTTGCTTTCGATTGGCTTTCAGGGAAAACAAATCGGAATGGTTCTGGATGATTTGCTGGAATCTGTCATTTCCGGCATGCCGAACCGGAAAGAAATTCTTTTACCCCTTGCAGAGGAGTTCTATCATGATTTATTTTGTTGAAGATGATAACAGCATCCGCGAACTTGTCACTTATACCCTCAGCAGTGCAGGAATGCCTGCTGAAGGGTTCGGGAAACCTTCCCTTTTCTGGAATACACTTGATAAACAGCTTCCGGATTTGATTCTTCTGGATATTATGCTTCCTGAAGAAGATGGCCTTTCTATCCTCCGGAAACTCCGCACCAGACCCGAAACCCAAAATATCCCCGTCATGATGCTTACTGCCAAATCCAGCGAATATGAAAAAGTTATTGGTTTGGATGCCGGCGCAGATGACTATCTTCCTAAACCTTTCGGCATGATGGAATTAATTGCAAGAGTCCGTGCGCTCCTCCGTCGTGCCCAGAAATCTTCTGCCCCCGAAATACAGGCCTATCAGCTTGGTTCTCTCTATGTCAGTCCCGAGAAACATATCGTTCAGGTCAATGGCACTGATATTATCCTGACATTCAAAGAATTCGAGATGCTCTGCCTGCTTCTCAAAAACAAAGATATTGTCCTGACCCGTGAACAATTCCTCAACAGCGTGTGGGGCTACAGTTTTGACGGCGAAAACCGTACCGTTGACGTTCACATCCGTACCCTGCGCCAGAAACTTGGCGAGGCCGGAAATTATATCAAAACTATCCGTGGTATCGGCTACAAAATTGAAGAATCTTCGGGAGATAACCCCAATGCGGAATGAACTCACAAAAAGAATCTTTTTCGCCTGTATTACTGTCTTTCTTATGACTTTTGGCCTGATTCTCTATGTTATTAATACTTATCTTGTGCAGAGAAATGTTGCCGAACTTAAAGACAGTGCTGTTCTTCTCTCTTCTGCCGTCAATCAGTACGGTGCGGATTTTCTGCGCTCCGTCAAAATTGGTACAGCCAGAATTACCCTTATCGATTCTGACGGCACGGTTCTTTTTGACAGCAAACTTAATCCCGAAAAAATGGAAAATCATTCTGAGCGTGAAGAATTTCAGGAAGCTATCGAACACGGCGAAGGCGACAGCGAACGCTATTCTGATTCCATCCTCCGGAAAACTGTCAATTATGCTGTCAGACTTGATAATTATCAGGTTATTCGTATTTCTATGAATCAAGATACTGTCTTCCGGCTTGTTGTCTCTATGCTTTCGCCTGTAATTCTTATCGTCCTGCTGATGAGCCTGCTTTCGGTCGTGCTTGCTTCTGAAAGCTCCAAAAAAATTATGAAGCCTATCAATCAGCTTGACCCTGAAAATCCTGATGACAGAAATATCTACAGCGAAATGAAACCTTTCATCCGCCGTCTGATTGCTCAAAGCCAGCAGATTCAGCATCAGATGCAGCAGCTTCAGGAAGAACATAAAAAACAAGATGCCATCCGGCGCGAATTTACTGCCAATGTCTCCCATGAACTTAAAACGCCTTTGACTTCTATTTCCGGATTCGCCGAAATTATCCGGGACGGCTATGTTCAGCAAAAGGATATTTCCCATTTCGCTGATAATATCTACAAAGAAGCTCAAAGACTCATGACACTTGTCAATGATATTCTCAAACTCTCCAGACTGGAAGACGGCGTTACTGAAATTTATGAAGACAGAAAATCTATCAATCTGCTTGAACTCTCTCAAAGTGTCTGTGAACGGCTTGCTCTCAATGCTCAGAAACATGATATTTCCCTTTCCTGTGAAGGCCAGCCTGTCTACATTATCGGGATGCCTCATATCCTCGAAGAAATTATCTATAATATCTGTGATAATGCTATTAAGTATAACCAGCCGGGCGGTTTTGTCAGACTGAACCTTTACCACTCTGAAAATCTCGCTGTCCTCAAAGTTGAAGACAATGGCATTGGCATTCCCGAAGCTGACCAGAAACGCATTTTCGAGCGATTCTATCGCGTTAATAAAAGCCATTCCAAAGAAGTCGGCGGTACAGGTCTCGGCCTTTCCATCGTCAAACATGGTATGGCACTTCATCATGCCAGAATTGAACTTGACAGCGAAGAAGGCAAAGGCACTTGCATCCGGCTGTGCTTTCCATTGTAAAATTAATTTTTAATGATAAACATTAAATTTTTATTGTTAAAATTATACTATCCGGAGGAGAAAACTTCCGGATTTTTTATGCAAGCATATATTTTTTAACGATTATCGTTAAAAATCTATTGACAAATATTAATTTCCGTGCTATACTAAAACCATCACAAGCAATCAAATTTATCTTATGGAGGTTTTACTATGAATAAAAATGCGAATATCCAAAAAATTAACAAATGCGGAAAACTCTGCCGTATCTTCAGCAAAATTATCATGATTTTCTGCATTGTCGGTACAGTTTTGACAACTGTTACTATTTTCATCTTGAAATTCTTCCCTGAACATATCGGCCTGATTACTGATGTCACTGATGCCAGTCAGATAAGCATACCAACTCTTGTGATAGGCTTATGTGCTTTGATTGCTTCTGCTGTTTTCTATTTCTTTGCCATCAGATTTTCTCAAAAAATTGAAACCTGTGAAACGCCATTCAGTGAGGATGTTATCAAAGAAATGAAACTGTTTGGAATTGTCTATCTGGTTGTGGTGCTAATGTTTGGCTTTGCAGGCGTTGTTTTTACTGCTGTCCCCTCTGTTATGACAATCTGGCTTTTGATTAATTCATTCGCTTACGGTGCGGAATTGCAGAAAGAATCTGACGAATTATTATAATCTACAGGCGGTGAAACATGATTATTTTAAGATTAGACCGTGTTATGGCTGACAGAAAAATCAGCCTCAATGAATTAAGTGAAAAAGTCGGCGTTTCCAATGTCAATTTATCCAAGCTCAAAACGGGAAAAGTCAGTGCTGTTCGCTTTTCAACCCTCAATGCCATCTGCAAGGCTCTCCGCTGTCAGCCCGGTGATATCCTTGAATTTATTGATGACGATACAGAAACATAAATTCACCTCTTGACATTTTTCTGCTTTTTAGATATAATATTATTAATGCATCTCCCCTCATGTGCAGGGGAGATTTATTTTCTTGACTCAGGAGGCAGGTTTTTTATGATTCAGGTGTTTAATACCCTAACCAACAAAAAAGAAGAACTCAAAACTATCGAGCCGAATAAAGTTCGCATGTATGTCTGCGGACCTACTGTGTATAATTACATCCACATCGGCAACGCAAGACCCGTCTGCGTTTTTGACGTGTTCAGAAGATTCCTTGAATACATGGGCTATGAAGTCACTTTTGTACAGAACTATACTGACGTCAATGATAAAATCATCCGTCAGGGCAGGGAAGAAGGCATCTCTCCGGAAGCCTGTGCTGAAAAATATATTTCCGCTTACTGCCGTGATGCCGAAGGCCTTAACGTCCGTCCTGCAACCGTTCATCCCAGAGTTTCTGAATTTATGCCCAAAATTATTGATTTTATTCAGACCCTCATCAACAAGGGCTATGCTTATCAGGCCGGAAATGATGTCTACTATAAAACCAGAAAATTTATCTCTTACGGCAAACTTTCCAATCAGTCCCTTGATGACCTCAATGCCGGCGCAAGAGTCGAAATCAACGAAATCAAACAAGACCCCCTCGATTTCGCCCTCTGGAAAGGCTGTGACCCCTCTGAACAGCATTGGGATTCCCCGTGGGGAACAGGCCGTCCCGGTTGGCATATCGAATGCTCCTGCATGGCTAAATACTGTCTCGGCGATACTATCGACCTCCATGCCGGCGGTCATGACCTTATCTTCCCCCATCACGAAAATGAAATTGCCCAGTCAGAGGCTGCTAACGATGCGCCCTTTGCCAATTACTGGATGCATAACGGACATATCAATGTCGACCACCGCAAAATGTCCAAATCCGAAGGCAATTTCTTCTTAACCAAAGATGTTGCCGAAACTTACGGCTATGAAGTCATCCGCTATCTCATGATTCAGGCACAGTACCGCGCTCCTATGAACTATACTGTTGAACTTCTCAATGCCTGCAAAGCTTCTCTCGACAGATTGTACCAGTGCAGGGAAACTCTCAGAAATGCTCTCAAAAATGCCCCATCCGGCACTGTCTCTGAACAGGCTGAAACCGCTTTCACAAAAGCCAGAGAAGATTTTATTCAGTCCCTCTCTGACGACCTCAATACTGCTGATGCACTTACGGCTGTTTTTGAACTCGTCCGTGAACTGAATATCATGTGTTCTGATTCCCGTACTTCCAAAGAACAACTTCAGAAGGGCTCTGACCTCTTTGAAGAATTAATCTCCGTGCTCGGTTTACTTTACGAACGCAAGGAAGAAGCCATTCCGCAGGAAGTTCTTGAATTAGTTAATCATAGGGCCGAAGCCAGAAAAGCCAAAAACTTCGCTGAAGCTGACAGACTCCGCGACGAAATTAAAAAACTTGGCTATGCTGTCAAGGAAACCCGTCAGGGTGTTGAAATCTCTAAATTATAATCACTATGGCAAGATATTCCTCCCCCGACAAAAAAAGAAAAGCCCGTTCGGCTATGGGCATTTTCCTACTGGTATCTGCTTTGCTCAGTTTTATTGCTTTCTATGTCATTGTTATGATTTCCCAGCAGGGCTATCACTACATTGACCCTGATACCCTTGAATTCGTCCAGATTCAGGAAATTCCTGACGGTGCGCCGACGGCTGTGATTGAAACTTCCCTCGGCGAAATCCGCGCTGTCCTTTATCCGGAATATGCGCCTAATACAGTCTCGCAGTTTATCTCGCTTGCCGAACAGGGCTGGTATGACAATACTTACATCTTTGAAGCCAAAAATGATGTCTATTTCGCAGCCGGAAGCGGCGATTCTGCCGGAACGCTCAAAACGCCTCCCGTTTTTGACAATCAGGAAAAAGTCCCTCAGGAACTGCATCAGAATCTCTGGCCGTTCCGCGGGGCACTCTGTTCGCTTACCACTTCCACAGATACCAGCTTTTCAAAACGTCTGTTCAAAAACGAAACCTACTACACCGGAAGCCGTTTCATGTTCCTGAATTCTGTTGATTTCTCTGACGAAGAATTCGTCACGCAGTTCCGGGAAGCCTCCGGAAGCGAAGAACTTGCCAATAACTTCCTGAAACTCGGTGGTGTTCCCAACTTCTCACAGCAGGTCACCGTGTTCGGCCAGGCTTACTCCGGCTTTGACGTCATTCAGCAAATCACATCCGTACAGCTTGCCGAAGAAGATAACCAGCAGGGCTATACCCCACCCTTGGAAGAAATCAAAATCCTGTCTGTCAAAATTTCTTCCTACTCGCAGGAAGATGCAGCCCTCAACGAACTCAGCACGATATTCAGCACAAACTAATCCCTATGCATGTACTTTTTCACAAGTATTTCATTTCGCTGACGCTGATTATTATTAAAATTCCTAAATACTTACAGGAAATTTGTATTTTTACTTTACAAATTTTCAGGAATGTTGTATAATATTCTTATCCGGGCATTTATACCGCCCGGCAAATCATTTCCGGAAAGAAGCATTGTTATCATGAAATTCAGAATCCTTGCCGTCAGTATCAGCTTGCTTGTACTCAGTGCGGCAGTTACCGGCTGCGGCAGAAAGTATGTCCGGCTTCAGGAACTTCCTGTGCTGAATTATACTCCGCCTGCCCAGGGAGATGACATCATTGTCATGAAAGTCAAAGACTATGGCGAAATCAAAATCCGGCTGTTTCCGGAACTTCTCCCGGAAGCCTGTGAAAATTTCGTCACCCTTGCCAATGACGGCTACTATGACGAACTTATCTTTCACCGTGTTATCTCTGATTTCATGATTCAGGGCGGCGACCCCAAAGGCGACGGCACTGGTGGTGAATCCTGCTGGGGCGGTCAGTTTGACGGCGGCGTTTCCAGTCAGCTCATTCATCTCCCCGGTGCTCTTGCCTATGCCAATGCAGGCATGACTTCCACTGACGGCAGTCAGTTCTATATCGTCACCGGACAGGATGTAGACAATGCTTTTCTGGACACTCTGACAGAACAAAATGCAATCTATTTTTCACAGGAAGCAAGAGAACTCTATACACAGCACGGCGGTACACCTTTCCTTGACGGCAACTATACCGTCTTCGGACAGGTTATTGACGGCCTTGATATCGTCGAAGCAATTTCTCATGTAGAAACCAATGCTGACGATAAACCCAAAAAAGCTGTGTATCTCGAAAGTGTAAGAACAGAACCATATGACAACGGTCAGATTCGCTGGTATCCAGCAGATTATGAACAGGAACCATGAGTGCTATAAAAACAGAAACACTCGTCATCAGAGGAGAGAATAACGTGGAGATGGAAAAATTTGTTATCAACGGCGGAAATCCGCTGAAAGGTGACATCTGGGTCAGCGGTGCGAAAAATTCCGCAGTCGCTATCCTTCCGGCAGTCCTTCTGCTGGATGTCCCTTGTATTATCGAAAATGTTCCCGACATCAGTGATGTCAAAATCTGCCTGAAAATCCTGAAAGGTCTCGGCGCAGAAGTCCGCCCTGTCGGCGACAAAGGCGATACTTACTGGATTTCATGCAGCAAAGTGACAGACTATTATGTCCCTTATGAAGAAGCCAAAAAAATGCGCGCTTCTTATTACTTCCTTGGTGCACTGCTCGGCAGATGCGGCCATGCATGGGCGGCCATGCCCGGCGGCTGTCCCCTCGGTGCACGTCCTATTGACCAGCATCTGAAGGCTTTTGAAATCCTGGGCGCAAAACAAATCATTTCCGACAAGGCTTCTGATATTGTCGAATTACATGCAGAACAGCTTCAGGGCGACGTTATCAGCATGGACGTCGTTTCTGTGGGTGCTACTATGAACGCTATCCTTGCCGCTGTCAAGGCACAGGGCACAACTATCATCGAAAATGCCGCTAAAGAACCCCATATCGTAGACTTAGCCAATTTCCTCAACTATATGGGGGCGCGCATCAAGGGCGCAGGCACAGACACTATCAAAATCAAGGGTGTAGACAAACTCACAGGCAATGCCGGTGAAGGCTCTACTGTCGATTATCGCTACCCTGTTGTTCCCGACCAGATTGAAGCCGGCACTTTCATGATTGCTGCTGCTGTCACAAGAGGCGACGTGTTCATCAAAGGCGTTATCCCCAAACACCTCGAAGCCATTACCGCAAAACTCCGTGATGCTGGTGTGACTGTCGAAGAACTTGAAGATGAAGATGCTGTGCATGTATTTGTGAATCAAAATACAGATTTCAGACCTGTCAACATCAAAACAGAACCTTATCCCGGCTTTCCTACCGATATGCAGCCACAGATGGCTGTGCTCCTCACACTTGCAAACGGGCAGAGCACTATCACCGAAAACGTCTGGGAGGACCGTTTCCGCTATGTCAAGGAACTTGCTAAGATGAGTGCAAAAATTGACATTACTCAAAGCGGTGCTCTTGTCCACGGCAGTGCAGAACTTCATGGGGCTTCCGTCGAAGCTTGTGACCTCCGTGCCGGGGCTGCTATGATTATTGCAGGTCTTGCCGCAGAAGGTCAGACTTCTATCACCGATATCCGCCATATTGAACGCGGTTATGCCGACATTGCCGGCAAACTCCGCGGTATCGGCGCAGATATCGCCAAAATCAAACCCGAAAAAAATTAATCTTTCCGGCAGCGCTCCTGTGCTGCCATGCTTTTTAGCTCAGTCAGGAGTTTCTCTATTATGGCAAAATTCTATCCTCTTTTCAGCTCCAGCAAAGCCAATGCTTCTTATATCGGCTCGCAGAAAGAAGGCATCCTTGTAGATGCCGGTGCAAGCTGTAAAAAAATTCTTCAAGCACTTTCCTGTAATTCCCTGGAGCAGTCTGCTGTCAAGGGTATTTTTATCACTCATACCCACAGCGACCATATCAAAGGTCTGAAAGTCCTTTCCAAAAAGCTCAAAGTCCCAGTTTATGCCTCTCAAACTACTCTTGAAGTACTTGCACATGACGGCCATATCCCTACAGAAATCAAAACTATTCCTGTTGATACCCGTGCTGTGGACTGTGGTGGATGCGAACTGACCGCTTTTCCTACCATGCACGACGCGCCCGGAAGTGTCGGCTATCATATTCATACTGCTGACGACAAACACTGTGCTGTCTGTACCGATTTGGGAATTGTCACAAACGAAGTCAGAAACGCTCTCAAAGGCTGTGACATGATTCTCCTTGAAGCAAATTATGAACCCTCTATGCTCTGGAACGGCTTCTATCCCCCCGAGCTCAAACGTCGCATTACTTCTCGGTACGGTCATCTCTCCAATCAGGATTCTGCTGAATTCGCTGACTTTCTCATCCGGAACGGCACAACCAGATTATTATTAGGTCACCTCAGTCCCCATAACAATACACCTACTATCGCTTCCGGTACGGTTGTCCAGAACCTCCGTGATTTCAAAATAAATCTTGATTACCTCCTTGGCATCGCTCCTATAGAAACTACGGGAGGTGCAGTCGTTTTCTAATGCTTATCATTGATTTAATCACTGTCGGAAAACAGAAAGAACCCCATCTCTTACAGGCACAGGAACTCTATTCCAAACGCCTGACCCCTTTCTGTAAATTCCATTTCGTTCAGCTTCCGGCCGTCCGGCTTACCGATAATCCCTCCGACAAGGAAATTCAAAAAGCCCTTGCCCAGGAAGCCGAACTCGTCCGCAAAAATCTAAAGGGCTTGTTCATTCCCCTCTGTATCGAGGGAAAACAGCTCGACAGCCAGAAGTTTTCCGAACTTCTGACAAGAAAAATTCCTATGCAGGATAGTACTGTCTCTTTCGTTATCGGCAGTTCTTTCGGTTTAGACCAGAATCTTAAAAATTCTGCATTTTTCAAGCTCTCCATGTCCGAAATGACTTTCCCTCATGCGCTTGCTTCTGTCATGCTCATGGAGCAAATCTACAGAGCTTTCCAGATTGACAAGAATACAGGCTATCATAAATAAATATTTTTTAAGGATGTGTTTTTTATGAAAAAAGCAATGACCCTATCTTACGAAGTCGGCCAGAACCTCTATATTAACATCACCAATCAATGCTCATGCAACTGCATTTTCTGCATCCGCAAAAATGAAGACGGCGCGTATGGCTCTGACCCCCTGTGGCTCGAACATGAACCCAGCATGGAGGAAATGCAGAATGACCTGCTTCAGCGTGATTTGTCCAAATATCAGGAACTCGTTTTCTGCGGTTACGGCGAACCTACTATGAGACTCGATTTCGCCTGCGAACTCGCCAAATGGATTAAATCCGTCCAGCCCGGTATCTGCCTCCGTCTCAATACCAACGGCCTCGCCGATATTTATGCCCCCTCCCAAAACGGTTCGGCTTCTGCTCTCGTTTCCGCAGTCTTCGATAAAGTCTCCATCAGTCTCAACGGCGGTGATTCTGAAACCTATCTCCGCGTTACCAACCCCAGAAACAAACCTGAAAACGCTTATCAGACCATGCTCCGCTTCGCTCAGGACTGCAAGGCCAATGGGCTTGATACCTGCTTCACCGTTGTGGATATCATCACTCCTGACGAAATCAAACTCGCTCAGGAAGTCGCCGATACTCTCAATATTACTCTCCATGTCAGAGAATATGTCTCCTGATTTGCCGTCAATTTATCCAGAAATCGGCATTCTGCTTTGTGCAGAATGCCGATTTTTTATTTTTTCAAAAAATTTTTTTAAAAAAATGTACGTTTCTGTACATTTTTTTCTGTTTTTGCGCTATTAGTGAAAGGAGGTTTTTTCCATGAATAAAAAATCAGATACCCAACGTGTCATTGACGGACTCAAAAAACTTGCTTTCGGAAAAGTCAATGATGCCGTGACCCTCGTCTTCGCCGAAGATATGCCCCCCCCTGAAACCCTCGCCAAAATGCAGCTTTTCAATATCTCCTCTGTCAAGCGTGTCAAGGGCGGCGGTGTTGAGGTGCAATTCTTCGACAGACAAAAAGCACTTGAAAAACTTTATGAATATGCCCTCTCCAATCAGAACGGCAAAATTTCTGAAAGTCTGCTCAAAGCACTTGCAGATTCCACTCAGGGAGATGATGCGGATGATATTTGATGCCTTTTCTCCAAAACAGCGTCTCGCCCTCCAGTGGTGGGCTCTCCCAAATTACCGCCACTGTGATGCCATCATCTGCGACGGTGCGGTCAGAAGCGGTAAAACCCTCTCTATGTCCCTCGGCTTCATCTGCTGGGCGATGGCCAGTTTCCAGAACACTTCTTTCGCTATCTGCGGAAAAACTATCACTTCCGTCGAACGAAACCTTATCCGTCCCCTTTATGATGTCCTTCAGGATTCCGGCTTTCATGTCAAACAATTCCAAAGCAAACACTATCTTGATATTACTGCCGTAGGCAAAACAAACCGTTTCTATCTCTTCGGCGGTAAGGATGAAAGCTCCGCTTCTATGATTCAGGGCATGACCCTCGGCGGTGTCCTCTTTGATGAAGTTGTCCTCATGCCTCGCTCGTTTGTCGAACAGGCTACAGCCAGATGCTCCGTCCCAAACGCGAAACTCTGGTTCAACTGTAATCCTGAAAATCCCTATCACTGGTTCTATCAAGAATGGATTCTTAAAAAAGAACAGAAACACGCTTTCTATCTCCATTTCACAATGGATGATAACCCCTCCCTCTCCGAACCTGTCAAGGAACGCTATCGCCGTATGTATGCCGGTGTATTCTATGACAGATTCATCCTAGGAAAATGGGCTGTCTCTGAAGGTGTTGTCTACCCCATGTTCGACAAGAACCGCCATGTCATCCCTCAGCAGGATATGCCTGTCTATTTCTCCAGATATGTCATCTCCTGCGATTACGGTACAGTCAACCCCACTTCTATCGGGCTCTGGGCGGAATGGCACGGCATCTGGTACAGGCTTAAAGAATATTACTACGACTCCCGGCGCGAAGGCATTCAGCGCACTGACGAAGAACATTACACTGCCCTCGAACTCCTCGCAGGACAGCTCCCTATTGATGCTGTTATCGTTGACCCCTCCGCTGCCAGCTTTATCGCCTGTATCCATTCCCACCGGAAATTCAAAGTCATCAAGGCGCAGAATGATGTCATCTCCGGTATCCGACACGTCAGTGACATGCTCGCACAAGATAAAATCCTCTTTCATGAGTCCTGTCATGACATTATCCGCGAATTTTCCCAATACTGCTGGGATTCCGGCACAGTCAAAGATGCGCCACGGAAAGAATTTGACCATGCTATGGATGATATGCGCTATTTCGTCAGCACTGTCCTGTTCGGCAGAAAAGACGGCTTCTGCGCTTTCTCCCTCCCCAGATAATCCCAACCCGAAAGGAGTGAATCTTCATGAGTTCCAGAAAAAAATCAAAACCCTCTCTGCTCCCGGCTGTCCAGACCGCTGGTGCAAGAACCCTTCACGACTTCCCTGTGCAGTTCTACACTTATGATTTATTCGATAAAGTCCGCAGAACTGTCCCCGTCATTGATGCCGCCATTTCTAAAATCATCCGGCTTATCGGCTCGTTTCAGATTCAGTGCTCTGACCCGAAACAGCAGAACGCTCTTGACACCTTCTTCCGTGAAGTACCTGTCGGCCTCACAGGCCAGTCTGTCTATGCCTTTATCGACAGCTATCTTGACAGCCTGCTTGTCTATGGAAATGCCATCGGTGAAATTGTCCTTGACAGAAAAAATTCTTATATCGCAGGCCTATGGAACGGCAATATTGCTGATATTGCTGTCATGCCCGGCACTTCCCCTATGGAACGGCAGTATCTTCTGCATACCGCAGACGGTGACAGGCTTCTTCCGTATCCTGACAGAATTCTTTTCTCTGCCCTTAAACCGCCAAGCGGTGGCATCTACGGTGTTTCTGTCCTTCAAGGTCTTCCTGCCCTTGCAAACATCCTCCTCAGAATTTATGAGTGTATCGGCCAGAACTTCGACAGGGCAGGCAATATCCGCTATGCTGTCACTTATCGTCCGTCCGGCGATTCTGCCGATTTTGCCTACGCACAGGAACGCGCTGAAACTATTGCCAAAGAATGGTCTGCTGGTATGCAGGCCGCAAAATCCGGTGAAATCCGCGATTTCGTTTCTGTCGGTGACGTTGATATCAAAGTTATCGGTGCAGAAGGTGAAATGCCCTCTACCGAAATCCCTGTCAGACAGCTACTCGAACAGATGCTTTCCAAGCTCTCTGTTCCGCCTTTTCTGCTCGGCCTGAACTGGTCTTCTACTGAGCGCATGTCTGCTCAACAGGCAGATATCCTCACTTCTGAACTCGAATATTACCGCCGTCTGCTTGAACCTGTCATTTCCCGTATTGCCAAAACTTTCCTGCGCCTTAACGGTTCTTTCTCTGATGTCTCTATCCTCTGGGATAACATCAATCTTCAGGATGAAGTCGAGCTGGCACAGGCAAGACTTTATTCCGCTCAGGCAGCGGAATTGGAATCCCATCTGAATTAACCTATTTCTTCATGGAGGTATATTTTTATGTATCAGTATGAAACTATCAAACTCGAAAAAGGCATGTATCATCTCACCAACAAGAGCTTTTTACAGGCTCTGGAAGATGCTGACCCCTCTCTCCAGTATGCCAATTCTCCTCTGGCCGGGCTTGATGCTTATGAACGTCAGCTCAAGCGTTTTGATATTCGCGTTTCCGGCAATAACTGCGACAGAGTTGAAAAATTCTTCACTACTACCGAAAGTGCTGTCCTGTTTCCTGAATTCGTCCGCCGTGCTGTCACTCAGGGTATGCAGGAATCTGTCCTGTCTGAAATTACTGCCGCTGTCTCTAAATGCGAATCCAACAAGTATCAGGGCTGTGAACTCACTGACACGGCATCCTATACTACTACCACTGCCGGCTCTGCTCTGCCTGTTTCTTCCATCCTGGAAAGCTCCTCTGTCATCACACTTGAAAAATATGGCAGAAATATTCAGGCTTCTTATGAAGCTATCCGTCAGCAGAGACTGGATGTTTTTGCTATCATGCTCCGCAGAGTCGGTAAAAGACTTGCTGACAGCCTTGTTTCCAAAGCTGTTACTGTCCTCAAAACCGCTGCTAATACCCAGACTAATAAAATCGCTATGAAAGGCGATTCCCTTGCTTATTCCGACCTCGCTGACCTCTACGGCGAATTCAAAAGCTTCAATATGAAAGTCATGCTCGCTTCCCCCTCCGTTATGGCTGAAATCCTCGTCATGAACCAGATGCTCGAAATCTCCTCTCAGGATGTCACCGAAATCCGCCTGCCATTCGGCACAAAACTCATCAACTGTCCTCAGCTTGATGATACTACCATCCTTGGCCTGGATAACGAATTCGCCCTCGAACAGATTCAGAGCAGTGACATTATCCTCGAAACTGACAAGCTTATCGACAGTCAGCTTGATTCTATGACAGTTTCTGTGAATATCTCCTTCCGTACCCTTATGGATGATACTGTCAAAATGCTTGATATTTCTTAATCCATGCAGAGAGATTTTTCTCTCTGCTTCTATAGAAAGGAGTTTTTCTCATGAATCATCTTGAAAAAATCAATCAGTTTACACGCCGGGAACTTTCCGAAGATGAAGTCTATTTGTTTGATGTCATCCTCTGCGATAACAATATTGACCGCGATTTGGAATGCTTTTCTGAACCATCTCTCGAACAAATGCAGAAATTATTTATCGGCAAAACAGGAATCTTTGACCATAATCCCAAATCTGCCGGACAGACTGCAAGAATCTATGATACCGAACTTGTCAAATCCCCTGACCAGAAAACAAAAGACGGCAGAACCCTCGTTTCCCTGAAAGCCCATGCCTATATGATTCGCACAGATTCCAATCTTGATTTTATCAAAGAAATCGATGCTGGCATCAAGAAAGAAGTCAGTGTCTCCTGTGCCGCCGGAAAGCATATCTGCTCTGTCTGTGGTGCGGATAAGTCACAATCTGCCTGCAATCACATCCCTGGCAGAAAATATGGTCAGAAATCCTGCTACACCATTCTGGAAGACATTCAGGATGCTTACGAATGGAGCTTTGTTGCCGTTCCTGCACAGCCTGCCGCCGGTGTGACCAAGCATTTCCACAATGCCTGCGCTCCTGAACCGGATGCTAAATTACAAGCCCTGCTCGGCGAACTCGAACAGCAGACACGCGCTGAAGTCCTTACACTCTGCCGGAATCAGTCACAAGTTCCCATCTCCAAAGCCCTCTGCACTGCTGCCGAAAAAATGGATTTGCATGAACTCGTCCAGTTCAAAAAATCTCTCCTCGAACAGGAACATTCCCTTGCACAGGCCAATGTCCAGCTCGCCGATTTCCGGCAGAGATAATTCTAAAATTTTTTATTCTTCCAAAGGAGGTATCTGTTATGGATATGCAAATGATTTATTCTTTATTCCGGCTCTTTTCCGGTGAGGAGGATACCCAAAAATATATGCCCCTCCTTATGACCGCTGTGCAGGAAGTCAAGGCTGGTCTCCGTAATGCCGAAGACATTCAGGAAGTCCGGCTGTGCTATCTTGCCGCCGCTGTTGCCAATCTCCGTTATACCCAGATGTTCGGCGCAAGAGAAAAAGCTCTTGCCACTTATGCCGGAACTGTCGGCCGTCAGTCTGACCCGTCCCATCAAATTCACTTCGCTGAACAGCTCGTCAATTCCTATAAAGCTCTGTGCGCCGATTTGCTCAAGGAAAAAGATTTTTTCTTTTCCGCTGTCAGGGGGTGAGTTCATGAACGAATTACTCAATATGTTACTCAATCTCCTGAAAAATCAGCAGGATTACCCTTTCTTTGAAGCCTACCCCTCGTTTGATGCTGTCCCCGTTTCTTCCAAATCTCATAAACTGTTCGTCGTCCTGTCCCCTGAATGCTTTCAGCTTCATCAGGCTTTCCCCGACGGTAATTCCGGTATTGCTCCCTTTACAGCAACTTTCCGGATTTCCGTGCTCGCTCCGCCTGTCACCCCCGGCGAAAAGTTACTCGAATTCTTCTATTCTGTTCTTGTTCCCATACTCCATTCTGCTAACTGCTTTCTCTATGAAATGCAGTCCGATGTCCCAAAAACTGACAGCAGACTTCAGAAACTTGTTTATTCTGCTTCTTTCCGGCTGAAAGGCGTTTATGTCCCTGAAACAGACTCTCAGGAGGAATCCGCATGAGCTATATCATCCAGAATCTGAAACAGTTTCCTGTCACATTCGGCACACTGACGCTCTATCTGTCCGGATATCAGCTCTCCGGAAGCAGTACCCTCAGAGAAACAGGGGCTTCGGATGGTTCGGCCGTACTGGCCGGGTACTGGCCTCAGGGTATCCGTCTCAAACTAAAAGGCAAGCTCCCTCCGGACATTACTCCCGAACAAGCTGTTTATGCTCTCTCGCAGAATCTGCTTGCTGAACAGACTCTTACCCTCGGAACACTCTCTTTCCAGAATGCCCGGCTCTGTGGTTATACCGTCAGTGACCAGCAGGATACCCCTGAACTTATTCTTCTCTTTTACTGCCCTAAAAATCCTTCTGTGACTGATACGACAGAGGAGGAAACAGAAGCATGACCCGGAATCTATATCTTTATCTCTACTCCGGAAGCAATTTTATCAGAAGGGTCAAATGCCTTTCCCTGTCTCTCGACAGGGAAGTCTATACTCCTTATGAATCTGCTTCAGCAGAATTTCTCTATTCCGGCAATGATTGTGACAATATCGACAGAATCGGCATTTTTCTAGATAATACCCGTATTTTTCTCGGACTTACCGATACTATCCGGCAGTTTCACAAACAAAATGCTTCTTTTGTCAGAATCCAGTCCAGAAGTTTTACTTCTCTGCTCACTCAGAACGAACTTGAGCCCGGTCTGCACAGCAATCTGACAATGGCTTCCCTGATGACGGATTTTTACACGTTCCCGGCTTATATCACTTATGAAAATCCTGCCGGAAGCGGTTATATTTTCGTTAAATCCGGCAATACTATGTGGGACGGTGTTGTCAGCTTCGGCTACAAGCTCACAGGGCATTATCCCTATGTTCTGCATAATCACATCTGTCTTTCTGCACCCCAGACAACAACCCCTACAGAGTTCCGGCAGAATCAAGTACTCGAATACGGCACTGTCACAGATACTACCAAACTTATCAGCCATTATCATATGGAAGATATTTCCGGAACACCGGATGTCTATCAGCAGGAAAATTCTTCGGCTTCGGCTTTCAATATCGTCCGGCACAAGCAAATCAGCTTTGACAGCTCTTTTCTCCATGACCCAGATGATGCACTCACATTCCGGAATCTCTATTCCCGGCGCGGATGTGAATCCAGCTATCTCGTCTATGACGGATTTCAGAACGAGATGCCCGGCCAGAATCTCACATTCGGGATGCATATCCAGAGTGAAACTATCTGCCGGGTGCGAACCACATTCGGGACAAACGGTTTCCGCACCAGACTTGACTGTTATCATGACGGCTTCTACAATCTAACCTGATAACAATCCCAGCCTGTGCACGGCTGTTTCTATACAGCATCGCAAAGATGCCTGAAGTCCGCCTTTCCATGCCGGAAAAGCGGACTTCTTCTGTTATTCTTCTTCCGCCAGGCCAAGATACAGCTCTTCTGCTTCTATCTGGGCTCTCTGGAGCGCGAGCATGTGCTGTTTGACAAGAAACAGTTCCTGGTCAGCATCCATTTTCTGAATCATTTCCGTAACCAGATTGAAAATCCTGAAATAGATTGCCTTGCTGTCCGGCGAATTGTCCGGATTTCGCATATCCAGTTCCAGTTCTTCCATATCCAGACACATTCTGCGCATGTTGAGCAAGTATCTTTTCAGTTTCAAGTTTTCTGTCCGTATGACTTCTTCTTCCATTTTCCTGATAATTTCATCAATTTTTTCATACATGAAACTACAAAGATTTGCATAGTCATTCATGACAAACTTCCTCCTTTCTATTTTATTGTATCTGTATTACAGATAAAAGTCAATATCTTCATCACAGATATTTTATAATATTTCCAGAGGTGATTGGTCTTGATTTTTGAACGAATCCGCAACCTGCGCGAAGACAATGATATCAGACAGAAACAAATTGCAGAATATCTTCATATTTCTCAGAATACTTATTCGCAGTACGAGACAGGGGCAATTTCACTCAGTGCAGAAAACGCTGTCAAGCTTGCCAGATTCTATCACACCAGTACTGACTATCTGCTCGGCCTGACGGATGAAAAAGTTCCCTATCCGCCTAAAAATAAATAAAAACGGCTGTTCTTTCACAGAACAGCCGACGTTTTTTGTTACCTAGGTTCGCAAATCAGCTTAATTGCAGTTCGGTCTTCGCCATCAATCTGGATACTGGTAAATGCCGGAATACAAATCAAATCAATACCAATAGGGGCGAGATAGCCTCTTGCTACAGCGATAGATTTAATTGCCTGATTTGCTGCACCTGCACCAACTGCCTGAATTTCTACATTTTTGTTTTCACGAATAACTCCTGCGATAGCACCTGCAACAGAATTGGGAACGGAACGGGAAGACACTTTTAATACTTCCATAAAGAAAACCTCCTGCAATAGAATTGAATCAAAAAAAATAGTAATGAATAAAAGAAAACATGAATTTTTGTCTCCAACCCTATTATACTACATTCTTTCTGAAATTGCAATAGTTTTTTTGAATTTTGTGAATTATCGCACAATCAAAGGGGTGATTTTGGTACATTTACCATATTTTTTTTCAAACTCTACCAGCACACCATTCAGCCAGCAAGCTCCCACGGCTTCTTTATAGCGTTTGGGTACATGCAGATGCATCCGCTCCAAAGCTATCTTTTTATCCGTTCCCAGAATAGAATCTTCCACTCCGGTCATACCCACATCTGTGATATATCCCGTGTGATTCTCCAGAATACAGGCATCTGCTGTCGGTACATGCGTATGTGTTCCCATCACGGCGGTGACACGCTTGGACAGATAAAAACCCATAGCACGTTTTTCAGAAGTCGCTTCAGCATGAAAATCTACAAAAATATTCGGTGTTTCTATCGTCTCAAGAATATCATCAGCCACAGTGAACGGATTTTCCAGATTTTCCAGAAACAGTACTCCGGACAGATTTATCACAGCTATCTGACAGCTTCCCATATCGCAGACTGTCACGCCCTTTCCCGGACACGCTTCCCCGTAATTCGCCGGGCGAATAATACAGTCATTCTCATAAATCTGTAAATCTGTCCTTCTCTGAAACGCATGATTTCCTGTTGTAATCACATCCGCACCGGCCTGAAATATCTGCTTTGCCGAATGCGCTGTAATCCCGTTTCCGTCAGCAGAATTCTCTCCGTTGACAACCACAACATCCGCTTCATATTCACGTTTCAGCTCCGGCAGACGTTTTTTCAGAAATTCACAGCCGATACTGCCGACTACATCTCCAATAAATAATAACTTCATGTTTTTTTATTCTCCGTTTGTAATTCTGGCTATCAAATCATCTACTGAATCGCTGTGAACCGGAATTCCCTGCTGTTCCAGAATTTCATCCAGTGTTGCGGGTTTCGGCTCTTGTGCCGGACTGTAAACAGGTTCGGCAAGCGGTACAGATTCGATTTCTTCCGTGGCCGCAAGCGCAACAGATGCCGGCATGGGGTCAGGTATCGGGAAAGAACCCGTATCTTCTTCTTTTAAATTCAAAGGCATAGTAATATCTCTTGAAGGATATTTCTTCGGCGCGGGTACAGGTGCAGGTGTGCTGTCCAGCGGTTCTAATTTCCGCAGAGGCTTGGGCTTGTTCTGCTTTTTCGGTACTGTTTCTTTCTCAGAGGAGGCTTCTTCACTGCTGATACTCTCTTCTTCCTCGCCGTCATTTTCTTCATATTCATCATCCTCGAACAGCGTTCTTACCAGAAAGACCGGTATCTGCGCAAAAATGCCTATTGTACAGCATAAAATAAATATTACAGGCACTGCTCCCAGCCCTGCCAACAGAAGCTGGTTCTCCGGAACATATTCCGCCAGAGACGGCAGTACAAAATCTATCACAGTATCCCCGATAATCAGCGCAGCTATCGCTCCGCCGGATGCATTTGAGAAAAATCTGTGCAGGGGCGTATCTCCCCTTTTATCACTGTGAAATAAACTTAACAGCAAAAGTGCTGTCATCAGAGACGGCAGAGTTGCCATGCTGTCAAACTGCGGATAACAGAGAATTCCTTTGTCTGCACAGATATAAACAACCGCTGCGGTCTGTAATCCGCATAATAACAACAACAGGAAAAAATAAGCAATTCTTGGCAGATTCTTTGCATACCTCCGCACAAATGCCCCACCGATAAATCCTGCAAACGGCGCAAGCATTTTGCACCACGGCGGTATCACATACCGTCCTGACAGAATTATCATCGGCTGTAACGTGCTTACTCCGGCAGTCACTGCCAGAAATGCCAGCCGGGCATTATAACTCTTCAAATCATGAAAAGCCGCGCTTAAAAACGGCGCAAACAGCAACAATACCAGGTACATTCCGGCGAATTCTGCCGTATCTGTCGCCGTGAAATCCCTCAGCATGTTGATGATTTCTTCCTTAGTCACATACTGGTCAAATATCACACGGCGTATCAGCATTGCGCCCAGACTGCTGACAAGATAGATATACGTCAGCCGTATCAGCGGTCTTACACTGCGCCATGACAGACGCTTTGTACTCAATACATAGCCTGTACATGCCGATAACAGCATTGCGCCCGATAAACAGAACCATCTCCCGGCTATCGGCAGGGCACTGTCATAGGTCACAGGCATTTCCATGAATCCCACTGCTTTGAAATACTCCAGCCCTAACAGCATCATCACACCGATGACTGCCAGAAAATCCGCACAGAGATATTTCCCTTCTTTTCTTGTTTCGGACATTGAAATCCTCCTCATGTCTCTTTCATAGCTTCAGTTTTTCAGTAATATCGGTATATCCATATTTTTTATGCCGGCAGTGCATCAGCATCCAATCTGTTTCTTCCTGATAATTTATCCCATATCCAGTTCTTCCACATCCGGAATTTCATTCCAGAAATTTTCCAGATTTGCGGTAATCTCATCAATCCGTTCGCTGACATAGCATTTGTCATGACACGAAAAATTGCTGTTTAGCACATAATCTTTTACTTGGCAAAATTCCCATAGTATCTTTTGCAAATCTTTTTTATAAAGCGTTTTACAGCATCCGATAAGATGAAGATTTCTGTCTTGAATCGCTTTTTCCCAGACTTCATTCCAGACCCTCTGAAAAGAAACGCACATGACTGCATATTCATTTGTTTTTGGATTCCGGCTTATCAGATACAAGAACTGTGACGTTCATACCGGAATGATGATTTCTTTTATCTCATTTCCTCCGGAAATGCCAGCTTCCGCGACAGCGCAAAATTGCTGTAGCCTCTCTTATCCGTCACATCTTCCAGAATATTCAGCCATTCCGGAAGTATCACAGGGGTATCTATCGAGGAAAGCTCGATTTCCAGTGTTGCATATTTTTCACTGAATTCGTAAATATCAATCTCCAGCAACTGTCCCTCATACGGGATACAGCACCGGATTTTTTGGATGCTGTGACATGCCGGCTCGGCTTCTTTCAGCAATTCCAGATAGGTCTGTTCAGAAATTTTATCTTCCAGCTCTATCCGCTCGCCAAAGCCGATTTTGTGCTTCTGTGTGTAAGTATACTCCCAGTTTCCGACATTCCCGCGCTTGCGGATTCTTCTTCCGAAGCCTGAATCTTTTTGTATCAGATAGGTCTGTGTGATTTCCGTTGCCTGACAGCCCGGAATCTTTTTTAATTCTTCAATATCCGGCTTCTGTATCAGATATTTCCGCTCGATTTCTTTCGGAAGTCCTTTTTGTGTATTCATCCTATAATTCCTTTGGTATCTGTTTTGGCCTGAAATTTATCACTCTTCACGACAAAACGTTTATGTGTTCCGTGCCCGATATCGCCGATTTCATCACGCGCACTCACCTGAAATGTGATTTCACGGCCGTTCACAGCAATAATCTCCGCTTCGGCAAATACGGTCATTCCCATAGGTGTGGACGATGTATGCTCGATATGCAGAGATGTCCCGACGGTTGTTTCATTCTCATCCAGATACGGCTTCACTGCGGCACATGCCGCTTCTTCCATTAATGCCGCCATAGAGGGCGTTGCAAATACTTTCAGTGAACCGCTTCCTACAGCAATAGCAAGCTTATCCGTTGTGACACGCGTATAGACTTCAGCTGTTTCGCCGACTACAATTTCTTTCATAATGTTTTTTCTCCTTCTTGATAAATCAATCTAATGCAGTCAATTTAAAATCCCATTCATATTCTTCCGGATGCGCCAGCAATGCCCGAAAATCGCTTTTGTCTGCAATATGCTCCATCAAACTTTTCTTCATTTTTTCATAGGGAGAAGCCGTATCTCCTTCAAATAAAAACAGTATCACTTCCATCAGACGGGAGGCGTTCAATGCATTTGCATGAGCTTCCTGAAGCATTCTCCATTCTGTTATATAATTTCGGTGTTCGGAATCTGTTTTTTCAATTTCTTTCACAAATGCTTCCTGTATCAGAAAATCATAGATTTCCCGTAATTTTTCTGTAGGAATTTCAGTTTCATACCATTTGGATTCTATTGAACCGTGACCTGTTATTTTTTCGCACAGTTCAAACAGGCCAAATGCAACCGGATAGCATTTCCGCCAAAAACATACTGAAAAATATGGATACCAAGTATTTACGTCATCTTTGTAAGTAATGGCACGACCTGTTTTCTTTTCACAGATTCTTGCTTCAATACTCAAATCATTAGGCTCGAAATATTCTTTCATAACAGCATTCCTTCTTTTCGGGCAGTTTCGATAATTTCCTTGGCAAATTCTCCAATGCGTTCGCTTCCGTCAGCCGTCACTCCGCAGTTGCGCTTTTCTACCTGCTCTGCATGAATGCCGTGCTTCTTCCACGAAATTCCGCCTTTGGTATAATTCAGCAGCATGGGATGAATTCTGTCCAGCGCATTTGCAAATTTCGCTTCCGGTGTTTCCCGTGCCTCGAATTCTTCCCATAACCCCCGGTATTCCCGGCACTGTTCCTCCGGCAATAACGCAAATATCCTGTCAGCGGCTTTCTGTTCGCGTTCAGCTTTGGTCTGGTTTCCGGCTTCGTCATAACAATACGTATCCCCGGCATCTATTTCGACGACATCATGCATGAGCACCATCTTCATGACATGCAGAACATCTACTTCCTCCCTTGCATGTTCGGCCAGAATACAGGCCATTACCGCCAAATGAAAACTATGCTCCGCATCATTCTCCTGCCTGTCCTCGTGCAGTACCAGCGTCTGCCGATAGATATTCTTTAACTTATCCAGTTCCAGTATAAATTTTATCTGCTGTGAAAATCTGTCTTCCATACTATCACCCCAGAAGATTCATCTTCTCTTTTTCCTGTAAAATCCGGTAAACACTTTCGTTAATTCTTTCTTCTGAAAGCCTTCCGGTGTTTACGGCTTCTTCTATCGCATTCACAGAAGCTGTCAAATCCGTCGGCATCAGAATCACATCTACTCCGGCTTCTACTGCCATTACTGCTGATTCTGCCGGACTGTAACTCCCGGAAATTGTATTCATCTCAAACGAGTCCGTAATAATAATGCCGTCAAAATACAGCTCATTCCTCAGCCAGTCCGTACATACCACATGCGATAAACACGACGGAATGCCGTCACCTGCACAGGTCATTATCTGATGACTCACCATGACAAAATCTGCTCCGGCATCAATCCCGAACTGAAATGCAACAAATTCTGAACTTCTTAATTCTTCCAGAGAACGACTGATGATAATCTGTGTATCATAATGCGCGTTGCCGTCCTCTGCTCCAAGCCCCGGAAAATGCTTCAGCGTGGAGGCAACGCCTGTACTCTGTATGCCCTTTACCACACCATCAACCATGTTTGCGACAACATACGGGTCAGAACTGAATATCCGGTTTCCCAGCTCATTTCCGCTGTTCAGATTTACGTCCGCTACCGGCGCAAAATCCAGATTAAACCCGAACTGCTGAATATCACTCCCCAGCGTCTGGCCAATCCAGAATGCTTCATTCCAGTCATTCCGGCTTCCGTATTCCTGCATTGGATTCAGCTTCGTCGTGCCGAGCTTCTTTGCACATCTCGCTACAAGTCCGCCTTCTTCATCCACAGCAAGAAACATCCCTACTCCGGTATCTCTCGCATAACTCTGCGTATTTGACAGCATCTGTGACGTTTGCCCGCCTGAAACCAGATTATCTCCGAAATATACCAGTCCGCCGACAGGCTGTTCATAAATACATTCCTGCGTCCACGTTCCGGCCGCGGTTACTGTTCCTGCACCCGTCAGAAGTTCCGGTCTGACAATAAACATCTGATAAATTTTCTGTCTCAATGTCATCTGATTCAGAATTTCCCATGCGTTCCCTGTCAGATGCACCACTTCCGGCTCAGTTTCGATTTCTTCCGGTTCTGTTTCCGGCGGTGCAGTCTGGATAATCGGGTCAGTCATAACCGTTGTTGTTGTATATGTCGTCGTGTGTACGGCTGTCGCCCTTGAAGTCACTGTCGTGCGCTTCTTCCCGGAATTTCCGCTTCCTCCGCTGTTCGCATAATAATAAATAATCACTGTTTCTTCCGGATTATTCTCATCCCGAACAATTTCTGTCGAAATCAGTTCCGTTCCGGCTTCGGTTTCTTTTGTCATCGTTCCGGTTGTTGTCGTATGAGTTCCGGATTCAGAAGCTTTTGTCGTAACGGTTGTCATTTTGGCTGTTGATTTTACAGCCAATGTTGTTACTGTCGTTTCCGGCATGGTTTCAGAAATTACTGTTTCCGGCTGTGTTTCTTCCGGAAGTTCTGTCTGCTCAACCTGATGACCGCATCCGGTACAGCAGAGCAGACAGCTTAATATCAGAAAAAATCCTAATTTCCGGCTTTTCATTAATATGCCTTGCCCCAGAGTACCATATGTTTTGCAGGCTTTCCGCAGCAGACACAAACATCAGAAATCTGCTTCTGTTCCAGCGGAATGCATCTCGAACCTGCTCCCGTCTGTGCTTTCACTTCATCTTCGCAGGCTTCTTCTCCGCACCACATTGCTTCGATAAAACCGTCACCCTGTTCCAGTGCCTGATTGATTTCATCAATCGTTTTGCACTGATATGTTCTTCTGTTACGATTTTCCAGTGCTGCCTGATACAGTCCGTCATGTACTTCCTGTAATTTTGCCTGTACGCTTTCTACCAGCGTATCCAGAGAAACGCTTGTCTTTTCACCGTTGTGACGGGTTGCAAGCACGCACTGTCCAGCTTCGATATCACGAGGGCCGATTTCTACCCGAACCGGTACGCCCTTCATTTCATATTCGGCAAACTTCCAGCCGGGAGAGTTTTCAGAATCATCCAGCTTGACTCTCAGACCGGCATTCTTGAGCTGATTATATAATTCTGTTGCTTTTTCCAGTACGCCCTCTTTATGCATTGCCGCAGGTACGATAACCACCTGAATCGGTGCAACTGCCGGAGGCAGTACTAAACCATTGTTATCGCCGTGTGTCATGATAATCGCACCGATTAATCTCGTTGTCACACCCCAGCTTGTCTGGTGCGGATACTGTAATTTATTATCCTTTCCGGCATACTGAATATCAAATGCTTTTGCAAAACCATCCCCAAAATAATGAGATGTTCCGGCCTGCAATGCCTTGCCGTCATGCATCAGTGCTTCAATCGCATAAGTTGAAACTGCTCCGGCAAATTTATCACTCTCGGTTTTCTTGCCCTGTACGACCGGAATTGCTAATGCATCCACACAGAATTTTGTGTAGACATTCAGCATTTTTTCTGTTTCTTCGATAGCTTCTTCCGCAGTTGCATGAATTGTGTGACCCTCCTGCCACAGAAATTCTCTAGAACGCAGAAACGGTCTTGTTGTCTTTTCCCATCTTACCACGCTGACCCACTGGTTATATAATTTCGGCAGGTCTCTGTAAGAATGCACCGTCTGTGCATAATGCTCGCAGAACAGCGTTTCGGATGTCGGACGAACACAAAGCCTTTCTTCAAGCTTGTCATTTCCGCCGTGTGTTACCCATGCCACCTCCGGCGCAAAACCTTCTACATGGTCTTTCTCTTTCTGCAACAAAGATTCCGGAATAAACATCGGCATACATACATTTTCATGACCTGTTTCCTTGAACATGCCGTCAAGAATTCTCTGCATGTTCTCCCAGATAGCATATCCATACGGACGGATTACCATGCATCCTTTCACGCTTGTGTAAGAAATCAGTTCCGCTTTCTTGACAATATCTGTGTACCACTGTGCAAAATCTTCATCCATAGAAGTGATTGCTTCTACAGATTTCTTATTCTTATCCTGTTTTGCCATAATTCAAAAACCTCTCTTGATTGATTATTATTTTATGATTTGTGATTTTTATCCGCCTTCTTCCGGACAACCGCCTTTTTCTTCGGCTGTTCCGGTTCGGGAGGCAGTTCGTAAATCGAACGAACGGTATATTTTTCCTTTGTTCCGGGCTTCTTTTTTTCGGCAGATTCGGGAAAATGCTTTGCTTTCCATTTGTCAATGGCTTCTGCCATCTTCGGCGTGAATACCGCCGTCAGAAATATCAGTGCAAATATTCCCAGACATTTCAGCCCGAAACGCAGTATCAAACTGATATCAATCGTAGTTTCCAGCAAGCCTATCAGTCCTTTGCTATTATAACATAATCTGTCCTGTTTGTAAATACTTTCTTACAGATTCCCCGAAACTCTTGCATTTGCAAGCATCAGTTTGATTCTGTTCTCCTGATTGACTCTTGTTGCACCGGGGTCGTAATCAATCGCGATAATATTCGCATTCGGATAGCGTTCTTTAATCGCTCTGCTCATGCCCTTGGCAATGATATGATTCGGCAGACAGCCAAACGGCTGTGTACAGATGATATTTTCTGTACCGCTCTCGGCAAGCGCGCCCATTTCTGCCGGAATCAGCCAGCCTTCACCCATGTTTACACCTAAGTTAATATATTGCTGTACAGATTCTAACAGATGCTCGAAATCATGGGGCGGTACAAATACTCCGTGTTCTTTCATCACTTTCATCACTTTCTTCTGTTCGGCTAAGAACATCTTATATAACATCTGGAATACCGGCGTTGCTTTTGTATATCTGCCGTACAGCTGGGCATCCTGTACTTTGTTCACCAGATAATATAATATAAATTCCAGCATGGACGGCACGACTGGTTCACAGCCTTCCGAAATCAGAAAATCTTCCAGATGATTATTCCCTAACGGTGAATATTTTACATAAATCTCCCCGACAATGCCTACTCTGATTTTTTTCACCTGTGAACGCTCAATAGTTGCAAAATCATCCAGCATCTGCTTATAATACTTCTTTGTAACTGTATAATCATTGGAACGCAGAATCTTACAAGCTTTCTTTATCCATTTATGAAGCATCTTTTCTGAACTGCCCTTGACTAGCTCATAAGAACGGCACTGATTATACAATGTCTGAAGCATATCGCCGTATATCATTGCATAAATTGTCCGGATTATCATCGGCATACTCATGTGCCAGCCGTTTTCCGGGTCTTTTTCCAGTCCGACGAAATTCAGAGAAATTACAGGCACTTGCGGATAGGTATCTTTCAAGGCTTTTCTCAGCAGATGGATATAATTCGAGGCACGGCATCCACCGCCTGTCTGCGGAAGCATCAAAGCCACTTTATCCGGGTCATAGCGTCCGCTTTTTAACGCTTCCATAAACTGTCCGATACATAACAATGCCGGATAACAAGTATCATTATGCACGTTCTTCAGGCCTTCTTCTATCACTTTCCGCGATTCGCTCTGCAATACTTCACAATTATATCCATAAAACTCAAATACATTCGTCATTAACTGAAAATGTATCTGTAGCATGGTCGGCACTAAAATTGTATGCGTTTTCTTCATTTCCTTCGTGAAAATCGGATAGTCTCTCTCATTTTCCAAAAATATTCTCCTTTCTTATCTTGATTTTATTTCGATTGATTCATTGCAGCAAGCAGACTTCTCAGTCTGATTTTGGCCGCGCCTAAATTCGTAATTTCATCAATTTTTAACTGCGTGTACAGTTTTCCGGATGATTCCAGAATGCTTCTCACTTCATCCGTGGTGATGGCATCAATTCCGCATCCGAAAGATACTAACTGTACTAACTGCATATCCGGCTGGGTTGTTACATACTGCGCTGCCCGATATAATCTGCTGTGATATGTCCATTGATTATATACATGCAGATGCGGCATCTTCCCCAGCATGGCAACGCTTTCTTCCGAAATGACTGCAAGCCCCAGACTTGTGATAAGCTTGTGGATTCCGTGATTGATTTCTTTATCCAGATGATATGGCCGTCCGGCTAATACAATAATCTTCCGGCCTTCGGCTCGCGCCTGCGAAATGATTTCTCTTGCTTTCTTCGTCATTTCCCGACGGAAGTCTGCAAGCGACTGATAGGCCATATCCACCGCTTCCGGAATCTGCTTCTGTACATTGTACTTTGCAAGCGTTTTCTTCATCACCTGAATGACATTCTTCCGATTGTTGATATCCAGGTACGGATTGCAGAAATTCGTGTTATTCAAACCGCTGTGATTGGCTTTCATCAGTTCCGGATAATATGCCACCACCGGACAGTTATATCTGTTATCCGTGTCAGGTTCGCCGAGATTGTACGTCATGCATGGCCAGAAAATAAAATCTACTTTCTTTTCCAGCAACGATTCAATATGCCCGTGCGCTATCTTCGCCGGATAACATACTGTATCTGACGGAATTGTGTGCTGTCCGCTGAAATACATCTTCCGTGTACTTTCTCCGGAAATGACCACTTCAAAGCCCAGCTTCGTGAACAGAGTATGCCAGAACGGCAGAAGTTCATAATAATTCAGCACCATCGGCAAGCCTACAACAGCTCTCTTACGGGGCGGTTTCTTCTCTGCGATTTCCAGCAGTCTGTCATATTTATAATTATATAAATCCGGTACTTCGGTTTCTCTCCGGATACCAGCACCCTTTTCACATCTGTTTCCGGATACGAACCGGCCACCGTCTGAAAAACGAATCACATTTAACAAACAGTTCGCCGTACATCCTCCGCATCTGACATTTTTCGACGTGTAAGAGAAATGCTCCAGTGCTTCCGGAGAAATCAGATTTGTTTCGCCGTTTTCTTCCTGTTGTTCCTTTGCATACAGTGCTGCACCGAATGCACCCATCAATCCGGAAACTGCCGGACGAATAACATTCCGGCCGAGTTCACGCTCGAAACATCTCAGAACAGCATCATTCAGGAACGTTCCGCCCTGTACGACAATATTTTTACCCAGTTCGTCGACACTTTTTGCTCTGATAACTTTGTAAATCGCATTCTTGATGATAGATGCCGACAACCCTGCTGATATATCTTCTACTGTTGCGCCGTCCTTCTGCGCCTGCTTCACACTGCTGTTCATGAATACTGTACAGCGTGAACCCAGTTCGACAGGCTTTTCTGCAAATAAGCCCATCTGCGAGAATTCTCCGATATCATAGCCCAGTGCCATCGCAAATGTCTGAATAAATGAACCGCATCCTGAAGAACAGGCTTCATTCAGCATGATGCTGTCAATTGCACCGTTCTTAATCTTGAAACATTTGATATCCTGTCCGCCGATATCAATAATAAAATCCACATCCGGACAGAAGAAAGAAGCCGCCTTGAAATGTGCTACTGTTTCCACAATTCCATAATCGACAGATAACCCTGCCTTTATCAAATCTTCGCCGTACCCGGTCACTGCGCTTGCCTTGATAATCAACTTTTCATTCTTATCCGCATAAATCTGCTTTAACCTGTCTGCGATTCTGTCAAGTGGCTGACCTTCATTTGAGGCATAATGACTATATAACAGTCTGCCGTCTTCTGTAATCAGCACCAACTTTGTCGTTGTCGAGCCGGAATCAATTCCCAGATAGGCATCTCCCTCATAAGTTCTCAAATCTGCATACTGCAAATCAAACCGCTTGTGACGTTCCACAAATTCTGCATATTCTTCTCTGGAATCAAACAGCTTTTCGCCCGTCATCACGTCAGAATTCGCCTTTGCATTCCGAACCTTTTCAAGCAATGCTTCAGCCGTTTTCGGTGATTCTTTGCTTTCTTCGGCATAAAGTGCGCTTCCCAAGGCAACAAATACCGGGGCTTGCTCCGGAAATACAGCATTTTCTTCTGAAAGCTTCAGACCTTCCACAAAGGCCTTTCTCAAACCTTTCTGGAATGACAAAGGCCCTCCCAGAAACAGTACCTTTCCCTTGATTTCTCTGCCCTGTGCCAGCCCTGCGACGGTCTGGTCAACAACAGCCTTGAAAATACTTGCGGCGACATCCTCACGAGCTGCGCCCTGATTCAATAACGGCTGAATATCTGATTTCGCAAATACACCGCACCGCGATGCTATCGGATATGTTCTTGTGGCTTTCAGAGCTGCTTCATCCAGCTCCTGTACTGTAATCCCCAGCAGAGTTGCCATCTGGTCGATAAATGCGCCCGTTCCTCCGGCACATGAACCGTTCATTCTCTGCTCTACACCGCCGGTCAGAAAAATAATCTTTGCATCTTCGCCGCCTAATTCAATCACAGCATCCGCATCCGGATAGCATGTCTTCACTGCCAGAAAGGCCGAATGCACTTCCTGTACAAAAGAAATTCCTGCCCCGTTTGCTAACCCCAGTCCGGCAGAACCTGTCATGGCACTGCGGAACTTAGCATCTGGAAATTTTTCTGCAATTGCTTCCAGTTGTTCCGATACAGTTTCCTTTATCTTGGAAAAATGTCGCTGATAAGCAGAATGCAGAATCTTTCCTGATTCGTCACAGACAACAGTCTTGACTGTCGTCGAGCCGACATCAATTCCTAATGCATATAATTTCATTGATTTTCCTCCAATTTAAAAATATCGGTAAGTCCTGTTCTTTCTAGTAATTAGTAACGCTTTTTGTCATTTTTGTTACAGAATTTCTATATCAGGCTGTCTTCATGCATAATTTTTCCATCCTGCATGAAAATTCTGGGAATTCGTTTGGAAATACCACATACGACTTCATATCCGATTGTTCCGTAAATGCCAGCAAGCTCATCTGCTGTGATGCAGTCGTTTCCGTCCGTGCCTATCAGAGTAACGACTTCGCCAACAGAAGCATCCGGCACACCTGTCACATCTATCATGGTCTGATCCATGCAGACACGTCCTACAATCCGGCATCTGATGCCGTTTACCAGCACTTCGCCTTTGTTGGAAAGCAAACGGGAATAGCCGTCTGCATAGCCGACGGTTATTGTGGCGATTCTGCGTGTGCTGTCTGCCTGATAGGTTCTTCCGTAGCTGATGCAGTCCCCGGCATGTACTTCTTTGATATGACTGATTCTTGTCCGGAACGACAGCACCGGATGCAAATCCAGCGGAACAGCAAGTGCAGCATTCGGCTTTAATCCGTACATGATGATGCCTGCTCTTGCAAGCGTGCTTTCCGGCTGGTTATGATAGCAGATTGCAGCACTGTTCATACAATGTACATGCCGGAACACGATTCCGCTTTCTTTTAGTTTTTCTGCCGTGCGAAAAATCGCTTCGCGCTGATGTGCTGTATATTCCAGATTTTCAGTATCATTTTCATCTGCAACTGCAAAATGTGTGAAAAGTCCTTCTGCCTGTAATCCCGTCAAAGAAACTATCTCATGCAGTTTGTTCAGACAGGCTTCTTCGTCCTGTGTCCGGATGCCGATTCGTCCCATGCCAGTATCTAATTTTATATGACATCTGACTGTCCTGCCCGGCTGGGCACAGCTTGAAAGGCTTCTTGCATAATCCACAGACACAATTGCCTGTATAATATCATATTCCGCAAGCAGGGGCGCACATTCCGGCGAAGTATATCCCAGAATCAGAATTTCCCCTTCCGGACACCATTTCCGCACCCGGACAGCTTCTTCAAAACTCGACACGGCATAGAACCGAATGCCAAGTTCATAAAGTTTTTTGCAGATAAATTCCTCTCCATGTCCATAGGCATCCGCTTTTACCACAGCACAATATTCTGTGCTGTCTGCCAGCTTTTCCTGAATTGCCTTTACATTATGAGCAAGCGCATCCAGTGAAATTTCTGCCCATGCTCTCTGACGATACTGTATCATAATTTTTTTTCGTCTCCTTAACTAAATTATAAAATATATATTTATCATAAAAATTAATTCACAGAACCTCGCCCCGGAAATATCTTCTTAATTTTTTCAAAAAAAATGATAAATTCCACTTGTAGTTTATGCTTGAATATGCTATAATAGAAATGATTTTAATCAGCCATGGAGGTGAAGGCATTCAAACATGAACTCTATACAAGTATCTTATCCCGTGCTGGATTCCCTGAAAAAAGAGCAGACCCTCTGTTTTACCGGACACAGACCCGATAAACTCCCCGAAGGCAAACTGCTCGCTGCCCTGCTGCAAACACTGTATTATTATATCGATTCTGCGCTGAACCGCGGATACCTCTATTTTCTGGACGGCATGGCCGACGGTATCGATTACTTCGCTGCGGAATACCTGTGCCGGAAACGGGAAGCATACCCCAATATCAAAATTATCGGCATACAGCCCTGCCGGAATTATGAGGCTTTCTTTAAAGAACGCCGCTACAGCATCCAGCATCTGAAATTCATGCAGGAGCAACTGGATGCAGTTATCTGTCTTGAGGGCGAATACTTCAGACAGAACGGCAGAAAAAATGACATGCTTTTCATCAGCAGAAATCATTTTTTAGTAGACCACGCTTCCGCTGTGATTGCAGTCTGTTCCCTGGAACGCTCCGGCTCGAAACAAACTGTCAGCTATGCAAAACAGAAAAAACTTGCTGTCTGTCGTATTGAGGCAAACCCTCAGCTTTTTTATCTCCCCAAACCGGAACAGTGGCCTGTTGAAAAAATAGATTTCTGACCAATCGTCATGTGTTTCTATTCTATTATAACACGCTTTCTGCAAAAAAGCAAGGGGCATGACAAACTTTCAGATTTTTAGCAGCTTATCCAGAAAAATGAAAAAAACCGTTTCTGCATTATGCAATTATGCAGATGCAAACACCATCAAGGAGGATTTTTATTATGGCAAAACAAAAAAAAGGACATGTAGCGATTCCGTTCCTGCTCGCTTTCTTATTGGGTATTGTCGGTATCGGCGGTATCGCTATGTATCTGTACAATCAGCTCGGCGCGAAAGAAGATATCCGCTCGATTCCCAGCAGTGTCGTCAAACCCACAGAGGCTGACAACATGACTCTCATGTTCGTACTTGATGAGGCAAGTGATGCCAGCCCGCTCACATTTATGGCTGTAAGAGTTCTGCCGGCAGAAAAGAAAATGATTCTTGTCGCCTTTCCGTCCAATATGCTCGCTATCGTTGACGGCAGACAGGATACCCTAAGCAGTTTCTATAAAACCAACGGCATTCAGGGCGCGATAAATGCCATCCAGAACGAAGCAGGCATCTATCCGGACAAATATATCATCCTGAATTCTGAATCTTTCCAGAAAATCTGCAATATCTTCGCAGGGGTCAACTATCAGATTCCGCTCGGCACACAGGGTTTCGCCGACAGTGAAGAAGCACAGTATCTAGGCCCGGCACAGATTGAAAAGCTCATCACTAACCCGTTTTTTAAAAACGGCGAAAGCGAACGAAGCGCAGTTGTTTCTGATGTCATCTCCGAAATGATTAACCAGACCGACTATGACAGAATTGTCGCTTCTATGGACTCCAATTTCAGAACGCTGATTAACATGATGAATACAGATATTTCTTCTATTGACTACAGCAACGAAAAATCTGCTCTCAAATACATGTATACTTACGGAAGCAGACTCTGCACGTTCCGGCTTGCTACCGGAAGCACTTCGGATGACGGTATCTTTGTCCTTGACAGCGATTTTGAAGAAAGCATTTCTGAATACTTCGGCAAACAGGCTTCCGCCGTTCCAGCCGAAACCGCAGGAGAGTGAGTTTTCATGCCCTATCAGAATATTTTCGATACCCATGCCCACTATGCCAGCCAGCGTTTCGACAACGGCAGGGAAGAACTGCTGAAAAAAATTCTTCCTGAAAACGGCATTCGATACATCATGCTTGCCGGGGTCGAACTTCCTGACTGTTATCAAAGCGCAGAACTCGCCCGCAAATATAACTATATCTATTGCAGTGCCGGAATTCACCCCAGTTACATTCAGAACCTCCCCGATAACTGGCTCGAACAGCTCCGCGAACTCGCAAAGTACGAAAAATGCAAAGCTATCGGCGAAATCGGTCTTGACTACTACCGGGGCAAAGCAGATGCTGATATGCAGAAACAATTCCTCATCTCTCAAATCCTGCTCGCAAAAGAACTCGATTTGCCTGTTATCTTCCACTTCCGCGACGCAACCGGGGATGCTGTCGAAATCCTCAGACAATACCAGCCCAGAGGCATTCTCCACTGCTTCAACGGTTCGGCTGAAACTGCCAAAGAATTACTCAAAATTCCGGATTTGTATTTCAGCTTCTCCGGTGTTATCACTTATGCCAACGTCAGAAAGCCCCTCGAAGCACTTGCGGTGCTCCCTATGGAACGCATCCTTATCGAAACAGATTCCCCTTATCTTGCCCCTGAACCCTTCCGTAAACGTCGCTGTGACAGTACCATGATTACCCTCACCGCCGAAAAAGCAAGTGCAGTCAAGCAAATCCCCGTCCAGAATTTTATTACAATCTGCTGTGAAAATGCCTGCCGTATCTTCCGTATTTGATAATTTGCTGAAAATCTTCCGCAAACTATTGACTTTATCACCATTTTGTAATATAATATTAATGATTGTCGTGAAATACGGCTGATTCTTTCTATTTTTAAAAAATTTCAAGTCAAAACAGGAGGTTACTCAAACGTGAACAAACGAATCGGAAAACCCGTCTTTTTTGTGGCTTTTGTCCTGATTATTGCGTTCGCCCTCACAACCGTGTTCGGTGTGGCGACCTATAACGGCGACATTAAACACACATGGGTTCACAGTCTCGAAGACATTCGTCTTGGTATCGACATCCAGGGCGGTGTGGATGTGACTTTTGAACCCGATGACGGTGTAGAAGCTACTGACGAACAGATGGATGCTGCTTTGCAGGTCATCAAACTCAGACTTACCAATCTCGGTATCAATGACAGCGAAACTTATGTGGATTATAATAATGACCGCATTATCGTCCGCTTCCCATGGCAGTCCAGCGAAGAAAACTTTGACCCTGCCGCCGCTGTCAATGAACTCGGTCAGATGTCAGAATTAACATTCCGTTACGGTTCTGATATTTCCGGCGAAGTCATCCTTACAGGTGCTAGTGTCGATACTGCTACCCCCGGATATGACCAGCAGAACGACCAGTGGGTCGTTCAGCTCAAACTGAATGATTCTGGTAAAGAAGCTTTCGCAACGGCCACTACCACACAGGCTGCCAACAGCGGTTATATCTCCATCTGGATGGATGAAACCTGCATTTCCAATGCGACTGTCAATGAAGCTATCACCAGCGGTGAAGCCGTTATTTCCGGCAGTTTCACTTCTGAAACTGCAAAACAGCTCGCTGACCAGATTACTTCCGGTGCTCTGCCGTTCTCTCTGCATTCCACAAGCACAAAGACACTTTCCCCGACACTCGGTTCTGGTGCGCTCCGTGCTATGGTACTCAGCGGATTAATCGCACTCGCATTTATCTGCATCTACATGCTTGTGCTGTACAGACTTCCTGGATTTGTTGCTGTTATCGGCCTTATCGGACAGGTAGCCGGTATGCTTGCTGCTGTTTCCGGATGGTTCGGCTTCATGCCCAGCTCGACTCTTACTATTCCCGGTATTGCAGGTATTATCCTCTCTGTTGGTATGGGTGTTGACTGTAACATCATCACAGCCGAACGTATCAGAGAAGAACTTGCAAGAGGAAAGGCTCTTGAATCTTCCCTCAAGGCCGGCTATGCCAACGCATTCTCTGCTATCCTTGACGGCAACCTGACACTTGCTATTGTAGCTCTCATCCTGATGGGCGCATTCGGTACAGATAACGCTATCACAAGATTCCTGAATGCGACTATCTTCTATTTCTTCGGTGCAACGACAGAAGGCTTTATCTATTCTTTCGGCTTTACTCTTATCATGGGTGTTATCCTCAACTTCGTGATGGGTGTGTTCGCCGCAAGACTGATGACATTCTCTCTCGCAAGATTCAAGGCTTTTCAGAAACCCGAATTCTTCAATTATAATAAAGACAAGTATAAAGAAGCAAGGATTTTTCATTTCAGCGAAACGAAAAAGAAATTCTTCAGCATCTCTGCTATACTGGTTGCGGCGTCTCTGCTGACAACACTGAAAGGCGTGGAAGTTTCCATCGATTTCAAGGGCGGTACTATCGTTTCTTATTCCTACAGCGGTGACCTGAATGAAACTGCCTGCCAGTCTGCGATTGAAGGCATCCTCAATACTCCCGTTACCCTCCAGAAAGGCGAAAGCTTCGACGCTGATACCAATATTCTGACAGTTTCTTTCAGTTATGATGAAAGCCTTACCCTCGAACAGCAGGAAAATATGCTTAATGTAATGCTCGAAACTTATCCGGATAACAATATTCAGGAACTCGAAAGCAATGATGTAAGCCCGTCTTCCGGACGTGAATTCTTTGCAAAATGTATTGTTGCCGTTATCTTTGCTGCAATCCTCCTGATTATCTATATCGCTCTGCGATTCAAGAAAATCAGCGGTTGGTCTGCCGGTGTATTCACAATTATCACACTGCTTCATGATATTATCATTACTTACGGCAGTTTCGTGCTCTGCGGTTTTGAAATCGACTCTAACTTCATGGCTGTAGTTCTGACCATCTTCGGCTATTCTATCAATAATACTATTATCGTATATGACAGAATCCGTGAAAATCAAAAGTTTCTTGGTCAGGATACTACCATTGCAGAGCTCGTCAACAAGAGCGCAAGCCAGACAATGCGCCGTTCGCTCAGAACTTCTATTACAACAGTCTCTACTATGATTATCATCAGCGTAGTGGCTTCTGTCTTCAATGTCAACAGCATTCTGAGCTTCTCCGTTCCGATGACGTTCGGCCTGATTGCCGGTACTTATTCTTCTCAGTGCATTGCTCCGACCCTCTGGGTTTGGTGGAATGAACATCTTGGAAACAACACCGTCAAAAATGTTGCTGTCAAGTAATATTTTAAAAATTTTATCCGGCAGATTTCAAATCTGAAATCTGCCGGATTTTTTATTATTATCTATATTATATAATTTTTTTCAAAAATTATATAATTTTTTCATTTCACTTGACATTATTCAAATATTATGTTATAATAAAAAAAGATTTTATATAGCATAGAAAGGAAAATAGTATCATGCGTTCTTATCAGAAAAAAATATCTATCGTCAGTCTAAGTGTACTCCTAATGTTTTCCTGTACCGCCTGTGCGCAGGAAACAAATGCAGAAACGCCTGCGCCTCAGGTAGCTGTTATCTGCAAAAGTACAGACCCTTACTGGGATGCTGTCAAAATGGCCGTTCAGGATGCCGCTTCGGAAAGGGAAATTTCTGTTTCCTATACTGCACCCGAAAAAGAAGATTATCAGAAACAAGCCGAACTGATTCAGCAGGCTGTCGATGACGGAACTGAGGTGATTGTGCTTGCCCCCGTTGTGATGGATGAACTCAATGACACACTCTCTGAAGTGATTCAGAAAGGAATTCCGGTTCTGACTATCGACAGCGATGTTTCACTCCCGGAACGTACCGCCTTTATCGGAACACAGAACGAGAAAGCTGCTGTTTCTGCTGGTCAGCAGACAAAAAATCTTGCGCAAAAGGGCGATGTTATTGCAGTACTCACACATGACAGCACCTCTCAGACAGCTCAGCAAAGAACATCCGGCTTTCAAAGTCAGTTTACATCTGATGATATACAATTGCTCGAACCTGTCGACTGTGGTGGTGATGTCACCCAGACAAAAGAAAACACTGTCCGGCTGATTAATGAAAATCCCGATATTGATTTTATCTATACAACAAATCAGCCCACAACAGCAGGAGCATGTCAGGCTGTCGAAAGCATGATTCAGGCAGGCGCACTTTCAGAGGGAGAAGTGCAGATAGTCGGTTTTGACTACTTTGACGGAGCAGAAACTTATCTGGATAATAATATTCTGGCCGGCATTGTTGTTCAGAATCCTTATAATATGGGCTATTTCGGTGTGATGGCTGCTTCTTATCTGCTCAATAATGAAAAAATTCCTGCTTCTATTATGGATACTGGTACAGAATTTGTCACAAAATATAATATCAATGACCAGAACATTCAGTTCATGATAAACCCAACCAGATAAACACAGCCGGAAAGGGCGTTCCCATGCGCAGCGGGAACGCCCTTCCGAAATTTACCTCTTTACGAAAAGCGATTAGCTCTGAAGCCTTGCTATTCATTGGAAAATAATTCTTTCTTCTGATTTTTTGCTGAAAAAGAGCTTCCTGAAATACGGCTTCACTTATATAACAACCAAATGAGAAAAATATTGGATAATTTTTTAAAAAATTTTTGAAAATTCCCCTTTTCTATGAATTATACAAAAACTCCCCGAAAAATCAGGGAGTTTTTATTTTTATTATACAACTTCGTACATGGTCGCCGCGTTCGCTTTTGTAGCATTTTCTGCCAGATTCAGCACACGGACTTTCACAGCCTTCGCACCCATCTGGATTTCAATCACATCATTGATTTTTACATCATAAGATGCACGGGCTACTTTGTCATTGACAAGCACTTTTCCAGCATCACATGCCTCGTTGGCAATTGTCCGGCGTTTTATCAGCCGGGAATTTTTCAGATATTTATCCAAACGCATATCTTCTCTCCTGTGTTTCGGAAGTTTCTTCCTGTTCATCCGCGTCCTGTACACCAAATACAGCATTCAGGCCTTCTTCCGTAATTTCATACCGCTGGACAGAGGTACTGTTCTCCAGTACGTCCGGCACAGTCAGCCAACTGCTTCCAGTGTTGTTCTGTCTGTCCGGATGAATATCCAGTTCCGGTGCTTTGTCCAAATCGATATTCATACCGCGTTCTGCATAGATTTCATAGCTGTAATCCCGTGTCGGATAACAGTATGTCTCTTTCAGCACCAATCCTGACGGCGCAGTCCGGGAATTCTCAAACTCGTAAATTTCCAGATATGTTCCGTCAGCCATCACAGAACCCTGCAATGACCCCAGACAGTTATGATATGGCCGATAGTAAAAATTATAAGTATAATGGCTGGGATAAAAGCTGTCCACATACAGGACATTCTGATTATGATAGGCATAAATCAGTACTTCCATTGTCGTCTGAATAAACAGCTCCGGAATATCATCATCATTCAGATATAACAACAAAAAACGTGTATCTGCTTCCTGCACGTCCGCCGAAATCTGACGCTGGAAACCCTGATTCTCCAGAAATGCCCGGTAGGCATTTTCCCATTCTTCCGGCGGAATTTCCACTTCTTCCGTCACCAGCTCGGTCGGGGCTTCTGTTGTGATGGGCTGGGTTTCCGCTTCGGTCGGGACAGACAGGGTTTCCGTCAGCGGAATGGTTTCAGGAGCTTCTGTCAGCACCACTGTTTCCGGCTGGAAGAAAAACCCCTGATATTCCGTTTCTGATTCCGTTTCGGCATCATACCAGCCGGAACGGGTTTCTGTTTCCGTTTCCTGCTCTTTTCGTTTGGGGTTGAGAATATCTTCAATCGTATCGGGCGATTCTATCTCTGTACCGCAGGCCTGACAGCACAGCAGTACACAACAGAACAGCAGACAGCAGGAAATGGATTTTTTCAGGATATTCTTCATGAATTAATTCAGTCCTTTGTCTTCGGATTTACGGCTTCTTTCAGGCCTCTGCCTGCCTTGAATGCCGGGGCTTTGCCTGCCGGAAGCTGAATCGGGTCACCTGTGCGCGGATTCAGACAGCGTTTTTCCTTGCGCTCTCTTACATCAAACGTTCCGAATCCTGTCAGAACCACTTTTTCACCTTCAGCCAGAGAAGCACAGATAGTGTCAAAAATAAAATTCACATCTGCTTCGGCATCTTTTCTCTTGCGGTCACGGTTCTTGGCATACATAGCGATTAATTCAGATTTAGTCATGATAATTTCCTCCTGTAAGTAAATCAGTTTAAATTTTCTTTTGCCTGTTTCCAGTATTCGTCAAGTGTTTCAATTGGCAGGTCAGGCATATTCCTGCCAGCTTCTGTCACAAGCTGTTCTGTCTGTTCAAAACGGCGGATGAATTTTTCTGTTGCCTTGGAAAGTGTCTGCTCCGCATCCAGTCCCAGATGACGTGCCGTGTTTACGCACGAGAACAGCAGGTCGCCGAATTCTTCTTCGATACGTTCCTGATTTCCGGATTGGATGGCTTCGCTTAATTCATCATGTTCTGCCTGAATGCACGAGAAAGCATCCTCCGCAGTACGGAAATCCATTCCGGCTTTCTTTGCACGTTTGCCGACTTTCTGCGCCCTCGACAGTGCCGGGAGCGATTTTGCAACCGCATTCAGCGTATCTGTATAAGTCTCCTGATGCTTGGTTTCCATCTTGATGGCATCCCAGTTATTCAGAACCGTTTCCGTATCTTCGGCCTTGACATCCCCGAACACATGCGGATGACGGATTATCAGCTTTTTGCAGATTTCATCGCATACGGCATCAAAATCAAATGCTTTTTCTTCTTCTGCCAGTGTACAGTGAAAAACAACCTGCAACAGCACATCGCCTAATTCTTCGCGCATCATAGCCATATCCAGCAGGTCAATCGCTTCTACTGCTTCGTAGGCTTCTTCCAGAAAATCATTACGAATAGAAGTATGATTCTGTTCCTTATCCCACGGACAACCGCCGGGACTTCTCAGAAGCTTCACGATTTCCTGCAAATCATGAATATCATAAAAATCTTTCTGCGTATATTCTACCATAGCGTTCACCTGATTTCAGATGCGACAAAGCCGATTTTCTTATAAACTTTATTCAGAACTCTCTGCGAATAGCGCAGGGCTTCCGCACCGCATCTGGTATAGCATTCTTTCAGATAGGCCTTATCTGCGATTAATTTCGCATATTCCTCACGGACAGGCGCAAGATGGTCTGCTACGGCTTCGCCGACGGCAATCTTAAACGTACCGTAGCCTTCACCGGCAAATTCTTTTACGGCATCTTCGATAGTTTTTCCGGTCACTGCCGAATAAATCGTCAGCAGATTATTAATCCCATCCTTGCCCTCACGGAATGCAACTTCTGTTTCACTGTCGGTGACGGCTCTTTTAAATTTCCGGATAATAGTATCTTTATCATCAAGAATTAAAATCACAGCATTGGGATTCTCATCAGATTTTGACATTTTCTTCGTCGGCTCTTGCAGAGACATAACTTTTGCGCCGATAGGGGAAACATAACCTTCCGGTACTGTAAACGTATCACCATAACGTCCGTTGAATCTTCTTGCAATCGTCCGCGCAAGCTCCAGATGCTGTGTCTGGTCTGCGCCCACTGGTACTAAATCCGCATTATATGCCAGAATATCAGCAGCCATTAATACAGGATAATCAAACAGTCCGGCATTAATATCATCAGGATGCTTCTGACTTTTGTCTTTGAACTGTGTCATTCTGGAAAGTTCACCAAACTGTGCCGAACAGTTCAGCACCCATGATAACTGGGCATGTGTTGGTACATGACTCTGAATAAACAGCAAAGATTTATCCAAATCAATGCCACATGCCAGTAACTGCGCATAGGCTTCCAGCGTCTTCTGACGGAGTTTGGCAGGTTCAATCTTGACAGTGATTGCATGTTCATCAACAACACAGTAAATACATCTGTAATCTTCCTGCAAGGGCTTCCAGTTCCGGATTGCTCCGATATAATTTCCCAGCGTGAATGTGCCTGTCGGCTGAATTCCGCTGAAAATCAGCTTTTTCTGTTCCGTTGTGTTCTGTTCGCTCATGCCTGCTTACCGCCTTCCGGCAGATTTTCTACATCACGAAGCTGTGCCACTCTCAGCGCACTCATTACCTGCTGATACAGATAATAGACAACTCTCTTTTCCTTGGCATCCTGCTGAATCGTTCTGGGGTCGATTTCTGTCTTGAAAATGCCTCTCTTTGTCATCATGTAGACAAAATGCTTTCCGGCTACCGGAAGCGGAAACTGGGATGTTCTCTTGCATGTCTGCTTCAGCGGTGTCGAATTGACTACCAGATTTCTCGCTGCCTGTACCACAGACTTATATTTTGTGGATGCGCCTGTGTATTCACTTCCGTTGTTGAAGTATAAATTCGCTGCGCCGTTGATAAAGCATACCATTGTCACCATGATGGTCTGACCCATCGGAATATCAATCACAATACCATATACTTCATCAGACTTGAACTTCATGTTCGAGAACTGTACGGGCGGAATATGCAGTGCGCTGTTGCGGGTTGCTAAATATCCCGGTGTTACCGGATACGGGTCTAAAGGGGAACGTCTTACAATTGCCATGATAATTTTTTCCTTTCTTGCATAAAAATAATATTAATCAAACATCTCTTTTGTGAGCTGTCCTAAAATTGCTGTGCCTTTGTCGATTGCTTCATCTGTCGGAGTGGAATAATTCAGTCTGAATGAATATGTCACATCGCTTTCCGATACCATGAACGCATTGCCCGGTACAACGGCAATCTTATATTCCTGTACTGCCTTTTTGCAGAATCCGGACATGTCACTGCCTTCCGGAAGCGTACACCACAGGAACAATCCGCCCTCCGGCTTGGTATAGGCGACATTGGCAGAAAAATGTTCTGCGATACCGTTCAGCATTCTTTCTGCTTTCTGCTTGTAGATACCCCTGAGCTTCGCAAGATGTGCATCAAAGTCCACTTTCTGCATGAACTGATATGCCAGCATCTGGCCGAAATTATTCGTCTGTACGTCAGATACCTGCTTGCAGACTACCATCTTCGAGATAACTTCCTTCGGAGCAATGCCATATCCTACCCGGATGCCCGGCGCAAGTACTTTCGAGAAGCTTCCGGCATAAATCACTCTGCCGTCGGTATCCATGCTCTTGATGCTCGGTACATCTTCGCCAGAAAAACGCAAATCACCATAGGGATTATCTTCGATAATCATTGTATTATATTTCTGTGCCAGCGCATATAATTCCTTACGGCGTTTCAAAGTTGTCGTCTTGCCGGTCGGATTCTGGAAATTCAGAATCAGATAAATCAGCTTTGTATTCGGATTTTCTTTCAGTGCCTTTTCCAGAAGCTCCGGATTCATGCCCTCATCATCCAGCGGTACACCTACCAGATTCACATTATAGGACTTGAACGCATTCAGCGAACCGATAAAGCTCGGTGCTTCGCAAATCAGTGTATCTCCAGGATTACACATTGATTTACATGCAAGCTCCATGACTTGCTGTGCCCCGGATGTGATAATCAGTTCTTCACTTTCTGCCTTGAAATTGCCTTGTGCGGTCATGCGCTCTTTCATCAGATTTCTTAAAGGCAGATAGCCTTCTGTAATTCCGTACTGCAATACAGATATCGGGTCATTCTGAAACAGTTCTGATGCGATTTCGCGCACCGTTTCTACCGGAAAAGCCTCCGGCGCGGGATTCCCTGCCGCAAAGGAAATCACGCCCGGTTCAGATGTAAATTTCAGAATCTCACGAATTGCAGATGCCTGCAAGTGAGAAACTTTTTCGGAAAATTGATAATTCATAATGTTTTTTTCACCTTTGCATTTCAGATTCTCTGTCATTTTACAGAGTGCTGATATTATTATAGCACAAAATTTTCATTTCGGCAATAGCATTTTCAAAAAAAATGCTTGTATTCCGTGAATTTTTTTGGAAATTCTTCTGAAAGGGGTATGCTTATGAAAAAACAGTCTTTTCTGCAAGGCTCTCTGCTTCTGACAATCTCGGCGGTATTTGCAAAATTGTGCGGTGCAATGTTCAAGCTTCCGCTGACCGCTCTGCTCGGCGGTACAGGAATGGGATACTTTAGTTGTGCTTATGGGCTGTTTCTGCCGATTTATGCCGTTCTGGTGACAGGACTTTCCACTGCTGTCGCAAAACCTGTTGCTGATTTCACTGGGAAAAAGAAAACCGCCTGTGCTCTCAAAATCAGGAAAACTGCCAGAGGACTCTGTTTTTTAATGGGACTTGCCGGAATGCTGGTTGCCCTGTTATGTGCCAGATTCTTCACACTCCGGACTTCCGGCAGTCTGGAAGCTTTTCCGGCAGTGCTGGCTATGTCTCCGGCGGTTCTGTTCTGCTGCCTGACTGCTGTCGAACGCGGTTATTATGAGGGACTCTGCTCCATGACCCCGACTGCTATTTCTCAGGCGGTCGAAGCTGTTATCAAACTGACTGCCGGCCTGTTTTTCTGCCGTTTTTTTATGAATGCAGATATTTCTGTTCTGCATGGCTGGACAACCGAAAGCCGGGGCGCATTCGGGGCGGTGTTTGGTGTCACTCTCTCCACAGGCGCAGGATGGCTGTATCTGGTTATCTGGAATCAGTTTCAGGAACAGCAGAATCTTTCTCATGAAATTCCTCCGTCTTCCCGAAAAATCATCAGATTATTACTGAAAATCATGATTCCTGCTTCGCTCGGCGCACTCGTGACGAACCTCACTTCTCTGACTGACCTGTTTACTATGATGAAAGCTTTCTCCGGAATGCTTGCGGATAACCCAGAATCTTTCTATCAGAAAGCCAGCCTTGCAAAAAATATTCCTCCGGAAGAAGCTTCTGCTTTTGTTTACGGCTCGTTTATGGGCTTATCCGTGACGGTGTTCAATCTTGTACCCTCCCTGACGAATATGCTCGCCAAAAGCGTTCTGCCCTGTACTGCACAGGCCTGGGCTTCCGGAAATCAGAAATTAGCTTCTGCCTATGCAAGACAAGTTCTCGTACTGACCGGAATTGCTGCTGTCCCGGCCGGATGCGGTATCTTTGCACTTTCTGAAGGAATTCTTGAATTTCTGTTCTCCGGCAGAACAGCCGAAATCCAGACCGCTGTATCTGGTCTGCGGTATCTCACCCCCGGCCTGATATGCCTTTGCCTTGCATTCCCGGTATTTAGTCTGCTCCAGGCAGTCGGCAGAGAGGACTTGCCTGTAAAAGTCATGATTCCTGGCATTCTGGTCAAACTGCTCTGCAATCTGCTTCTGATACCCCATTGCTGTACTGCCGGGGCTTCGCTTTCTACCAGTCTGTGCTATTTCCTGATTCTGATGCTCTCCCTCATCTGCCTGAAAAAAGAACTCGGTCAGCCTCTTTTTCTTGCAAAATCCTTTTTCTTTCAATTCTGGGGCGGAATCCTCTGCGCCGGAAGTGCATGGCTCTGCTATGATAAATTATTATTTTTCTTTCCGCAAAAAATTACGTTCCTGATTTCTGTATTTATCGCCGTGCTGGTTTATCTGCTTGTCCTGTTCCTGACCTGCCGGAAAGAAATCAAAGAAATTCTGATGCAGAAACAAATTTCCTGAATTTCTCTGCACTGACTTATCAATAAAAAAGATAAAAAAAACTATTTTTTAGCCATACTGCCGATTTTTCGTCAGAAATTAAATTTTTCTTGACAATCTCTTTTGAATATGCTAAGATTTAATATGTTAAAAAGAGATTAATATTTTGCTATGAAAGAAAAGCTTAAAATTTCAAAAGGAGAAGTCAGCAAATGGAAATTATCACAGTAGATGAAAAGCATTGCGTCGGATGCAATGCCTGTGTCCGTGTCTGCCCGGTACATGCCAATATCACCAGACTGAAAGAAAATACCACTGATGAATTTATTACTACCATTGACCAGAATGCCTGCATCAACTGCGGTGAATGTGTCAAAATCTGCCGTCATAATGCCAGAAATTATCACGACCATATCGACAAGTTCGCAGAATATTTTGAAAATAAAAAAGAAATGATTCTCATTGTCGCGCCTTCTATCCGCACCAGTTTCCCTGACGGTACTTGGAAAACTCTGCTCTCCCTGCTCAGAACTCACGGAAACTGCCGTATCTATGACGTGGGCTTCGGTGCTGATATCTGCTCTTACATATATAACAAATACATTGCTGAACATCCCGGCAAAAAACTCATCACTCAGCCCTGCCCGGCCGTTGTCAACTATATCCAGAAATATAAACCTGAACTGCTTTCCTATCTTTCTCCCGTTCTCAGCCCTGTCGGATGCCTTGCCGTATGGCTCAAGAAATATCAGAATGAATCTGCCCCCCTGTTCATGCTCTCCCCCTGTATTGCCAAAACCAGTGAGGCCAAGCGCGAAGGCCACTATGACTATAACGTCACTTTCCGTAATCTTGCAAAATATATGGATAAACATAAGGCTGACCTTAATCAGCTTGAAGATTTTGAATTCGATTCCAAAGAAGGCACTATCGGCAGAATGTACCCCATGCCCTCCGGCCTGAGACAAACTATGCTGATGCTCAATCCTTCTCTCGTTATTCGTAATACGGAAGGTGTTCAGGATTTGTATCCCAGCCTTGACCGCTACGAAAAGACTCCCGACGGCAAAAAACCCGATATTCTTGATGTCCTTAACTGCCGTTATGGCTGTAACTGCGGTACAGCAGTCCCGGAAGATGAAACCTCTCTGCTCGAAGTCGAACAAATTATGCATACTATTGTAGAAGACAGCATCAGAGAAACAGCAGGCGGTTTCTTCGGAATTGGAAAATTCAAGCAGTTCAAAGAATTTGAAAAAGTCCTCACAATGGAAGACTTCCTGACAAGCTATAAGGACGAAAGTATTCACAGACCCAGTCTCACAATGCCAGAATATGAAGAAGTATTCACACAGATGCACAAAGATGACCCGGCTTCCCGCAACCTCAACTGCGGTGCATGTGGCTACAGTCAGTGCCGTGATATGGCTTATGCAATTCATTATCATCTGAATGTCAAAGAAAACTGCTTTGACTACCTCAAAAAACGCATGAAAGACGAATATGCCGAATTACAAGAAAAATATAATGCCTTGCTTGTTGAAACAGGTCACGAGCCTATCGAACTGCCTAAAAAAGAACCCGAACAGCCAGCAAGCCAGAATATCGTTCCTGCACCAATGCCGTATCCGAATTCTGCTCACTATCAGAATCTCAGTCAGTCTGTGAATCCGGTGCAGTATCCCAATACAGGTGTATATCAGATGCCAAGCCAAACCAGTAATCCGCTTACGCCTACTCCGTATCCACATCCTAATCAGTATCAGAATATCACTCCCGCTCCTAATCAGAATCCTGCTCCTGCACCCTATCCAACACAGCAGAATCCCTATCCTGTGCCGAATCTGAATCAGTATGCCTCACAGAATCCAAATCAGTATCAGTACGCCAATACACAACAGCCTAATCAGTATGTGCGCGACCCTAACAAGAAATTCTGATATATATATATTATCAAGGCAGGAAAGCCCTTTTCCTGCCTTTTTTATTTTTCAAAAAAATTGAAATTTTTTGAAAATTTACTTAGTGTTTTCTCCTCCTGATTCCGTCTAATAAGTGAAAGCAAAAAAACGCTTACAAAAATCAAAAGGAGGAATCATTATGAAAAAATTAATCTCTGCGCGGTATTCCAATTGTCAAAATTCAAAAGGAGGAATTAGTATGAAAAAAACAAATATGCTTCTTTCAGCGGTACTTGCGGTATCGTGTTTGACAGCTCCAATGCATGTTCTGGCGTATAATCAGTTTTTCGATAATGATGATTATACTGTCGAAACAGAACAGTTCAAATACTGGAATGCGTCCAGTTTCTCAAACGGCGATTTCGGCATGAGACTCGAAACGGAGCTGACAAATGCCAACTGGATGGTAACAGGTGTATTCTATCAAGAAAATGAAACAGAGCCTTATGTTTATGTAATTTCACCCATCAATCAGAAATTTGAAGTCCGTGGAAATATTTATGCTTCTGCACTTGCACCGTTTTTAGAAGAAAATCAGGTGCTGGCAGTCGGAGACTTGTTTTATATTGAAACTATGACAGCACAGGAGACTGACCCGCCAATATTTTCCCCTTTCAGTGGTGAGGTTAAATATCTCGGACATGGTACTGATGTTCTTGGTGAGGATTTTATGAAAGTCATCCGCCATGAATTAATTACAGAATACAGTGGTGTAGGAAAATCCCTTATTTCTGATGTAACAGGGGTTACAGTTACAAAAGGTGATGCGACAGAAGATGACAGTGTGGATATTCTGGACGTGATTACCATCAATAAGACAATTCTCGGAAAAGAAACCATGAACAGCTACAGCGTTCTTGCAGTGGATATTAACCAGAACGGCGCACCCGATGCCGAAGATTCCCTTGCTGTCATGAAACATATTGTCGGATTGACAGATTTCCTCGAAAGCTAATCTATCAGAAATTTTTCAAAATCTCCTAAGATATTATTTCTTGTTTTGAATTGATGCTGTCAGGCAGAGAACAGATGCTTCTGTTTCTCTGCCTTTCTTTTTGCGGTAAGTGTTAAATTTTCGTTGGCAAGGGATAAGAAAAAATAAAAAAGAGAGTACAAAGTACTTGCACTCTCAGCCA